>NZ_CP091881.1:7552500-7852500 GCF_022163125.1 Paenibacillus sp. HWE-109 | reverse complement strand
CGCATAATACGCTTTCGCGTCTTCAATCGTCTCATGTCCTGCGAAGATCGCATCCGCCACTTTCGCCGCAAACGCGCGGCCATCTTCCGACGCCCCTGCTTGGAAAATAACAGGCTGACCTTGTCTCGAGCGAGCAATATTCAAGGGACCCTGCACGGAGAAAAATTCGCCCTTATGATTCAACGTATGCAGCTTGCTAGGATCAAAAAACACGCCGCTCTCTTTATCACGAACGAAAGCATCGTCTTCCCAAGAATCCCATAAGCCGCGCGTTACTTCCAAATATTCATTCGCAATGCGATAGCGCTCAGGATGTGTTGGGTGCTGTTCTTTGCTATAGTTCTTGGCTGAGCCTTCAAGCGGAGAGGTTACAATGTTCCAGCCTGAACGCCCATCGCTGATTTTATCAATGGACGCGAATTGGCGAGCCACCGTAAAGGGTTCACTATAGGACGTCGATAACGTGCCCACAAGGCCGATATGCGAAGTGACCGCAGCCAAGGCAGACAGGATCGTAATCGGCTCAAAACGATTGAGGAAATGCGGAATTGATTTCTCAGTAATAAAAAGACCATCCGCGATGAACACTAGGTCGAATTTACCGGATTCCGCTTTCTGAGCCTGCTGTTTGTAAAAACCAAAGTTCACACTTGCATCCGTAATCGCATCCGGGTGTCTCCAGCCCGAAACATTACCGCCAACGCCATGAATGATGGCACCCAATTTAATTTGTTTTTGCTTAGCCATGGTTATCTCCGTCCTTTCATAATATAGCTGCGGTTTGCAGCTGCAGCCGGTAGCTCTTGACGAGCGTCTCACCTTTATGAATATCTTTATCCTGAGCGCGTTCAAAGCCGAGTCGCTCGTAGAGCTTCACAGCGGATTCCATCATGTCTGAGGTGTGCAAATGCAGCGTTGCTGCTCCTAACTCTCTAGCGCGTCTAACGTGTTCTTTGATCAGAGCTGTAGCGATTCCGCGCCCTCTGGCACTTGGCGAAACAGCCAATAAACGAATGATAGGCGACTGGATCTCAAGTTCCGGCAGCCCATAGGCGGCTTCAGAAGACAGGAACAACTGCGAGCTCCCGACAACTTCCCCATCGATTAAAGCAATTATGCGAGCCGTTGGCTTATCACTATCAACAGAAGCAATAATGTTTTCTCTATATTGATTCCAGCCTTCAGGAGGCAGGACTGCGCGATATTGTCCATAAGCGTCTTCCAGGACTTTGCGAATTGCGTCCCGGTCAGCCTCCGTGGCTTCCCGAATTTCAAGCTCTTTTGCATCCGCCATACGTAAACCCTCCCTTATACACGCGCTTCCAATTCATTCTTAATCCGTGCGATTTGAGCCAAATGAACCTGAACATGAGCGACGAAGGACTGAACAACATCTGTTAATGTGAGAATTTGTCCTTTGAAATTAACGCCTGTTTTCGCCCAATCCTCGTTGGATAATCGCTTAAATAGTAAATGGTTATAAACTAATAACGCCTGAAACACCGCTAAAATATCCGATGCCGAGCCTTCATTCGCTTTGGCGCTGCTGACCCATGGATCTTGGTCAAAAGCTGGCAGCTGCGCCGATGCGCCGGAAATAATCGCGCGGATTCGGAAAGACACGACGATGTTGTGATCGGCCAAATGGGAAAGAACCTCGGTCACACTCCATTTCTCAGGTGCGGACTTCCATGTCAATTGAGCTTCGCTAAGCCCCTGAATGGCTTCTTGCAGTTGATCATGTGTGTGCAAATAGGACGGTAAATCGGGGGTTGCTTGACTCATGGCGATACCTCCAGTGGAATGTCGGATGATAGCTCTTTCAACGCTTTTTCAGCTAAAACAGCAAAGTAATTAGCGCTGATAGGCAAAGCTCGTTCGTCTAAATCGAAAGCCGGATGATGCCATTCTTGTGAACCCTCGGTGCCCATGAATACGAACACACCAGGAATTTTTTTCTGGTAGAAAGCGAAATCCTCGCCAGCCGGGGAGGGCGAAGGTGTAATGACTTCCAAGCCCGCCTCACGGGCTGCATCGGTTGCCAAAAGCGCTAATTCGCTGTCATTGAATACCGACGGCGGCCCTTTGACCCAGCGCACAACAGCTTTGGTGCCATAGGCGGCTGCTACGCCGTGTACGACTTGCTCAAACCGCTTGATAATCAGCGATCTTACGCTCTCTTCGAACGTGCGAAGCGTGCCGTCCAGTATCGCTTTGTCCGGAATAACATTCCAGGCCGTACCGCTGTGAATACGCGTTACACTGATGACCGCGCTTTGCAGGGAGCTAATGTTGCGGCTTACGATCGATTGCAGCGCAGTCACGATATGCGCTCCGGTCACAATCGGGTCAATGCCCGCTTCGGGAACCGCCGCATGGGTGCCAAGCCCTTCGACTTCGATGACAAAGCCATCTGCCGCCGCCATCAAAGGACCAGACTTGATCCCTATCGTACCGACAGGAAGATCGGGCTTGTTATGCATGCCATAGATCGCCCGCACGCCATCGAGAGCACCGCTTTTGATGACTTGTTCAGCGCCTTGCGCTTTCTCCTCAGCGGGCTGGAACACGAATCTGATCGTTCCTTTCAGCTCACTCTCCCGCTCCTTGAGCAGAAACGCAGCTCCCAGGACCGCCGCCGTGTGGAAATCATGCCCGCATGCGTGCATCTTTCCTGCAACCAGCGAGGCGTAGGCAAAGCCCGTTTCCTCTTGAATCGGCAAAGCATCTATATCCGCGCGAATCGCGATGATCGGCCCCGGCTGTTTCCCGCCAACTTCAGCGATCAGTCCAGTTTTGAGCGGGAAGTTCGCAATGCGAATGTCAGCTTCAGTGAGCCAAGCGCGAATCGCGGCTGTTGTCTGGATTTCCTCATGCGATAATTCCGGATTCTGATGCAAATGACGCCGAATATCGACCAGCTTCTGTGCAAATTCCGGCAGCGTCCGCTCCGAAGTTGATGTACTCATTTTCATTCCTCCTTCGAACCTAGACCAAGGTTTCCGAGAATGCCTCACTAAGCAGTTCGAAGGAACGCAGGCGCTTGGCGAAATCTTTGACCGATGTGGTTACGATGAATTCTTCGATGCCGTATTTCTGCTGGATCTCCAGCAATTTCTGACGCACCGTTTCTTTCGTTCCCTTCGTAATCTCAGCTTGCTTCTCCTCTACAGTGAACTTAGCTTGTGTTTGGCGGCCGTATTCCTCGGCTTGTTCAAGCGTACCCACCGTTAAGGTCTTGCCATTTTCCAAATGAATTTTCACATTTTTATATTCGCCAGCCAGTTCAATGGCTTCTTCTTCCGTATCTGCTACGATGAGAGAAAGCGCCAGAAGCAGTCTTGGTTGTGTGCCTTTTTCGAAATTAAAGTTTTGCTGATAAGCCTCGAATGCCGCTTCAGCGATCGCATGATCCCCGTTGATGAACTGTGCGAATACATAAGGAAGGCCTGCTTCAGCTGCTGATTGCGCGCTTGCCGCGCTGGCTCCAAGGATATAGATATCCACAGGTACTGTAGGAATTGGCGAGACGCGCAGACCCTTCAGAGGGTGATCATCATGCAATTTATTCTGCACGAACTGCTGCAGCTCGCTCAATTTATCCGCGAGAGAAGTAGCTTCTACAATACCTTGCTGCAAGGCTTTGGTAGAGCGAGGCAGTCCGCCCGGCGCGCGACCTACACCAAGATCGACCCGGCCCGGCGCCAGGGAAGCCAGCACATTGAAATTCTCAGCCACCTTGTAGGGGCTGTAATGCTGCAGCATGATACCGCCGGAGCCAATGCGAATGCGCTCTGTTTTGGCAAGCAGATGTGAAATCAACACTTCCGGTGATGACCCCGCTACCTGTTCAGAATCATGATGCTCCGATACCCAGAAACGCGTATAATCCAAAGCTTCCGCCTTCTGCGCTAGCTGGATGGTGTGTTTGAAGGCATCAACGGCAGTCTCCCCAGGAAAAACAACGCTTTGGTCCAATATACTAAGTTTAATTCCCATGACCACTCACTCCATTCCGATTCGGACGTTATATGTTATAGCTCCATTCAGGCGTAATTCGTTTCAAAAACTGTCTTGTGCGTTCTTCTTTGGCAGCACCGAAAATTTCCTGCGGCTTGCCCTCCTCGACGATCACGCCTTCATCCATAAACACGACATGATTGGAAACTTCACGAGCAAAGCCCATTTCATGCGTGACAACAATCATCGTGATGCCTTCCTTAGCGATTTTCTGAATAACATCCAGAACCTCGCCAACCAGTTCGGGATCAAGCGCGGAAGTAGGTTCGTCGAATAGAATGACCTCTGGATTCAAAGCAAGCGCACGCGCAATGCCCACCCGCTGCTGCTGACCGCCGGATAGTTGGCTAGGATAAGCGTCCAGCTTACTGCCCAGCCCTACTTTCTCCAACACCTTCACGCTGGTTTCCCGCGCTTTATCCTTGGGCTGCTTCTGAACGATAACGAGTCCTTCCATCACATTCTCGAGCACGGTTTTATGTTTGAACAGATTGTAGTGCTGGAAAACCATCGCTGTTTTTTGCCTGAGAGTATGAATATCCTGCTTGCTGGGGCGTTTGCAATTGACAGTGAAATCTCCGATGGTCACTTCGCCGTTATTCGGTTTCTCCAAATAGTTCATGCAGCGCAGAAGGGTTGTTTTGCCGGACCCGCTGGGACCAAGGATACAAACCACTTCCCCTTTTTTGACAGTTAGGTTAATCCCTTTCAAGACCTCATTTTTACCAAACGATTTGGTGATATTGGCCATTCGGATCATGATACGCCACCTCGGTTATACAGATTGATTCGCTTCTCCAGCAGGCCTGTTGCTCGTTCGATCAAGAAGGTAATTCCCCAGAACAAGATGGCAGCGGCGATATAGGCTTCGAAAAATTTCCAGTTGGTTGTTGCGACAATTTGCGCTTTGGCATTAATTTCAACGACCGATACGGTAAAAGCTAATGTGGAACCATGCAGCATCCCGATCAGCGTATTGGATAGATTGGGTAAGCTGACAGCCAGCGCTTGTGGTAAAATAATGCGTCGAAGCGCCTGCGTCGTCGTCATCCCGATCGAATAAGCAGCTTCCATTTGCCCCCGATTAATGGACACGATCCCTGATCTCACCACTTCAGAGAGGTAGGCTCCTGCTGTAATAGAGAAGGAAAGAAAGGCGAAACCGATCATCGGAATGGATACCGAGCGGAAGCTCCAACCCATCGCAGTCGCGACGGCGTCAATGAGCATCGGCAGTCCGAAATAGATAAGCAGCAAATGCATCAGCATCGGTGTACCACGAACAAATGTAACATAAGCCGTAGCTAGGTAATGGATAAAAGGCACTCGATATAGTCGGATTAAAGCTATCGCTGTTCCGATCAGAAATCCAAAAAAGACGGAAACAGCAGTAATAATCAAAGTCGTCGGCAGGGCAGACAGCAATTGAACAAAGGCGGTCCAAATGAACGCAGGATCTATCTTCATGCTTGGAAGCCTCCTTTATCCGGTTGAGAAGACCAGACGCCTTTGAACCAACGGCGCGATAGCGGCTGACGTTCTTCTGTCACCAACGGTTGTTCATGTGCAAGAAGTCGTTTCTCAATAGAAATAAACAGCTTCTCAAGCCCGAAACAAATGATGAAATAAATAATCGATAAAGACACATAAGTTTCAAAAAAGTGCTGCGTGGCAGCCCCCAATGTCTGCGCTTTGCCCATAAGCTCCATGGCGCCAAGCGAGAAAGCAAGCGATGTATCCTTAAGGTTGGCAATCAGTAGATTCGTAAAATTGGGAAGCGATATGGCCAGTGCCTGCGGAGCAATAATGCGGGTGAACGCTTGGTACCCGGTCATTCCGACGGCATAAGCAGCCTCTACCTGGCCTTTATCGACAGCTTTGACGGCTGCCCGGATCACCTCAGAGATATAAGCTCCGGAGTGAAGGGCAAACGTCAAGATGACGAACGTTAATACCGGCGCTTTGGAAACATCCACATGAATGGCTTTCAACATCTCCGGCAGCCCGTAGTAAATCAAGAATAGCTGGATCAGAATCGGCGTCCCTCGAAAGAAAGAGACGTAGATCTGTGACAACCGCTGCAGCACCGGCACTTTATACAGTCGAGGCAGGGCAATGAGAAGTCCAAAAAGGATGCCGAGCAGCATGGAGCAAGCAACAATGAACAACGTTATGTCGATGTAGGACAATAATTTGGGCAAAAAATCAAATACATAGGTGATATCGAATTGGTTGGCCATGACGGCGATCTCACCTTTCCTTTAATCGTTGTAGGAACTTTACTTGGTATCTTCTTTTTTCGTGAAATCTCCGCCCAACCACTGTGTGCTCAGCTTCGAAAGTGTCCCGTCAGCCTTGACAGCCTTCAGTGCAGCGTCGATTTTATCAGCAAGTTCTTGGCCGTCTTTATCATTTTTGCGGAACAAGAAACGAACCTCAGCCTCTTCGATAATAGGGCCGATTGCTTTCAGTTTGCTTTGGGGATCAACCAGCGGCAGCAAGAAATCTGCTCCTAGCGCGCCGTCCGCACGTCCTGTTGTAAGTTGATTGACTAAATCGTTGGCAGCACCGCTTTGATACACAATTTTGATCGCATTGTCGTGTGCTTTATTGTAGTTTTCCAGCAGTGTCGCTTCCGCGCTCGTTGCTGTTGTCAAAGCTTTCTTGCCTTTCAAATCATCAATAGACTTCACTGTTGTGTTGTCCTTGGCTACTATGACTTTTGTTTTCCAGTAAGCGTATGGCTCGTTATTGAACAGATATTTCTGCTCTCTTTCCTTGTTCTTCTCAATTTCATGAGCGACGAAATCGATTTTGTTCGTTTCGAGGCTAAGCAGCAAGTTCGCGAAATCCATCGTTTTAAATTCAAATTCATACTCTGGAAGACGTTTATCCAGTTCTTTCACAAGTTCAATATCATAACCGGTAAGTTTACCGTCTTTATCTAGGAAAGCTACGTTAGGAAACTGTGTGCCAGTTCCTACGATGATTTTTTTCGTTTTGACAGGTGCTGTTGCAGCAGCGCTTGCAGTTGGAGCTTTGCTGCCTTCTGCAGCAGCTTTAGGGGATGCATCTGTTGCCGTGCTTTTGGAGCCGCAGCCTGCTACCACCAAGGCTAAAGTTAGTGTTGTCACAGCAAGTGTTGTCAATTGTTTCATCGTGAACCCCTCCATTGTATCTTCTGTTTAAATTTAATGCTAATAATTCCTACCTGTTAAGTATGGATTATAGCTATGCCTTTAATTTATCATCAAGTGCAGCAACTGGATAATAGAGTTTTTCTATATGCATATTCAAAAGTCATATATGTTCTCGGATCGACTGAGCAATTCCCTTACACAAATCTAAGGCGCTATTGAAAAATATCGCGTTCTCTCCGTTCAGAGCGATCATATTCGTCTGTAAGGAAATGCCCGCGGTTTGCGGGAAATCGATTGGAAAGAGCTTCCCGTCCCTGACTTCCTGTTCCACGCATAGACTGGGCAGAAACGCGATGCCTGCGCCTTGCAGCACGAGCTTCTTGGCCGTTTCCAGATTATCTGTCTGAAACTCAATGCTCGGCGGCTGGTTCATACTGGCAAATAACCGATGGATTCGCATCCAGTCCAGGGAACCGCACTCGAAGAAAACCAGGGAATATTCGCCAATCTCTTCAAGCGAGACCTCTGCCTTCTGAGTAAAAGGATGGCCTGCATAGACATATAGACGAATAGGGTCATCATAGGCTTTGGCAGAGAGGAGATTCGGATGGCTGATATTACGAACAAAACCGAGATCCAGTTCGCGGTTCAGCACCCTATTGATGATATCCTCAGAAGCCGCTGTGGAGAGTTTATAGTTAACGTCAGGATATTTGTGCTTGAGCTTCGGTATAATCGTTGGAATGATATAATTGGAAACGGACACGGTACACCCTACGCGCAGTTCGTTCGGCAGTGTTCTTTTTTGTTTTAGCTGAATCTTACTTTTCTGAAAGGTTTGCAAAAGCTGCTGGGCAAAGGGCAGAAACTTCTTCCCGTCATCCGTTAGAGAAGTCTGTTTGCCTATGCGATCAAAAAGTCGACAATCCAACTCACGCTCCAGGGACTGTATTCGCGCTGTGACCGATGGCTGAGACAGATAGAGGACTTCCGCTGCCTTGTTGAAGCTGCCATAATGAATCACATAAACGAATGCTTCGATGTTCTCGATGTTCAACTTGAGCCCTCCATTCTCTTGGCGAATGCTTAAATTCACAATTCCGATCTACTAACTTGGTATTAGGTTGTTCTTACTATAGATCATCTCCTAAAAGGTGTCAATACAAAAAATCAACCACTTTCCCTCAAGGGGGCAGCGGTTGATTTATCATTTCGTTTTGATGAACCGGATTCCGGCTCTTAGTTTGTTGCAGCGGCTGCTGCAGTCGGTGCCGGTGCTGCGGCGCCCTTGCCCGCTTTGCCATCCGGACGTTTGTGGTCCGTGCCTTTTTGCTCTACTTGTTTTTTGATGCTGTCTGTCAGGCCATCTTTTATTTTGCTGATCAAGTCGTCTTCACTGATGCCTTTGGATGTGGCTACATCTACGAGGGATTTACCCGCTTCCAGCTCAGTTCTGAGCTCATCCTGCGTGATGCCAAGAATGGACGTTACTAACTCAGGGTTGCCAAAGAATCCACCAGGGCCACCGTGACCGCCAGGGCCTCTTCTGCCTTCTTGACCGCCCTCAGGACGCGTGCTTTCTACTTGCTTCGTCAAGCGGTCGGAAAGACCGGACAGCTTCTTGTCCGCTTGCTCTTGCGTCAATTTGCCAGCTGTGACCTCTGCATTGATGGACGTTGTTTCTGCTGCAACCAGTTTCGCCACGTAGTCAGCTTCTGTCAGCCCCTTCTCCACCGCAAAAGCGGCCAGCGTTTTGCCTGATTTCACAGCATCCTGCACAACACTTTGCTCTACGCCAAGAATCGTAGCTGTTTGCGCGATCAAATTGCTTCCTTTGCCGCCGCGATCTCCGCCTGGGAACTGGTCTTGGCCTCCACCAGGGAATCCGCCGCCGCCGAAACCTTTGCCCTGGATCTGTTTCGTTAATTGATCCGATAGACCCGCGATAACCTTATCCGCTTGTTCTTGGGTGATTTTGCCTGCTGTCACTTGCTCTGTAAGCGATGCCGTTTCAGCTGCAACTAATTTGGCCAGAAAGTCCGCTTCGGTTAGTCCTTTTTCCACGGCAAATGCAGCCAACGTTTTATCAGCTTTCAACGCTTCCTGAACGGCACTTTCTTCAACGCCCAGAATAGTTGCTGTCTCTTTCACCACATTGTTGCCATGGAAGCCGCCACGGTTTCCAAAATCACCACGACCTTTACCGCCATGTGCTTCCTGCGTCGTTGCGTTAGTTGTCGAACCTGTTGCCGTATCTGCAAATGCTTGATTATGTAGGGCGCCAACAAAACCAACTCCGAGTACGAAAGAAGCTACCAATGAACCTGTAAGAATTTTTCTGCCGATGTTTTTCATCATTTGTTTCCACCTTTTTCTTATATTTTTTGTTTGTTTCTTCCTTACAAAACCAAGTATAGCCCCCTTACCTGAATCCCATCTGAGTATAAACTGAGTGTTCGTTGAGAAGTTTCTGAGGGTTGGCTGAAAATGGAAGCATCTGCTCTACAGGTTCTCCCCTATCATCTATCTCCCTCCGCCGGCAGGACAAATGGGGCTCAGAGGGATCGTAGATTCGCTATTTGGGCGTGAACCGCTCAACATGGGGCTTCCGCGGATCGTCGTTCCTCTATTTCATTGTTTCACCCTCGAAATGACGCGGGATTTGCGTAAAATAACGCATCTACGATCCGCGAGGTGGCCTTGCTCCGCCGATTTACCGCAATAGCGGATCCTAGTTCCCTTTGGGCGAATGCGATGACACCGAGCGCAGCGTGAAAAGGAACTATGATCCGCTATTTGGCGGGGACCGGGGTAGAAGCAGCACGAAGGGGAACTGAGGTACGCTATTTAAGCGGAAAATGCAGATTCCGACCGGGAAAGGGTGAAATAGCGGACCGTAGTTCCCTTTTGCGTGGAATTAGGCAGTTTTCAGCTTTTTAGCGGAACCTAGTTCCCTTTGGGCAAATGCGATGACACCGAGCGCAGCGTGAAAAGGAACTACGATCCGCTATTTGGCGGGGACCGGGGTAGAAGCAGCATGAAGGGGAACTGAGGTACGCTATTTAAGCGGAAAATGCAGATTCCGACCGGGAAAGGGTGAAATAGCGGACCGTAGTTCCCTTTGGCGTGGAATTAGGCAGTTTTCAGCTTTTTAGCGGATCCTAGTTCCCTTTGGGCGAATGCGATGACACCGAGCGCAGCGTGAAAAGGAACTACGATCCACTAATTGGCGGGGACCGGGGTAGAAGCAGCACGAAGGGGAACTGAGGTACGCTATTTAAGCGGAAAATGCAGATTCCGACCGGGAAATGGTGAAATAGCGGACCGTAGTTCCCTTTGGCGTGGAATTAGGCAGTTTTCAGCTTTTTAGCGGATCCCTAGTTCCCTTTATGCGATGACACCGAGCGCAGCGTGAAAAGGGACTATGATCCGCTATTTGGCGGGGACCGGGGTAGAAGCAGCATGAAGGGGAACTGAGGTACGCTATTTAAGCGGAAAATGCAGATTCCGACCGGGAAATGGTGAAATAGCGGACCGTAGTTCCCTTTGGCGTGGAATTAGGCAGTTTTCAGCTTTTTAGCGGAACCTAGTTCCCTTTGGGCGAATGCGATGACGCAGAGCGCAGCGTGAAAAGGAACTACGATCCGCTATTTGGCGGGGAGCGGGGTAGAAGCAGCAAGAAGGCGATCTCCATTAAAGCCAAGCTTGCCGGAATAGTTGTCCATTTAAAACACACGGTGAGGCGGTTGGAAGGGACTTCACTATACCAGCGCGCCTGCAACAACGCAAAAAAAGCCTTATCCCCCAACGCGGGATAAGGCTTCTCTCACTTCCCTACAGGCAGCAGCACCTTGAATGTGCTGCCGCCCCCTACTTCACTCTCCACCTCGATCATACCGCCGTGGAGTTCGACGATCGTCTGCGTGATCGACAAGCCCAGTCCGGCTCCGCCGCTGCGTCTGGCCCGCGAGGAATCGATGCGGTAGAAGCGATCGAACAAATGAGGGAGATGCTCCGGAGCAATTCCCGGCCCATTGTCTTGAATGGCGATCTCGACGACGCCTGCCTCCCTTGTCGCCAGGGAAAGGCTGAGCTGGCCTGTCTCCGGATGGGTGTGCTGAACGGCGTTGTGAAACAAGTTGAGCACAACCTGTTTGATTTTGTCCGGATCATACAGACAATGTGTCTGCGGCTCTAGCCGGAACGTAACCGTCCTGTCTCCTGCAAGCAGACGGAGTTGATGCTCCATTTCGCGCAGCAGCTCATCAAGCACACCATCCGTCTTATGGAAAGACGGGGTACGATCCAGGCGCGCGAGCATGAGGAGATCCTCGACTAATTTATTAATGCGCACGGATTCGCCGTGCATGCTTTTCAGCGCTTTCAGCAGTTGCTCGGGCTGTTGATAAGCCCCGCGAAGCAGCACTTCCAGAAAGCCGTGAATCGAGGTGAGCGGCGTTCTCAATTCGTGCGAGGCATCGGCCGCGAATCGTCGCATCTGCTCTTTGGCTTCCTTTTCCGCCTCGAAAGAAAATTCCAGCCGCTCCAACATGCTGTTGAAAGAAACAGCCAACTGATCAATTTCCACTTGTCCTTGATGCGCTGGAAAACGTTCATTCAGATTCCCGGCATCAATTTGCTTCACGGTATCGACCATATTAGAAAGCGGCACCAGCGTCCGCCTCAACACGGGAAGGAAGCCCAGCAAGCCGAATATAAGCGCTAACAAAGAAAGGAAGATGAAGGTCACCAACTGCTGAGCCAGCACATCTTTCAATGGTGCGGTGCTCGTGCTTGCTTGAATCATGCCCTGTATGCCGGCATTTCCCCTTGACCGCTCCGGTTCGCCGCCAATTTGATGAAAAACGACCAATTGCTCGCTGCCATTGGCGTCATTCATAATCTTATATGGCAGCTTCATTCTCTTGGCCATCATCGCAACATATTCCGAAGGCGGAAGCTGCGGTGTAGGCTGCTCATTTTGTGTCGACATCAGCTTATAATTACCGCTGGCATCAATCAAAGCAATCGACAATTCCGAGACGAAGATTCGCTGCGGGTCTCCCCCATTATCGGCACGGTTATTATTGCGTTCTTGTTCTTGTTTCGGAAACGAAGGCGTTCCTATGGGGCCTTGAAAATCCCCC
This sequence comes from Paenibacillus sp. HWE-109, assembly GCF_022163125.1. NCBI lineage: Bacteria > Bacillati > Bacillota > Bacilli > Caryophanales > Paenibacillaceae > Paenibacillus > Paenibacillus sp. HWE-109. The sequence continues at coordinate 7,840,193 of NZ_CP091881.1, read as the reverse complement.
CCGACGGAGCGCCACATATTCGGCGGGAGCGCCGCCAATTGATTGCGAATCGTCTCCGCTTTATTCTGATACATGAACTTCTGCATAACGACATATTGAAATACGCCAATGAGCAGAAGCAGGGCAGACATGACTAGCAATGATCGCGATAATAGCTGAAATTTCAAGGAACCCATCACGAAGAGGTCGGCAAACCTGCCACGCCTTTTCATGTCAAATCCATCCGGTAACCGGCGCCGCGAATCGTGCGGATCAGCTTATGTTCCTTATCTCCCAGCTTATCGCGCAAGGAGCGGATGTACACCTCGACAATATTTTCTTCGCCTCCGAAATCGTAACCCCAGACTTTATCGAGGATCATCGATTTGCTGAGCACAAGCCCGTGGTTAATCGCCATAAATTTAAGCAACTCATATTCAGTTGGCGATAGCTCCAGCACTTTATCGTGCAAGCTGATTTCCTTCCGGCGGTCATCCATTCGCAGAGGTCCGATGACAACCTCACCGAACAAGTTGGGAAAATGATTGCGAATCCGGGCATAGATCCTGGCAAGCAATTCCTCAAAGCTAAACGGTTTGACCATGTAATCGTCCGCGCCCAGCGTGAGTCCCTTCACCCGATCATCCACTTCATCCTTGGCAGTCAGCATGATGACGGCGACATTCTCCGTCTTCTTAATCATGCGGCATACTTCAAATCCGTCCATACCCGGCATCATCACGTCCAAAATCGCAATATGCGGCTGAAATTTATTGCATGTCGTAATGGCTGAAAGCCCATCCGATGCTGTCATCACTTCAAAGCCTTCATTCGTTAAACCTAATTCCAGAAACTCCAAGATATGTGGCTCGTCATCTACGAGTAATATTTTAATCCCTTTTAATTGGCGCATGGGGCGTCTTCCTCCCGAATAAGTTTCCTGCCTTAAAGCTTTCTATACCCAGTATCCCATATCCTGCCTAAAAACAACCTGAGCAGTGGCTGAAAGGTTGCTGAAGATGGGCGATCTAAGATAACCTTACCGGAGTTTTCAGTATTTTTTCAGCTAACTATCAATTGAATCTCAGTTAACCCTCCTATAATAAGGCGTAAGGACACGAAGAAAAGAGGAAACCTTATGGAGCCTATTGCACCATCCTTTCATTCCTTTCAATTTCAAGCCATTGAATCCAATGTGGAACTTCTGCTCAGCTGCGAGGAGAAAGACTATGCCCCTATCAAGAAGCTGGCCACTGACTGGTTTCACCAAATGGAGAAACGTTTCAGTCGCATACTCGCTGATAGTGAAATCAGCCTATTAAATACCTTGGCCGGCGAGAACTGTATGGTCTCCAACACGATGCTAGAGGTACTCTTCCTTGCTGAAATGTATCAAGCCGTCACGGATGGCAACTATAATCCACTCCTGCCTAATGAAACGAATGAAGCCCTGGCTGCATCAACTGCCGCGTTGGAATGGGAAGTCGATCCGTCTTTGAAATCCATTAAACTGCCTGTACACTCCAACATTGACTTGCGTGGTATTGATAGAAGCTGGTCCATCAAACGGTTAGCCGAATATATCCGCAGGCATATGTCCCTGCAGCAAGGCCTGATCTTGGCTGGCGGCGACATGACCGTATGGGGACGCAACGAACAGAAGCTGGACCCGTGGATCATTGGCATCCAAAACCCTTGGCAGGCGAATGCCAAGCTGGGTGCTGTAGCCATGCCGGAAGGCTCCCTGTCTACTTACAACCAGTTTGAAGACCACCAGGCAGCCCCTTCCGCAAGTGACGTCGTGCAGTGCACCGTTGCAGGCCAGGATCTTGTGGAGTGCCAAGTATGGGCACGGCTGCTTTGCAGGCTTGGGGTAGCCGAAGGCCTAGCGCTCATGGCTAAGCGCACTTCGGTTTGCGAAGCTGTTGTGGTTTCTGCGAATCAAGAGCTGCACTATTTTGGAAAGGAAATCTCGCTCCATCGCAGGTGGCTGGATATGCAAATTGACCATTTTCATTTCCACGACTTAGTCTCTTGATTTCAGCTAATGTGGATAGCTACACTCGAGGATACGAGCTGCCATCTGCTCCCGAAGTACTTATCCACATTTATCCACACATTATCCACAACACATTTAGGATTTACCCACAAAATATGCAATTCCATCAACATGTTATCCACACCCTGTGCATGCTTTCGCTCTAAACAGGAACGCCAACAAAAAACCTAGCCTACGGCTAGGTCTTCGAGTCCACGCACCTTCGCAAGCTTCCTTACGAACTCAATACCCTTTATTCGACCAAAATCACTCCTTTTGAAAATCGAATGAATGCCAGATGCGCTATTTCAAGCAAATGATCACCATTTCACCAATAAAGTGATCGATAACGCCAATCCAGTTCGTTAAGTCTCCAAAGCAGCCAATTTCTCGTTGATAAGCATCCTACAATTCATTAGATGCCACTCAAGACCGAAAAAAAAATATCAAAAAAACGACCCGACAAAGCTTCAAGAAGCCTAATGTCGAGTCGTTTTTATTTCGAACCGATAGCCCAACCCCCGCACGGTTGTGAACTGGATGGCCTGCGAGAAAGACGCAAGTTTGCTGCGCAATCTTTTGATATGCACATCAACGGTTCGCTCGCCTCCCTCATAATTGACCCCCCACACCTGCTCAATTAATTGGCTTCTTGTCAGAATATGATTGGGATAACTGGCTAATGTAAACAGCAATTGAAATTCCTTAAGTGGAAGAAAGAGGCTTTGCCCCTGGACTTGAACTTCATGCATCGTTCTGTCAATCATGAACTCGCCGATGTGTATTTTGGTGCATGCCGCCACACGATTCCGCTTCAGCAGCGATCTCACCCGCATCACCAACTCCTCTGGATGAAAGGGCTTGGCCATATAATCGTCAGCGCCCAGCTGAAATCCCTTCACGGCGTCGGTATAATCGCCGCCAGGGCCGATGAGCAGCATTGGCAGATCAGCATCTTGCCGCAGCTGACGCGCGATCTGCCAGCCTCCCATTTGCGCAGCCGTCACATCCAGAATAATTAGTTCTGTCTGTAATTGTTCAATAAGTAGTGGAATTTGCTGTGTTTCATCCGTACAAACAACTTCAAATCCTTCGCGCTGCAGGCTGTATCGGAGAGAATGTCGAGCGGTACCTTCGTCGTCCATGATGAGAATGCGAGCCATGCGATATCCCCTTTCTACATGCAGCTAGTTTATAGGGATAGGCTGAATCCCCTCTGAGCGAAAGCTGAAAATCAGTTGAACATAAGCTGATTGTTTGCTGAAAATTGTTTACTGCAAATATTAGCGCACTAGTCTGAATAGTTGGGTTTGCCTCCATTTAATGCTACAATTTGCAAAAAGGTATAAAGGAGTTTTGTATGATTTATGATGTAACCGTAATCGGCGGAGGTTCCGCAGGATTGATGGCCAGTATCGCAGCCAGTCGCGGGGGCGCCAAGGTTCTGCTTTTGGATAAAGGGGATAAACTCGGGCGTAAGCTGGGGATTTCCGGTGGTGGCCGATGCAATGTCACGAATAATAAAGACATGGATGAACTAATCAAGCATATTCCGGGCAACGGCCGCTTTCTATATAGTGCTTTCACCCATTTCGGGAATAAGGACATTATTGATTTCTTTGAAAATCTTGGCATACGCCTGAAGGAAGAGGACAACGGCCGAATGTTTCCCGTGAGCGACAAGGCCAAGACTGTTGTCGACGCGCTCATCGGCCAAGTGCGCAAGCAAGGCGTCGAGATCCGGACGAACAGTCCGGTCAAAAAGGTCCTGTACCAGGATGGCAGCGTCCAAGGCGTCCTGCTTCAGTCCGGCGAAACGATGCACAGCCGCGCTGTCATCATCGCATCCGGCGGATGCTCGGTTCCGCACACCGGCTCCACGGGAGACGGTTACGCCTGGGCCGAGGCTGGTGGGCACACCATCACGCCGCTGTTCCCGACCGAGGTGCCGTTAACCTCGAAGGAAGCCTTTATCCGCAGCCGTGAGCTGCAGGGGCTGTCGCTGCGGGATGTGAGCCTATCCGTGTGGAACGCCAAAGGCAAGGCGGTAATTTCCCATCGGGGGGACATGCTGTTCACCCACTTCGGCCTGTCCGGTCCTATTGCGCTGCGCTGCAGCCAGTTCGTCGTCAAAGAGCTTAACAAATCGGAGCGCAAAGAAGTCCTCCTTACCGTGGATCTCTTTCCGGATCAAAGCACGGACGACGTGTATAACCACAGCATGGCTCTTGCCAAGGCCGATGCCAAAAAGGCCATCAAGAATGTACTCAAAAGCCTTCTGTCCGAGCGTCTAATCCCGATTCTGCTGGATAAATCCGGCCTCGACGAGCAATTGACCTATGACAATATCCCTAAGCAAAAATGGCTGGAGCTCTGCAAGCTCATGAAAGCTTTCCCTGTCATCATCAAAGGGACACTTTCGTTGGAAGAAGCTTTCGTCACAGGCGGCGGCGTCCAACTGAAAGAAATCGATCCGAGCACCATGCAATCCAAGCTCGTGAACGGGCTGTATTTCTGCGGTGAGATATTAGATATCCATGGATATACAGGAGGATATAATATTACCGCAGCTTTCTCGACTGGGTTTATGGCTGGTAAACATGCTGCTGATTTCTAGCAGAACAGCCGTTTCCTCAAAAATTAGTGGAAGGTTTTCCCGCTAGATGACGGTTCAGCGCTTGCAAAGTAAACTTAACGGGAGGAATTCCCGTTAAACATCAGACAAAAAGAGGGTGCTCTTTCGGTTCTTCAACCGAGAGAGCACCCTCTTGTTATCTCTTTATTACCACTTAAGCTGTAGCCAGCTCAAGATCATCTTCCTCGTCGCGGTCAAAAGCGGCGCGATCAAATTCACCTTCGGATTCTGCCACAAGCAGAGCCGTTACGGTTGTTCCTGTTGCGTTAACAGCTGTACGCCCCATGTCGATCAGCGCCTCAACGCCAAGCACAAGACCCATACCTTCCAGCGGCAAGCCTAATGCTGTAAGCACGACAGTCGTCGAGATTGCAGCAGGACCTGGTACACCGGCCACACCGATGGAAGAAATCACGCTTACTAGAATAAGCAAAGCATATTCAGACACGCTAAGCGGCAAATTGTAAACCTTCGCGACGAATATCGCTACAACTGCCGGCCACACACCGCCACAGCCATTGAAGTTCATCGTTGCGCCAAGCGGGGCAACGAAGCTTGCAATACGCGGTGATACGCGCAGACGCTTCGTGATGACTTCCAAGTTCACAGGCAATGTTGCATAACTGCTGCGCGTTGTAAAGGCAACTGCGATTGTCGGATATGCCTTTCTGAAGAACTTGATTGGATTAACTTTGGCCACGAGAAGAACCAACCCGCCGAAGATCAACACGAAGTGAATGATCAAGGCTACGTACGACGTAAGAATGATTTTAGCCAGAGGAGCAAGTGTATCCAAACCATATTTAGCCGCCATAGCCGCGATTAAAGCATAAACACCATAAGGCGTTAGACGGATTACATACTTAACTACTTGGTGAATAACAGCCGTAGCTGATGTGATAAACGCTTTGATAGGCGCTACCGTTTCTGGCTTTTTGGACCCTACGTGCACGATAGCCACTGCCACGAAAATCGCGAAAATCAGAACTGGAACAACTTTCCCCGTTGCCATATCGTTAATCGGATTGGATGGTACCAGATCGAGAATAACCTGTGAGAACGTAGGAATTTCTCTTGCTTTGAAATCTTTCGGTACAGCTTGGGCAATGCCGTTACCCGGGTCAAATGCCAGAGCAACCAACAGCCCGATTAATGCAGCAATCCCTGTTGTGAGCAAGAACCAACCAATCGTTTTGAGTCCCAACTTGCGAAGCTGACCCAGACTTGAGAGCGATGAAATACTATTAATAACAAGAATGAGGACTAGAGGCATAACCAGCATTTTGATCAAATTGACATAAATCGTTCCGATCGTGCTTACACTTTTGAACTCCAAATGTGTTTGGTTGAACACAATACCGGCCACTAAGCCAAGACCTAACGCGATGAATACGCGGTTGCCGAAGCTAACTCTTTTTCTCGCCAGAAAGACGAGACCCCCAATAATAATCAATGATACAACTAAGCTGACCCAGTTAGATTGAAATGCTGTCACTAGGTTGTTTTTCACTAGAATCATCCCCTTAATCCCTATAATGTCACTTGGTTTTATGGGTTAAGAATATGACATAAGGCATTACCTGTCAATGGTTAATTTTTTTCTATGCATGCGAAAAGCCGTCCCTTCTCTCGACAAGCTGAGATCTGGCACGGCTTTCATGTTCTAGACAATAATCACATCATATGCTGGTCCAATCCATCCCTTAGAATTGCAGGCCAATGCCGGAAAATGTGGCATGGCACTTGAGGAGTCGGCGCTGATACAGGTTACGGAAGCCACAGATTATGATTTGACCAATTGCATGGTTTGATTTTGCCAATCGGGTTTGAATATTCGTTGTTTCTTTGCTTCACTTCCAGCGGATTGACCCGGCTCGATCACTAATTGATCGTCCATAACTTGTAATTGTGTATTTGGAGCATAGTTGAAAGAATCAAACGTCCCCTCATCTGTTTTAAATTTAAAAGAGAAAGCAGCGCTGCCTTTTGTTCCTATTAAATAAAATTCAATACCATGACAGTCTGTGTAACGAGGAGCCAGGACAACAGCTTGAAAATCTTTGAAATGAAGTGTGGGTAAGGTAAGCTGCTTATTCTCAGATGTAATGAAGGTATCGATTTCAGGAAGCACAATGGTCGTTTTTTTCCCCGTACTATCTTTAAATATTGCCTCATAATCGGACTTTATGGAGTAATCCTCCGACTTCCCCAAACAACTAGGAGCTCCAAGCTGTTCTACTATTTCCATTGTTTTGGGAGCAATTAGAATCTCTCCATTAGTTAACGTTCCGATTGCTCTTGCCTCCAGTTGAGAGGGAGCAGAGGACAGAATTGCAGGTGCAGGTGAGGGAGTTGTTGCAGAGGATGGAGTTACAGTTGCAGTTGCAGTTGCAGGTGAAAAGGTTGCTTGGGGTGATGCTGAATTCGTGTTAGATATTGAAGAAGCACAAGCGCTTAGTGTTACAACACTTGCCAGGATGAGCATGCGAAGCCACCTTGCCATAAGCTAATCTCACTCCAATCCATGGGGATTTACTGTTTCCATTCGTTATTTCTCCTTTGAATGGCAATACCCAATAGACGATTAGACACGAATATTAGTTGATCTGCGTGCAACAACGTCATCCTCTAAGCAAACAGCTACTTTCCTTTGCTGCGGCTCTTCGCGGCTCCCGCATCCCTGATCTCGCGGCTCCGCCAGGCGGCACCAAACCATAACAGGAGGCTGTCCCCTAAGTCAATTTAATGACTTATGGGCAGCCTCTTTCTTTCAATGATATTGCACTACATGGAAAAGCTACCGTTAATTTAGGTATTTTTGCATGAAAACCCGGTTTATATGGAAAATCTCCCGTTATTTCTGATAATTTCTCACCGAATAGCGATTTCCCGCTAAATTAGCGGTAGATTTTCCAGTTAGATGACCGTGTAGAATTAGTAAAGCCAAAATAGCAGGAGAAATTCCTGTTAGATTTCACTCCAAATCTAACCTTTTGAGTCAGCGGCCTCCAAAAGCCTCCTGCTGCACGCAGGGAGGCCACTGCACTACGTTAGCGCTGCCGAGCCGCGCCAACCTTCAATTTCCGCCGCCGCCTCGCAGCCGAGGCTGCCAGCGGGCTGCGCCAGCCCCATTTCATATCCGGATGCCCGGGCTGAAATGGTTGTAGTCGTCCGACGACGGGTCGAACGCCGCCTCTTCCTCACTGGGCACCGCGTCGCTATCCAACGGTGCCTGCGCCTGTGCGTAGCTGTCAGGCCAATCCTCATTCACGGTGTGAGCCGGGATGCGGATTGAGCCCTCCAGATCATACGCCATGGCGAACGTCGCCTGCTCTGCCTGCGCCTGCTGCCGCTCCGCGAGCCGGCCACCGTGCGATTGCGCGATTTCCAGCGCAGACGTGATTTCCTGATCGTCCAGATGGATATGCAAGGTAGCCCGCTCTCCATCAAGCAGCTCCGGCTTGTAGCCGAGCTCTTCCAGTGTATCCAGCGCAAGCAGCGCATCACGTTCTTTATCAAATTCAAAAAAAATAGGAACAAAGTTATTCATCGCCCAGCATCCTTTCTTCCTCCGTAGGGAAAGTCTGCCACTAGCTTTTGCAAAATGTTCCTAGCCTATTCGTCGTCTATGCCCCTCTTATTCCTGCCTGCACAATCTTGAGCAGCTCTTCATGATACTCCTCTACAGCAGCCACTACATATATGCCTTCTCCAACGTGAATCCCCTCCGCTGGTTCGCAATGAGCGCTTCCCCCGCCACCCAGCAGCGAGATTGGATGACCTGAGAAATCCGTCACTTTTACGCCGGCCTCTTGCGCCAGCAGCATGCCCGCGTACAGATCCTCACCTTCAGAATTGTACAGCACAATGCCGTGCAAATCTCCGCGCGCCAGCATCGCCCAAGTCAATGATGGAGCCCACATACGCAGCACTCTTTTCAGCGAATGTTCCAGATGATGTCTCAGCCCTAACGCTGCAGCGTCATTCTTGCCCACCCCATGACCCTGAATCCAAGAGATGGTCGATTTCGCAAGGACACCTTGCGGCTTCGCTTCAAGTCGAATTCCTTCCTGCCAGGCGCCTTCCTTATGGGAGGCTAAGTAACTAAGCCCCATCACGGAATCATGGATGACCCCGAGCACAATTTGTCCTCGGTAGCTCAGTGAAATAGAAACACCATAAAGAGGGATCCCCAGAGCAAAATTATTCGTTCCATCCAGCGGGTCTACATGCCATACCCAATCGCTTGCAACCCCGCCTTCTCCTGCTTCTTCACTATAAATACGATGACTTGGGAAGGCAGCCAGTATCTCGTCTACAATTAAACGATCTGCCTCAATATCTACTTCCGTAACCAAATCACCCCGCTCGTCCTTGTGCAAGGCATTCATTGTACTTCCGAAGCGCTCTTTGGCAAGCGCGCCTGCTTTCCGAGCAGCCTCTCGTGCAACTTCTTTGGCTATAATCTTCTCATTCTGTTCCAATTCCTCAGCCCCTTTGTGCCATCTAGTACTCCACTCTCTCATATTACCATATGTTTCCTACGAAAGTTGTTGGTTAAGAGGACGGTTAGATTGACAAGCTGCCTGTTCATAAGTGATAATATAGCAAAATCTTACGCGACATAAGCTGTCGAAAGGGGCAATACGAGCATGGGTAAGCAACATCAACACAAGATATTGGATTGTACGATTCGGGACGGCGGTTTGGTAAACGATTGGGATTTTAGCGTGGAATTTGTCCAAGACATGTATCGCGGGTTAAGTGCAGCCGGCGTAGAATATATGGAAATTGGTTACAAAAACTCGGAAAAATTGCTGAAAGGCGGAGCTTCCGGTCCATGGAGATTCTTGAATGAAGACTTCTTGCGCGATGTCATTACCAAAAAAACCGATACGAAACTATCTGCTCTCGTAGATATCGGCCGTGTCGATGAGAAGGACATTCTGCCTCGTGAAGACAGCTTGCTTGACCTGATCCGCGTTGCTTGTTACATCAAAGATGTAGATAAAGGCCTTGAGCTTGTCCAAAAATTCAATGACATGGGCTACGAAACGTCCCTGAACATCATGGCGCTTTCGCATGTAATGGAAAACGAGCTTGTTGAAGCTTTCGAAGAAATTAACAAAAGTCCAGTTGACGTTGTCTACATCGTAGATTCTTACGGCAGCATGGATCACAAGGATATCGATTACTTGGTTACGAAGTTCCAACGTTTGCTTCCAGAGAAAGAGCTTGGCTTGCATATGCACAACAATATGCAGCTTGCTTTCGCTAACACGATTGCCGGCGCTGCCAAAGGCGTATCCTTCCTTGACTCTTCCGTATACGGAATGGGCCGCGCTGCAGGAAACTGTACGACTGAGCTGCTGCTCAGCTACCTCAAAGGCGCACGTTACGACATTCGTCCGGTTCTTGAAATTATCGAGAAACATATGATTACGATGCGTCAAAAATGGGATTGGGGCTACCTCATTCCATACATGATCGTAGGTGCGCTTGATGAGCATCCACGTACGGCAATGGCGTTATTGAACTCCAAGGAAAGAAATAACTTTGTAGATTTCTATGATCGTTTGACTTCCGTGGAAACAGCACCTGCTATTCACAAAGACTAATTCTTTCCTTGATTTGCACATAAAAACCCCTTGCGGTCCACTCGGCGTGGATTCGCAAGGGGTTTTATTAGTTTTCGTTTATTTAAGCAACTTAGCTGAAACCACATAATCCTCGGCATACGCCCGATCAATGAGGAAGATGAACTCCTCCTCGTCCCGTCGGGACAAATTTCTTTTGCGCGACACCTCGATATATTCACTTTCAATAAGCTCTGTACAGTCTTCATCGGCATAAATCAATCCATCCTCCAAGCGCTTAAGCGCTTCGACCATCACCTCACGCGACTTGAGACTGCCTTGAATTTCTACATAGACCTTACCCGTAGCATCATGATCTTGGAGGATAATGGCTACCTTTTGATTCGCTTTAATACGCACCTTCTTTTTGGGAGATATACTCATTTGTCCTACTCCTTCATTTTGTCTTCTTTATTCTATTTTATGTCGCTAAGGACGAACGCGGACTAGGCATATGAACGCTACATGTGATTTAGGAGAAAAATACATAGGTGATCTCAGGCAAGGAAGGATATTTCTGCTCCGTTCTGAAAATAGTATGGTAAAACAGCACGCCAGGAGTGACATCTACCCACTATGAGCCGCATATTGCTGATTGAAGATGAAGAACGCATCGCCCGTGTCCTCCAACTGGAACTGGAGCATGAAGGATATGAAGTCCACACAAGATCGGATGGACGTTCCGGCCTGAATGCGGCATTGACTGAATCCGATTGGGAACTTATCCTGCTCGACGTCATGCTGCCAGAGCTCAGCGGCTTGGAAGTTCTCCGCCGCATCCGGCAAGTGAATCCAACGCTGCCGATCATTCTATTGACGGCGCGCGACGCCGTGCCTGATCGCGTAAGCGGTCTGGATCAAGGAGCGAATGACTATGTGACGAAGCCTTTCGCCACCATTGAGCTGCTGGCGCGCATCCGCAGCTTGCTTAGACAGCGAAGCCTGCAGGATCAACCGCCGGAACAGCCCCATTTGCTGAAAGTAGATGACCTGACCATGGATTTGAAAAGTCGGGCTGTCGCCCGTGAGGGTGTGCCGATTGAGCTGACGCCAACAGAGTTTGATCTTCTGCGCTTCTTGATTCAACATCAAGATGAAGTGATGACGCGCGAGCAGATCATTTCGGAGGTATGGGGCTATGATTTCGTAGGGGATACGAATGTCGTGGATGTCTATATCCGTTATCTGCGGCAGAAGGTGGACAAGTCCTTCTCCTCTAAGCTGATTCAGACGATACGAGGTGTTGGGTATTTGCTGCGATACGAGCCTTCTGCCACAGACAAAGAAGCCGATGACAACACCGGTGCCTCTCTCCCCAAAGACGAGCCCAAACCCTCATGAGCCTGAAATTGAAAATCACATTGTGGGTTAGCGCGGGGCTTATGCTGATCCTCTTCTTCAGCTTTACATTCGTTTACTACATGTTCATCCGGGTTACCACCAAGGGCGAGCTTGATTTGTTAAAAGAAAAAGCGCAAACGCTGCTGCTCAAAGATTTGCCCAACCACCCGGAGTACTGGCAAGACAATTCCCAAATGGATGAGCTGCTGATTCCCCAAGAAGTGCTGAGATACATTGCTCCAGACTCTAAAGTCATTCATGAAATTTATTCGGATACGAAGCTGTTGCGCTATGCAGGAGGTTATGTCAATAAAGAAACGGTCACCCTTAAGACAGATACCGATGGGATTTTCATCTTCATTAGGATGCCGGTTTACAAAGAAGGGCATCAGGTCGCCACTTTAGAAATTGGAAGAAGCTTGCGAAGGCTGGGCGAATACTCGAATATGCTCATCTCTATTCTACTTTTAACGTCCACAGGGGCATTGATTCTAGCTCTTGTTGGCGGCTATTTCTATACGAATGTGCTCTTTCGCCCGCTTCAGCAGCTCGTCAGCACGATGCAGAACATCGAGAAAAGCGGCTCCTTCCGGCATATCGATTTGCCAGCCAAGAGGCCCAATGACGAATTGACAATGCTTGGCGCTACGTTCAACAGGATGATTGACCGCTTGAAAGATATGTTTCAGAAGCAGGAGCAATTCCTTGCTGACGCTTCTCACGAACTGCGCACACCATTAACCATTATCGAAAGCTATGCCAGCCTGCTGCGCAGATGGGCGCTGCAAGATGATAAGCTGCGGGAGGAAGCGCTGGAAGCCATTATCTCTGAGTCGGCACAGCTGAAACAGCTCACACAGAACCTGCTCTCTCTGACAGATACCGAACGGGAAAACTGTGAACAAGGCCTCTCCTTCGATCTCCTGCCGATCGCCAGAAACACCGCGGCAGCACTGCAAGTGACTTCTGGTCGTGAGATTCATGTGGCATGCCCTGCGGATCTGAATGAGCTTGCCATGACGGGAGATCCGTATAAAATCAAACAATTGCTCGTCATTTTCATCGACAACGCCCTTAAATACAGTCAGGAGCAGGTTGAACTGACTATCCGCTTGCTGGAGAACCAATGGGTCGAAATCAAGGTGATCGATCATGGCATTGGCATCGCAGAAAACGAGTTGCCTCACCTGTTTGATCGCTTTTATCGAACCGATAAGGCAAGAAATCGCAAACAAGGCGGTGTTGGGCTCGGACTTGCCATTGCCCAGCACATTGTCCAGAAGCATGGCGGTCATATTGAGCTTCAAAGCCGCTTGGGCGAAGGGACTACAGCCATTATTCAGCTTCCAAAGACTTGTCAATAGAAAGATTATAATGGGATTATCATCATTTTCTCAGAATCCCTGCCAATACCTGTGACAGCAAGGAAGCGAAGGTTGCAAGGTAAATAATAGGCGGTTTTTCATCTGCTATACTTGGGCTCATAGAACAACAAGACATCCCAAGGAGGCAACTCAGATGAAAAATCAACCAACATGGTACAAGAAATTAGTCATAACGGCTTTGACCGTTTCTATAGGACTCTCGGCAGGAATTGCAGGTGCTCCTCATCAAGCTGATGCAGCAACCGCTTCAATTACGGCAGCTTCTCGTGCAAGTCAGGTCATTTCCATCGGTAAAAACTACCTAGGACGACCTTATCAGTTCGGAGCCAAAGCAGGTCAAACCCGAACATTTGACTGCTCATCCTTTACGCAATATGTATTTAATCGGATTGGCGTGAACTTGCCTAGGACTTCCAAGCAGCAGTCCCATGTAGGCAGCTATGTGTCCAGAAGCAACCTGCGCACTGGCGATCTCGTGTTCTTCTCCATTCCAGGCAAACCTGGCGTCATTAACCATGTCGCCATCTACATGGGCGGCGGCAACTTGCTGCACACGTATGGCGCAGGTGGTGTGCGCATCACTAATATCAACAGTGGAACTTGGTCTTCCCGTTACATGACGGCACGCCGCGTGTTATAAACACTAAGAGCCCCCAACGCATATAAAAAATCCAGTACCGCAGCCTGTGGTACTGGATTTTTTTGTGCTGACCAACATGGGAGCCTCTGTACACTGATGTCCGAGAGTGTCCACCTATCTGACAACGCGCGATTCCACGTGACTGCATCCCAAGTTACTGTTCTCGCCTGCGGCACTACTCACTATGCCGACAATGCGGCATTTCGCTTGACTGCTTCCCAAGCTCCTAATTTCGTGCACCACACCATGCACCCCGCAACTACTCACTCTGCGGCACCATGCACCTAAAACTAGCTAGTGTTTCTACTTCATTGGATTAATCCAATGAAAACACAAAAAACAATCGCAAGATCCCTCCTTGGTGAAACCGATATAACAAAAGCAGCCCGCCCTCTGATGAGGAACGAACTGCTTTTTCTAATATCTAATATACGCTTCAACATAACTTTCTTTCAAACCTCGCTTACGCACCTTAATCTGCAGCAGACGCTGTTTGTAGCTCACCCTGGCCGTTCTTGGAAGCACAAGAGTGGGAAGTTTAAGAATTCGACTTTTGTCGCTTAGAAAGCCCGTCAGCTTGATTTGATTCGATTTGACGAACACCTGAAGCGCTCTTGGATCTTCCTCTTTGGCAATTTTCACCTTAATAATGACGTGCTCATGCGTCTCAAAGATTTCCGTACCCGCCGGATGATGCGAGGAAAGGCTCGCTTCTGCGCCTGGCATCGCTTTTTTCAGCATGTCCTGTACATATCCCTCAACCCACGTCATATTATCTAGAAAGGTCTGCCCATTTTCACCGAAAGGCAGCTTTTGTCCAAGGAACTTTTCGACCTGTTCCCACTTCAGCCAAGGATGGCGATTAAACCCGCTCAAGCCCATCACCTCGTTTTCTCTTGCAGTATATGTGCCTATGTCTGGAAATGACACCCTAAGGAAAATCAGGGCACCTCTAGGCGAATACCCTCATATACTTTAAAGAGTGATAAGCCTGAAGCGAGGGAGATCGACTATGCCATCTATCGTTGGGAATGTCAAAATTATTAGTGTGGGACCGAGCTCTGTCGTCCACTTCGGCGATTCCTTCATCATTGCACCCACCAGTTCCTCCAAAACATTTGCAGGAGCAGGCTCATTTAATACCGGTGACTTCCCACGCATCTATAATGCATATAGCAACACCATAACGAACGATTCCGACTTTATCGATGCCAACGCCAGCGGCATTGTCATCTAGTGCACGCTTGTATGACGCATCGGCTCAGGTCGGCGGTTAACTACTAATTCCCAATCGAGTGAGGTGTTCATTTTCTATGAACTGGTGCATTCATCAAACCATCATGATTCAACATTTAAAGGTGAGCTCTGTGTCCAATTCCTCGGTGTTGCAGATTGGTACGGCTGGATCGATCCGTTCCTTGTCCAATTTATATAACACAGGCGGTTATGTTGAACCAACACCAGAACTGGGCGCATCCCCTACGAATCCCGTGTCTCTCGTCCCCTTGCCAGCCCCAACTTGATCCCCAAGAATCTAGGACCCGCAGGATTTAGGAAGGAGGTGCCTTTCATACATGCATAACTCTATTACGTGGCAGCAATGGGCCCAGCAGCTCTCCGCCTATATTGAAATGCAGAAACAACGCATAGATAAGCTCGAACAAAATGTCAAAAAACTGCAAGACGATCTCACTGCCCTGAAAGATCAAAAACGTGTCCACATCGATAAAATCGAATATAATTTCGATCAGCTTAAAGTAGAAAAATTAGACGGCACCCTCACCATCGGCATCAGTCCAAGCGCGCTGGACAATATCGATGACTTCACCGTCAATGGTTCTCAGATGGGGAAAAGCGATGGCATGACTTCCGACCAGAATGCCTTTGGCTCTGGCTATATGCAGGGACAGGGGCCGGGGCCGGGTATAGGACCGATGCAGGGGCAAGGCCAAGGAGCGGATAAAGGAGGAAATCGGGGACACAGACAGGCAACTCCGCAAGAGGATGCTTATGGCATGCAGCGGGAAATATCGAGCGGACTTGAACAATACTTGCAGCATGGGGTTCAGGCCGATATGAACAACTTGGAAAATAAGTATCGCTATGTGCTGGATGAAGATTACAAAAACCTCATTATCGAAGATATTCGCAAACAACTGGACACTCGAGTCCAGCACTATATCAACCAATACCGCGGCGTGGGATTCAGTGAACCTATGGAGGCTGTTACGACCAGCATCATCGACCGCACCAAACAAGACATAGTCAGTGCCATAGAGAGCTACATATCCAGTTTACCGAGGAAAGAGGGTTAAGCTTATGCTGAATTTGAATGTCGAAAACAAACAGCTTTTCGTGGGCGATGTACGCATCATTGGGGTATCCAGTTCATCGATCTTTCTGATTGGCGATACCGAGGTCATTTCCTTGTCCTCTATGTTCGACACACCACCGGAATCCATCATTATCTCCCCCTTCGTCCCGCTTCCAGCGGAGAGCTAACCATGGTTAGACTATCCATCGTTGGCTGGATGGATATCTACGGCATATCCTCTAGCAGCACACTGCATGTCGGAGATAATATCAACACGCTGCTCCAAAGCCGGGTTTTTGCCGTGCAGCGCGAAATCCCTTATTTCAATGGGAATGAAGGCAGCTTCGCGGCTTACCCTTTTTATCAAAGACCCTTCCCGATCCCGCAGCCGCCAGAGCCATTCACAATGTGTGTGGATAACTTAGGCTCCTTCATTCGTGTCGGGGGCATCCGCATTCTGGGGATTTCTTCAACCTCCCTGTTCCAGATCGGCAGCAACCGCATCACCAGCGCAGAAACCCGCATCAAAAACATCCGCCAATTCGTCACCGACAAACCAGGTCCGAAGGAACAGACCACCTTCGTCAAAACAGACAACGATTGATGGTATCGACACGCGACAGCCGCAGCAAGCGCGAAAAAGCCTTCAATCCCCGCACAGCCGTGTGTGGGATTGAAGGCTTCGCTCATTTCGCGAGCAGCGGTTGGGCGCGGCTGAGCAGCGCCGCCATCTCCCCGCGCGTCAGCGACGCGCTCGGGCGGAACGTGCCGTTCGCGTAGCCGTCGACAAGGCCATTGCTGCTCATCGCAGCAATGGCCCCCGCCGACCAGCTGCCAGCCGGCACGTCAGCGAACACCTGCGCAGCGGCGCCGCCACCGGCCTGCGAGGTCAAGCCCAAAGCGCGGGAGAGCAGCACACTCATCTGCTCCCGCGTTATGATCTGATCCGGCGCAAAGCGATCGTCGCTGATCCCTTGGATCAGCCCACTCAGCTTCGCAAGCCGGATCGACTGCCACGCCCAGTGGGTGGCAGGCACATCACGGAACGAGGCGCTGCCTGCAGCCGCCTCGCCCGTTAAACCCAGCGCGCGTACGATAATCGTCGCCGCTTCAGCCCGCGTGAGCGCCGCGTCCGGCGCGAACCGGTCGGCGGCTACGCCGAGCATCCAACCAAGGTTCGCCGCGGCAAGCACATCCGCTTTTGCCCAATGCTTCTGCACGTCGGTGAAGTAAAATCCATCTGACCAAAGGCTATAATAATCCCACGTATCGGAAGTTTCCTGATTCAGACTCCAGCTGCCTGTCCCCTTGAGATGGTATTTGCTAACCAGCTTGAGCTTCTCCTTCAAGGACTGTTCGTTCTCATACCATACCGTGTAATCGCCAGGGCCCAGCTTATTGCCATACGCGCTGATTGCTGCGTCTGTCGAGGAGATTGAGAATGTAGCCACAGGCGATTGGCTTGCTGCATCATATCGCACAGTTCCTTTATATGTGTCCAAGAGATTCTTTATCATTTGTGAGGAAATACCCGCGCCATTAGCTGCGGGATCTTGATTCCAGTACCTTCCGTAGAATGGCAGACCCAGCACAATTTTATCGGCAGGGGCCATCTTAATCGCATATTGAATGGATTTTTCGACAAAGGGCAAGCTAGCTACTGGACCTGGTGTCGCATCGCCGGGATAGCTTTCATCATACGCCATCACCATCAAATAATCGCTAACGGCAGCCAATGCCGTGTAATCATATAAAGCAATCCAGCTTGTCGTTGCGCCTGTTGGATTCGCGGCTACAGCCACCGAAACCTCAGCTGAACTCGGGAGCTTTGCTCGCAGCATTTTAACCAAATCTGTATATTGATCCCGGTATTCCGCTCCAACATTCTCGATGTCCATATTAATGCCATCCAGTTGATTCGTTGTGATGAATTGAACAATTTGATTCACCAAAGTTTCGCGGTTAACAATGGCTTTCTCCCCAAGCACCTGATCAAAATCATTGCTCAAAAAAGGAACAACCCGCTTCCCTCTTTGGTGCATATCCGTTACGAAAGTCGCTTGGAATGAATCATCGATTTGCAAACTGCCGTCTGTTTGGATATGAAAATAGCTCGGCGAAACGACATCAAGTGTTTGACCGCTTTTATCCACCTGAGACGTATACGAATTGGGTGCCCCAAAGTAAAGATAAGACATAGCAAAGGTGCCTTTAGCTGAACTTGTCTGGGCCTGTGTCACAGGAGCTTCAGTCGTCGTAGCCATCGCTACTAATCCCGCAGTTGCCAGAGCAACCACGACTTTGCGCCATGATTTTCTGGATTTTCTCATCCACATCCCTCTTTTCCTATCCTATTTCGCTCCTTCTATCATCATGGAAAGTCACGAATTGCGCTAGGAGTAAATATTGGTGAACGCAAAAAAACCGCTAGCAGCAAGCGATTAGCTCTCTGCTTAACGGTTCTTTGAGATCGTCAATTAGCCATTACGGGCTATGATAAAATTGATAGTGATTGCGACCTTTTCCTTTTACTTGATACAGCGCAATGTCAACTTCCTTCATCATTTTGGCTGAATCCGTGATCCCCTTATGGTACAAAGTTATCCCCATGCTCACTGTTGCTTTAAAATACTGATCGAGAACTTCCCAAGGTTGATCCACGCATTGAACGATCCGCTGAGCTACACTTTCTACATGCTCTTCGCAATCCACAGCCGGCAGCAAAATGGTAAACTCATCGCCTCCCATACGGGCAAACATATCGACCTCACGAAGACATCCCTGAATTCGCTGAGCGAACGTCTGCAAGAAAGCATCCCCGACATCGTGCCCCATCGTATCATTAATAGCCTTAAAATCATCGATATCCAAATATAAAAGAGCAAACGATCGATTCGTCCTTTTCACTTCGGCAATCATTTGCTGCAGATGATCTTTGAATAACCTTCGATTAGGCAAGCCTGTCAGCGTATCGTGGAAAGCCATCGCGACAAGTCGGCTCTCCTGTTTCTTGCGGAGCGTTATATCATTAAGTACGAATGAAATTTCGACCCACTCACCCGTCTCGTTCCTAATCGGAATCGCCTGGCAGTCTAACCAAATATCGGTTTCCTTGGCACTTTTGGCCCGGAATTCGAGCTTATTGCTGCTGCTGGATTGCAAGGTTTTAATAAACATTTTATATAAATCCATACGGTATTCCGAATCGATAAAATCCACAACTTGTCCAAAATCCTGAGGAATAAATCCGATCACCTGCGTAAAACTCTTCGATGCATAAGTCAAATTCCCATGAACATCGAATGTGCAAAACAGGTCCCACGCTTGCTCGATGAATTGACGTACACAAGCATCTTTCTGAAACCATGGAAGTGCAGCAAGATCCAAATCAGCCTTATGACTCATGACTTTCGTCGCCCCCTCTTATGATTATACATAGAGACTCTGGTAGCTTAGCACGAGAACATAAATTTTCCATAAAGATCAGCTAAATTTTTCGTCAAAAAAAGTAAAAAAATAGGTTTTTATGTAAAAAAAGAAAAATAATCAGGTTTTTCATATAGGCCATAATACCTATTATTAGTCGAAAACCGTATCATACCTCTCGTTTTTACAATAAAAGGATAGAAATTTTTGGGAGAATCGTTCTATAATAAAAGTAACCAGGGGGAATGGGAACACCATTTTCCCAACTGAGCCGTTCCGTGACTGAGGAGGACTTATCGTATGGCAGGAGAAACTATTTTAGTCGTTGATGACGAGCAAGAAATTGTCCAACTCATTCAACTCTACTTAGCTAGAGAAGGATATAAAGTGATAAGCACCAATAATGGACAAGATGTCTTTGAGAT
The DNA here is from genome assembly GCF_022163125.1 of Paenibacillus sp. HWE-109. Classification (NCBI taxonomy): domain Bacteria; kingdom Bacillati; phylum Bacillota; class Bacilli; order Caryophanales; family Paenibacillaceae; genus Paenibacillus; species Paenibacillus sp. HWE-109. The sequence continues at coordinate 7,820,374 of NZ_CP091881.1, read as the reverse complement.
CGTGAAAGAACACAGGCCGGATCTAATTATTTTGGATATTCTGCTGCCAGGACTAGATGGTATTGAAGTATGCCGCCAACTGCGCAAAACAAGCAATACTCCGATCCTGTTCATCTCGTGCAAAAGCGAGGACATCGATATTATTCTAGGACTCAGCATGGGCGGCGATGACTACATGACCAAGCCCTTCAGTCCTAGTCAACTGGTTGCGAGAGTCAAAGCCCATTTACGTCGGTACTCCATTCGAGATCAACACAAAGATGACCCGCAGCTGGTGAAATTCCCAGGCCTTGAAATCGATTTGGTCAGCCACATCGTCCGGGTAAATGGTCAAACCATTTCCCTATCTGCCAAAGAGTTCGATCTGTTGTCTGTCATGGCTAAGACACCAAATCGTGTTTACAAAATTGAACATTTGTTTGAACTAATATGGAGCTTGGACAGTATGGGCGATCCACGAACGCTTATTGTGCATATCAGCAATCTACGCAAAAAAATTGAATCCAACCCGGCTGAGCCTCGTTATATTATCACGGTTCGCGGTGTTGGCTACAAATTCAACGGCTCTGCCGTTTAGAAAAATCGGTTCAGCCACCCGGTAAAATGTTCCTGCAAAGGAACCGCTATGGCTGCGATTACAAGCGCGGGGAGCATGTTCGCCACATTGATCTTCTTGATTTGTAAGATGTTGATCCCGACGCCAATGACCAGAATACCGCCTACAGCGGTGATTTGGACAATCATCACATCCAAGGATGCTTGGCTGAATGCCATGGCAATCAATGTTGCCCCAAGTGCAATGACGCCTTGCATCAGGAATACGGACACTGCCGAGAAGATCACGCCGACCCCAAGGGTCGAGGCGAAGATAATGGACAAGAAGCCGTCGAGCAAGGATTTCGTGTACAAAATATCATGATTGTGGCGAAGCCCGCTGTCAAGTGGTCCTAGAATCGCCATTGCACCAATGCAATAAATCAAAGTACACGTCACGAAGCCTTCCGAGATACTGCCTGTACCGTCTGCTGCCGAACCGTCTTTACGCATTATCGACTGCAGCCAGTCACCCAGTTGTCCCAGCCTGTATTCAATTCGCAGCAACTCTCCTATAATGCCACCAATAACCACACTCATAATGACGAGTACAATTTGGTTCGATTTTAACGCCATTGTTATGCCCAGCACAGTGATTGCGAGCCCCAGGCCCTGCATCACTGTGCTTTTTATGCCTTCAGAAATGCGGGGCAGCAGCATGCCTAATAATCCCCCAATGATAATAGCGATTGCATTGACAATCGTTCCCCATAACGCCATGCGATTCATTCCCTTTCTATCTGACAAATCTGTGGATGACTTTCTCATTCTACATGATTCTACTCATAATTTCCTCCATCGTTGGAAATGGTATGGATAAGCAACAGGAAAGGAGGAATACGGTATGTCGAAAGACAAAACGATGGATCCTATGACAGGCGATACGGTTGAGACCGATGGCATTTATGCCAATGAAGCTGGACAAGAGGTTACGTTGAAGCGTGGTGACGAGTTCCCAGCCGATCTTGTCTTGGGCCGAACAACATGGGAATTGCAGGGCTTCGCGGACGAAGCCGAAATTGATCATGATCAAACGGAGCTTAATCCGCTGCGCAAACGCGTAGATACACGAACTTAGGCACAGAACCGAGCTGCGAGGGATGCAGCTCGGTTTTTTGTTCCCATATGGTATACTAAGGAGATGAAATGAATCGTTGGAGGAACAAGCATGAACGGTAAACGCATCATTATTGTCACAGGCGGCACGCTGGGCGAGTGGGCTTTGGGAGAGATCCAAGCCGGTGACATCCTGGTCGGCTCGGATCGAGGCGCTTTGTATTTAATTCAACACGGATACACTCCGTATATCTCAATGGGAGATTTCGACTCCGTCACAGAGCGTGAGCTCGCCCTTATTCGCTCTTCAAGCCTAACTTTCATCGACTGTGATCCTGTTTTCAAGGATTTAACCGATACCGAAATGGCTTTCAATTGGGCACTGGATCAGCATCCTGCTCAGATCACCTTGCTCGGCGCGATTGGCACTCGCTTCGATCATTCCTTAGCCAATGTGCACCTCCTGCGCAAAGGCATGGAGCAAGACATTGACTGTTCCATCATCGATGCCAACAACCAGATCAGAATCATTGAACAATCCACCCGCATTACACGGGGCAACTATACGCACATATCCCTGCTTCCACTCAGTCTGGAAGTGACTGGCATCACATTGCATGGCTTTCAATATCCCCTTCATCAAGCCCGGCTTCAAATCGGTCAATCGCTGGGCATTAGTAATATTCTGGTTGAATCCCAGGGACTTATCGAGCTCGAAAGCGGCCTTTTACTCGTCATTCAAAGCAAGGATTAACAAAGATTTTCAAAATCGACAAATCATTTGGATAAGGTTAGGAAGTAACTCTGTTACAATGAATACAAGTGTTACCATTTTATATACAGATATTGAGGTCGTTCAAGTATGCCGCATGTCCAAGAAAATTCGATACGCATCCTTCCACATACAGGTGCCCACTCCGTCATTATGCAATTCGCAGCCATTCATATGCTCACGAATCGTGAAGCTGAAATCATTGGTCTTATTGCCATGAGAGGGCTCAGCAACAAGGAAATCGCTGACCATTGCAACATCAGTGAGAAAACAGTCAAAGTACATATCGATAAAATTATGGATAAAGTCGGAACGCGTTCCATGCGCAAATTACTGGCTACAATTATCTGCAACGTGGTTTAAGCATGGTTTAGTTTCCTGATTCAACATACAAAATTGACCTTTCAACTGTTCGCAGTTGAAAGGTCAGTTTTTATAATAGACCTACAAACCAGACCTACAAACAACAAGGAGCACTCTGCATGTCACATTTAAATAAGCGCTCCAGCTTCCGCATGCATCTTCAAATTCCTTTGTCTGCTAGATTCAAAATTATCGGGTTTCGCAATCAAGCAGCAGATACGAAGCAATCCAAAATTATGATCAAGGATATTAGCGCAGGGGGTATTCGCATTCATACCCCTTTGAATTTACCCGTAGATTTGAACTTGCTGCTGGAATTCACTTTCCTGCTTTTCCATGAAGAAATGAAGATCTTGGGCGTTATTAAACGAAAAATGACGCTCAACACCTCCCTCTATGAATATGGCATCGCGTTCAGCATCGCTGATCCTCTCATGGAGCAGCAGCTCATTCGTCACCTGATTCAGCTCAGCACCCGCTTAAAACAGACGAATCTGCTGGCCAGCTGCAGCTTCTGTTCGGAGGAAGATATGGCTGATATTTTATCTGCCAACTATGATCTTACATAGCAGCTGCGAGCTTTTGAACAAACTGCTCCAAGTAGTGCTGGTCGATCGTATCGAAGCGGTTTATTATCGGGCTATCGATATCCAGAACACCGATCAGCTCATCGCCGAGCAGAATAGGCACCACAATTTCCGATTGGGAAGCCGCGTCACAAGCGATATGGCCGGGGAATGCGTGAACATCCGGCACCAATACGGTTTCTCTGCGTGCCGCAGACGTCCCGCAAACACCTCTGCCCAGCGGAATCCGCACACAGGCAGGCAGTCCTTGGAACGGGCCCAAGACCAGTTCGTTCTTATCCTGCGTCTGATCAAGCAAATAAAATCCGACCCAGTTCACATCGTTCAGAAACTGGCCCAGCAGCGCTGCAGCATTCGCCAAGTTCGCGATGCGATTCGGTTCTTCGTGTATCAATGCTTCGACTTGCTGAATCAGCAAGGTATATTGTTGTTCCCTTGTTCCTTCATAACTGGATTTGGCAAACATCGGACTTCATCCTTCTTTCTTATTCTTCATTCGACATCTCAAGTAACCTCTCCATCTTACCAAAAAGTGCTCGCTCCCGCCAAAAGGAACAGCCCCAAGAGGTCGATTCAATTCGGTAGATCGTCAAAGAAGCCATTTTCACGTCAATATGCATCATACAGTTCGTTGGCAGAGACCAACTGATCTTGAGAGGCTCAACATTTTCTCGCTCTAGGCGTGCTACCGCATCGCCAACAAAATAGCTGCTCTACCTCTCACCAACTCAGTGCTCCTCCCAACCCTCTATCTAACCCCACACACACATGAGCAAATTTTACTCTAGAGGAGGATCGTAGATTCTCTTTGGGAATTCAGCGTATTCGAAGGCTCCTGCAGTCGCGAATTTACCAAACCCCACTCCCCTGAGAGATAGAGATGAACCTCTTAAGAGCGCCAAATCCTTTGAAAGGAACTCAGAGACGCTATTTAGGCCGATAGCAGGGATACGAGGGCGGTAGCGGAACTACAGGGTCTTATTTCCGCGAAAAGCGCTGAATTTCCCCATCAAACAGCAAAATAGCGCACTGTAGTTCCCTCAACCTCGTGACAATGCCACATTTGGCTCGAATAGCGTACTGTAGTTCCTTCACCCTTGCGATAACTTCACTTTTTGCTACAATTGCGGCTTGACGTTCCCTCACCTCCGCACGAGGCAGCTGGGGCAACTCCTCGATTACTCCAAACCATATGAACAAAGGGGCTGCTCTCCAGGTTTGCAACCTGTTGAGACAGCCCCCTTGTATTATTTTTGCCCGTAATAAGCGTTAGCTCCGTGCTTTCTCAGGAAATGACGATCGAGCAGCGTTTGGTCCATCGGTTCAATCACTGGATTCAGCGTGAAGGTGCGGTAAGCGATCTTCGCTACTTCTTCCAGGACGACTGCGTTGTGAACCGCATTATGCGGATCTTTGCCCCAACTGAAAGGCGCATGGCAATTGACCAGAACGCCCGGAACCATCGCCGGGTCCAATGCTTGGAAGGTTTCGATGATAACATTGCCGGTTTCCAGTTCATAGGCTCCCTTAATCTCAGCCTCTGTCATCAACCGTGTGCACGGCACTTCGCCGTAGAAGTAATCCGCATGTGTTGTCCCGAGCGCCGGAATACCTCTTCCCGCCTGCGCCCAACTCGTCGCCCAAGGGGAATGCGTATGGACAATTCCGCCAACTGCGGGGAACGCACGGTATAAGGCCAAATGGGTTGGCGTATCCGAGGATGGCTTGAGCTTACCTTCCACGATGTTCCCATCCAGATCAACGACAACGAGATCTTCCGCTTTCAAATCCTCATAAGGAACACCGCTCGGCTTAATCACTACCAGCCCTTGTTCCCGATCAATTCCACTCACATTGCCCCACGTAAATGTGACGAGACGATATTTGGGCAAATCCAAATTTGCTTCCAAGACTGCCTGCTTCAAGTTCTCCAGCACTTGATCTCAACACCTTCCGATAAAATGTACGAATAATAACTCATTATACACTTGTACGTACATGTTATCTAGATGGTGGGAATATAAAGTTTTTTCGCCTCACTTGTATGTACAGCCCAATCTTGTTCTAATTATGGATAATGGAGAAAATGATCGTCTTGCCATCCGATTCCAGCCTTGTTTCAACGGAGTAGCTGCCGATCTGTTTCGTGCCCGTTTCGAATACTCCCTTCGCTGCCGCCAACTGACAAGCTTCTGTGAAGTGTCGATAGAAGATATCCGCATCATAGCCAAATAAGTAATCCGTAAACATCCGCACGCTCTCCATATTTCGCGCCAGCGTTCCGTCTTCCAGGTGCACGGTTACACCGTAGGTCGAAAATTGCGGATCCAACCATAAGGAAGCCTCATTGCTATTCCGCTCTGCTGTCGTTGCTCCTTTCAACCCCGTAGCCTTGGCTTCCGCATCGCGGAAAAGTCGCAGCGTTGTTTCTTCCAGATCGTAGTTCGTACCGCGCAGCTTCCCTGCTTGTTCCATCACTTCATAGGCTTTGAGCATACGCTCATCCGGGAATATCAGCTTCTTGTAGCTGCCATCTTTCGTAGGAACAACCTTGATGAATCCGTTCTCGTTAACGACATTAATCCGCTTAGACTTCGTCTGCAAGCGCGTAATGATTTGCAAGGCTTCCGCACGAGTCACATAACGCCCTACACCGAAGTACCCGTTCGGATATCCTTCCATAATGCCCTTGGTCATCACTTCACCGATGAATTTCTGCTGCCTGGATGTCGCACTTTGGAGATCACCGAACTTGGAAGCCGCTTTAAGACTATAGACTTCATCCTCCAAATACTCGGTTTCCTTGAGCAAATAGTACAGTATTTCCGCCACATCTTCACGTTTGAGCTTGGCTTTATAATCCGTAAACTGGCCTTTGCTTATAAAATGAAGATCGCTGGCTAAATCTAGATAGGGCTTAGCCCAATATCCGACCGTATTCGGTTTAAATGTGAAATCCCGGTAGTCCTGCTGTAGAATACTTTGATTGCTTGCGCTTAAGGATTGCGTAAAGCTCGTTTTCCATTTCCGTTCTCCATTTGGATATATATCTGTAAAAGCGAGCAAAACAATTTTCACAAATTGGTCAGCCGTAACCGATTCATCTGGTCGAAAAGTCCCATCCGGGAATCCGTCCAGCAGGCCTTGCTGCACCATTTGGCTAATTGTTTGCTCTGCCCAGTGTCCTTTCACATCTGTAAGGCCCGCTGCTTCACTCTTTCCTGGTCCGACACCAATTGTCATTACGCAACAAATTGTTGCCAAAACGATCCATTTTTTCCATTGCCGCATCCTTCATTCTCCGCTTCTCCATAAGTTTATTAGGCACGAACAGGCGCCATTCTCTAGGATAAACCTTCTATATATCTTTGAGAACGGGCTTTAAGCCTAGTGAGGCCTTCAGGTCAAGGACTAAAGAATTCGGGACTATAGCCGTATAGACGTTGTTACACCAAGCTTCCGGCCCCTTTGGCCGATTGACGAATCTTGGAACTATGTGTCACTATCAGACAATAGGCTGTTAAGGAAAGGAGATCTTGATCATGAATTTTCATCAACTCATCTCAATTATTCCGCTTATGGCACATATTGAAGCCAATACGTCCTCCCAGACATATGAATGCCCGCTCCATCATTATCAGCTTCTTATTGTACGCAGCGGGCATGTGCAAATCCTTATGCAGGATCAGGAGCCGATCGTTTGCGCGCAAGCTTACGCGTTCCATTCCGAACTTGGCGCCTTCACGATCCAAGTGCCCAAAACAAGAGCAGCGGACTATACGCTCATCACCTATCGCATGCTGCCTGAAGATCATCTCTGGTCCCTCCGCGGTCCTCTGACCACCTTAAGCGAATATAAAATTCATTATATGATTGATGAACTTTTGCGTACAACGCATGAAATCCATCCGCTGACTGCGGACGAAGAAGCCGCTCACCAAGTTCGCAAACGCATGATGCTCGAACGTATTCTGTTCATATACCTCTACGAATCTCACCTCACGGAAGAGAAGAAACCAGCTTCCGTTTCGATTGAGGAGACCCTCTCCTATATCAATGAGCACTATATGGTTGAGCTTTCACTCCCCATGCTGGCTAGACGCGCCGCCATGAGTGTGGGCTATTTTACCGTTCTTTTCAAAAAGCATACCGGAACTACCCTCATGGATTACCTTTATGATTTACGTATTGAGAAAGCGCAAAAAATGTTTCAACAAACCGATTTACTCGCCAAAGAAGTGGCGCAACGGGTTGGTTTTATGGATTATTTCCATTTCAGCAAAGTGTTTAAAAAAAGGACGGGCATGTCGCCTCGGACTTTTCTCATCAAGCAAAAAGAAATCTAATAATAAGACATGTCTAATCTGCATCATAGACATGTTCTTAGTATGGAATATTCGGTATGATTCCCAATGAGAATAATAATCATTGTCACAGAGGGAATCACACCAATGAAAAAACGAATCACCCATCTACTCTTTATCGCACTGATTAGCGTATTTGCTATAAGCCTTGCCGCTTGTGGCAAAACGACCAATAATGCATCAGCTGCCTCAACAACGACACCTGCAGCTAGCACACAGCCTGCAACCCCGGCAAGCGGCAAAATTACCGTTCAAGATGCGGCAGGCACCCTTGAGCTGCCCAAAAAACCAGAGCGAATCATCGCCATGGAGTTTGGCTTTACCGATATTCTGGTTTCCATCGGCATACAGCCTGTTGGTGTAGCGGATGATAGCAGCCCTGATTTATTCATGGACTCTGTCAAAAGCAAATTAGGGACATACACATCCGTAGGCTCCCGCTATGAGCCGAACATTGAATTGATTAGCTCGCTCAAACCTGATCTTATTATCGTCGATATCAATAAACATAAAAATGCGATTCCGCAATTAAAAGGCATTGCTCCTGTGCTGGTACTGGATGATTTCCAAGCAGACTACAATCAAATGTTGAAGAACGTCGCGATCATCTCCAAAGCAGTTGGGAAAGAAGAAGAAGGCAAAAAACGGATGGCTGAGCATCAAGCAACGGTTGAAACTTTGAAAAAGAAACTGGGATCTACGAATCTGCGCGTACTGCCTGCGGTTGTGAATCCAAAAGGATTCTTCGCCCATTCCGACCATGCCTACAGTGGATCATTCCTGGCGATGCTTGGCTACACAGACCCGGTGAAAAATGCTGCCGCTTATCCGCAAATCACGTTGGAGCAGTTAGCCGAGGCTAATCCTCAAGTGCTATTCTTGCTTCCGACGGAAAAAGAAACGATTGTTAAACAGTGGGAGACAAACCCGCTTTGGCAAAAAATTGATGCCGTAGCGAACAAAAAAGTTTACACCGTCGAGAGACGCGACTGGTCCCTGTCTCGCGGAATGCTCGGATCCGAGAAAATTCTTGAAGACCTCGTGAAGAATTTGGGGCAATAATCCAATGGGATATAGTGATAAGAAGCAGAGCCGCACACGGCCTCTGCTCTTCCTTTTTTCTGCCTCCATCCTTCTGATGCTGATCGGCATTCTGTGCAGTTTAAAATGGGGCCAATCGCAAGTTTCCTGGCGGACGTTATTTGAAGCCATTACCTATCAGGGCAATGACAAGGCCCATCTGTACATTCAGACCCTGCGTCTGCCTCGAGCCATAATGGCATGTCTTGTCGGGATTCAGCTTGCTTTGGCTGGCTTGCTTACCCAACTCACCACGAAGAACCCGTTGGCTTCGCCACATATCTTCGGCATTAATGCCGGTGCTGCCTTGGCCGTCGTGGTTGGCTTGGTTGCCGTCCCTCATTTCGGGAATTTCGGGTTAATCGGATTCGCTTTTGTTGGCGCGGCGCTAGGGGCCTTGCTGGTTTGGTCGCTCGCTGGTACGGGGAATAAGCAATATGTGCGCTTGGCGCTTGCCGGAATTACGATTCATTTCCTGATGTCCTCGCTTACTGAAGGATTCATCATTATGAATCAACAGGCGACGGACAGTATGATCTTCTGGCTTGTCGGTTCTTTGAACCAATCTGCCTGGACGGAAGTTCGGCTTATCCTGCCTTTCTTTGTCGGCGGCGTGCTCTTGTTCAGCCTCATGCTCCCTTCCCTTAGGATGCTGCTGCTGGATGACGAAATTGCCACAGGCATAGGCGGCCGCATCCACTTCGTGCGCGGCATCAGTATTCTGCTCGTTATCGTTCTCGCAGGCTCAGCCGTTGCTCTATGCGGGCCAATTGGTTTTGTTTGCCTGATTGTGCCGCATATTGCTCGCGCTTTGGTCGGCACGAATTTGGCGGTTCTAGGACCTCTTACCGCCTTGCTCGGCGGAGTTCTCCTGTTGTATGCGGACTTTCTCAGCCGCTTCATCGCTTTTCCGTTCGAATCTCCCGTCGGCATTGTGACAGCCGCGATCGGAGCTCCTTACTTCATCTACTTAGCGCGTAAGCAAGGGGGAGCACGATGAAACGATCCGCATGGACAGTAGGAAAAAGAGTGCTGCCCTTATTGGTTGCCTTAGCCATCCTGATTGGATTAGCCTTCATTTATGCACATGTAGGAGCCGTACGTATCCCGTACCGGGATGTTTGGCCCGCACTTGTGGATGCCAAGCATCCCTCCTATTTCATTATTCATCAGGTGCGGTTGCCACGCATCTTGGTTGGCATCTTGGCTGGCTTCGGTTTAGCTGTTGGCGGAGCCATTCTGCAAAGCATTGTCCGAAATCCGCTCGCCAGCCCCGATGTCATCGGCATCACCAAGGGAGCCGGCTTGATGGCTGCGGCCGTCATCTTCCTGTTTCCCAAATCGCCCAGCTATTTGCTGCCGATTGCCGCTTTTGGAGGAGCCCTGCTGGCGTTCCTCCTGCTCTTGCTGCTTAGCCGGCGCTTGACGCTGCGCCCTTCGTCTCTTGCCCTGGTTGGTGTGGCCATTGGAACGGTGTTCCAGGCTGGCACCCAGTACTTAATCGTAAGACACCCCAGCGACATTAACATGGCGCTGCTGTGGTTGTCCGGCAGCCTGTGGAGCCGGAGCTGGCACGATGTGTACTCCCTGCTGCCATGGATCGCCGTGCTGATTCCGCTCGTGTGGGCGAACTACGCCAAGCTGAACATCTTCCAGCTTGGCGATGACATCACCGCTTCGCTTGGGCTGCATATCGCGAAGCAGCGCTTCTGGCTGCTGCTGCTCGCCGTTGCTCTCGCGGGCATCTCCGTGTCCGCGGTGGGAGCGATCGGCTTCGTCGGCCTGATCGCCCCGCACATTGCGCGAAGCCTCGTCGGCGGCCGGCATCAGTGGCTGATCCCGCTCGCAGCGCTGATCGGAGCGGACTTGATGCTCCTGGGCGACTTGCTCGGGCGGGTCCTCATCATCCCACGGGAGGTACCCGTGGGAATCATGACGGCCGTCATCGGCGCGCCCTACTTCCTTTATTTGCTGCGCAAAGAACGGCGGCGCAAGCTGGGATAGGCAAGAAAAGGACCAACCTTCACACGAAGGTTGGTCCTTTTCTTGGTTAGCCGAGCCGCTTGCCCGCTCCAACGGTTATTGCCGAATTATAATAGCGCAGCCAATCTGCGATGTATAACATTTTCGTCAAGAAATCCACAGAATTCCCTTGCAAATCCGTGTATTTCCCATTTTGCAGCAGCTGATGAAACTCCCAGCTCTTGATGAAAATCGCTTTGATGAACGCTTCTTCGGTTTGCGGTTTATGCAGATCCGACCCGCGTGAGAGTTCAATATCTTCAATAATTACACCTCTATAGTAGGGATGAACATTGACCAATTGCCCCGTATCTACATAAGCAAGTCCCGTATATTCGAAAGGCAGCCAAATTAGATTCGTCTTTCTGTCTTCGAGTTTAACCGTGTAAGCTAAGCCCAAATTCAATGCAATCGGCTGCGGATAATTGTTAACTTGTCCAGATCGTAAGTGATCCATGATATGCTCGACGAAATTCATGATGCTCTTCCTCTCTGAAGGACCTGATCTTGACGCAGTGTCCTATCTTCATATTGCGTGTTAGGACCTCTTATTGTCAAGACATTCCATTAGCAAACTTTCAACAAGCTTATCGCATAATAAAAACCATTTATTTACATACTACCTCAAACGAGTACAGCAGCGAAAAGGATGGGTAGATTATGGCAGCAAATTCCGCCCCCCGATGGGGACTGGCCTCTGTAAGAAGGTTTGACATTATCTATACTCAGCGGCGCAATCCCTATCTCATTGCCTGGTGGTCGGCATCCTTTCCAGGATTTGGTCACCTGCTTATGTACAAAAATGCCGTAGGTGTGCTTCTAACCCTTTCCGAGGTCATCATCAATTCGTTAGCATCTATCAATTTGGCCATGGTCTATTCCTTTTCCGGCAATTTCTCCATGGCCAAGCAAGTGCTTAATCCGTTGTGGCTATACGGTTATATGATTATTTATTTCTTTGCTATTTGGGATAGTTATCGCTGTGCGATTGAAACAAATAAGCATTATGAATTAGCTATTTTAGAGAACGCCCGCTTTCCTGTACAACTGATGCGTTCCACAGGCATCCAATTCCTTGAGAAAAAAAGACCCCTGACTGCCGCCATATGCGCATTGATTTTCCCCGGTCTCGGACATCTGTACAATAAACATATTTGGCTTGGCTTTTATGGCGTTTTCTGGTGGTGGATTTATATAACCTTCTCCCACTTTTATGAAGCGCTGCATGCTTTGATCTTAGGAAATAACCGGCTCGTGGCCAGTATTCTGCATCCTCAGTGGCTCATGTTCATGCCCTCTGTACTAGGGGGGGCTATCTTCCATTCCTATACGAGTGCCATTGAACAGAATCGCTTATTTCGCCTTGAGCAAAGGAACTACTTAACGGATCATTATCTCCAACCGAACCCGCAATCCATTAACAATACCGGAGGCAATCCCCCCTTGTGGATGATAGGTACTTTTGAACATTCCATTGAGTTGGAACAAGCTCTAAGCATACTTGAACATAACGGTATTTCTCGCAGCCGAATAACCCCCGTTCTCATGGATATTGATGCCGATAAATCCATTAATATCGTGGATCAGCGGTTCGATCGGACAGCCAAGTCCGTGGAGATTGGTTTGGCTAGTGCTACGGCATGCAGTGTGATTGGGATTAGCGCCGGTTTTGTCCTCGCATGGGGGCCCATTATCTGGGGACTCCTAACCGGAATAGGGGGCTTCTTGCTAGGGTTTGGAATCAGTCGGTTATTCAAAAACGAGCACAGCTTGCCCGCTAAAGCCAAGAAACTCCCCGAAGTCACTATTCTTGTCCAGTACGATAATGAGCGGGAGGCTGCTCTTATTTCCGAAACCTTTTGGCGGTACAAAGCTTTAACGGTTGGTCAAATGGCAAGCCTTGCAAATCATCCCCCCGTTATATCTTAAATTGCTGCACAACTCTTTGTAAGGCAGATGCCGTCTCTGTCAGATCAACCACGGAGCCATCTATCGCCTCCATCGCAAAGAGTTGGTCCTGCGTATGGGTCACAATGGCTTGGGATTGCCGCGAGGACTGTTTGGCTTGCTCGGCCATATCAGCAATCGTTGCGGCAACTTCCTGGGCTCCGGCCGACATTTCTTCCGTAACCGCTGATAAGTCCTGCACCTGATCTGAAATATGCGATACTGCATGCCTAATACCGTCAAACATATCCCCGGATTGTTTCATCAGATTCACACCTTGCTGTACCTCTGCCCTAACCTCATACATCGAGGATACGGATGCGCCCGCATCGTCTTGTATTCCTTTCATGATCGCATGAATTTGTGACGTCGACTGCAAGGACTGCTCGGCGAGCTTCCTCACCTCTGAAGCTACCACCGCAAATCCTTTGCCGTGTTCACCCGCTCTTGCCGCTTCAATAGAAGCATTAAGTGCAAGTAAATTCGTTTGCGAGGCAATGCCGGTAATAACCTCGACGATCTGATGAATTTCCCGCGATCTGTCTCCTACACGATCTATGATTTGTGTCGAAGCCTCCACAGACGACTCGATTCGCAGCATTTGCTGGATCGATTGCCCAATAACGATATGGCCCTGTTCGGCATCTTCCTTGGCCTCCACAGAAGCTGCTGCTACCGTTGCCGATGATTCTGCCATCCGCTGGATACCTGACGCCATCTCTTCCATGGCACGGGCGCTTTCCGCTGCCCCTTGATCCTGCGCCGCATTTCCCTCCGCAACCACGTGTATAGCTTGTGCAATTTCACTTGTTGCCACGATCGTTCGGCGAGCTTGGGTACCTAATTGATCCCCGGATTGTTGAACAGAATCGGCATTCCTTGTTGCTTGATGAAGCAGGGTTCTCAACTGATCAACCATGATATTGCAGGCATCCATCAATTGCCCCGTCTCATCTTTGCTCATCTTTCCTTCCAAGCGTGAAGTCAAATCCCCAACAGCAACACGACGCAGGAATCCAGCCGCTCTCGTGATGGGTTTGGTAATCATCCGCTCTAACGTGAAAGCCAATACCAAACCAATAATGACAACAGCTATACTAGATATAAGGAGCGTAAGAACCAACTGTGACATACTGTTATTCAGCTGATTTTCAGCGGCATCATTCGATTTATCATACGAGATGATCAACTTGTCCGTCAGCGCATAAATACTATTTTTAGCCTCATCCGTCTCATCATCTACCTTTTTATATTCTGCCTTTAATTGCTGGGCGGTGTAGTTGTTCTGATTATTATAGATCGCAACAACTTTATCGAACATCGCAACATACAGCAGACTTTGCTTCTTAATCTCTCCAACCCACTGACCTTCCTCATCGGTTCGAGCTGAGGCTGCTACGCGATCTACCATGTCGAAAAATGGCGGGGTATTGGCCTTATACTCGTCAATAACCTCTTTATTATTATTAATAATCAAATCCGCCTGATTGCTATAGAGAATACCGACCATCCCTTTTAAAGATTCAGCCAGCTTCTCATTCGTCATACTTGTTGTTTGTTCATTCATACTTATTTTCGTAGAGGACACCATGCGATAAGAAAGACCGGCTGATACCATAAACAACAAGATCAAGGCAATGAAACTAATTAGAAATTTAAAACGAATCGAATTTAGAAAAGCAACCACAAGCCCACCACCTTTGCCACTCATCGTAGATTCTTCTCAACAACTCCGAACCCTATAGCCCAGATAAAGAAGTTATCTCTCTTATTCTCTTCCATGCAGTGAAATTCCTCCACCATTCGACCTCTGCCAATTCCCAACAACGCCGCAAGTTCCGACCCATATGCCGGCCTGCTCCCGAATGATATAAACATACGCAAAAATACCCGAATTTTTTTTGTTTTTTTTCAAACTTTTATTGCACTTGAAGCGTCTAATTCAGAGAGGTGAGAGAATGGAGACGACCGGTGTCCATGTGTTTGATTATTTAAAGTACGTATCCGAAACAACGGATGAGAAAGCAATCCTTCGCAATTTAATGGAAGCCTACGGCAATGACGTATGGAATTATGCGTTCAGTATTTGTCGAAACTCGGATTTAGCCGATGATATTACACAAGATGCTTTCCTAAAAGTTTATCGCAATCTTACCACATTCCGCGGTGAAGCCTCGGTGAAAACCTGGCTATTAACGATTACCCGCAATACGACTTACGACTATCTACGTAAAGCATTCTGGCGCAAAGTTACGCTTGTCGGCTTCATTCAATCCGCAGGCACAACCAACTCGGCAGAAACCGAGGCTATGGAGAAACTATATGCGAGTGATATATGGAAAAAAGTGATTTCTCTGCCACCGAAATATAGAGAAATTCTGATTTTGCATGCTCATCATCAGCTCACGACCAAAGAAATGGCCGCTATACTCAAGATCTCGGAGGGAACCGTTAAATCCCGACTTCACCATGCCAGACTCAAGGTGATCAGTTTGAAGGAGCGTGAAGCGCTTGAACAATCCTGATCCGGATGACTTACATAAGGAGTTGGAATCAGGACCGCTTGAGCAGCCCGGCTTTACTTCCAAGCTTCAACGCAACATCGAGGAAGCGATTGAACGCAAGGAACGTGCAAGACCTAAGGTAAAACCCTTGCTTTGCTTCGCTGGAGTGGGGGCTATCGCTGCAGCGTTACTCCTTTTTCCATGGAGCAGCATTCATACACAGAGCGACGCAGCTCCTGCGCAGGACGCCACGATCATGACGACGGCATCCGTTAGCTCCGCCCCGTCTCCGATCAGCACGGCACTCTTGATCGGTTTAAGGACGGAGCATCCTCCTACTGTCAGTGCGACAGCAGGCTCTGCCAAAGGATTGCCTTACAGCACCTACCGAACCATGCTGATCGCCCCTGTGCGCGGACAGTTGCAGAAAACATCAGAGGGCCCAGGTATTCTAATGCCCTACAAGCAGAATTTCTGGAAGATCGATTCCCTCGTCCATCAAACGAAAACAGATGAATTCCGCTACTTATCTGCTCATTTGGCGGACCAGCCTGTGAAACCGGAAACGTTCATTGATCAACCCGAAGAACATTTGAATCGGGTAGAAACACTGTTATTTGCAGGGAATCAATATGTGTCCATCGCCGAATCCGAACAAGTGCTGCGTGGCTCTGCGCCTTATCAAGCCGATCGCGTCTGGGTGCGCACGCTCCCACAACTGAAAGAAGGGCATACCTTACAGTTCTATAACAAGACAGTAGACAAGAATCATGTGTCTATAACCGATTTATACGGCACAAGCCTGAACAATGTATTTACCAATGTGCGAAGCGGCCCAGCCGCTCCTACCACTGAAATTTCCGGCCAAAGCTGGACCGTTCAACGAGAACCTGGCCGCTGGGTCGGCAAAATTGCCGAAACGCCGCGCGCCGGAAGCACCGCACCGGACAGCTACTTACTGCACGATTTCCCTCGCGAACTGCCGGACAAAGTGGTCAATCACGACGAAATCTGCTGTTCATGGAGCGACATCCAAGCGTCCTGGCCGCAAGCGACTGATGTCTTAACATCGCCGATGAACGACATGCTCGTCATCTTCGAGCAGAGCAAGCTGAATTTCTATCCCTTCGCGCAAGCACCAGGGAATGCCCCACAGTTATCCGTAGACCTGCAGCCGGGCGAACAGCTCGTCATGGCACAATGGGCGACGGATCACTACGTACAGGAATGGATCGATAAAGTCGGCCGTTATTTATCGGATAATACGGCAACTCGAGGCCATCTGACCGAGCAATAACGCTACGCAAAAAGGCTGCCTACAGGGTTTTCAACCTGGTGGGCAGCCTTTTTGCGAAGTACTCGCCCCTATGGCTTATAAACATCCATAAAAGCCTGCGCAAACCGGGGATCCCACTGGGTCCCCTTGCCGTCTGCGAGAATGGCTAGCGCCTTCTCGACCGCCATCCCCTTCCGATACGGACGATCGGAAGTCATGGCATCGAACGCATCCGCCACAGCGATGATGCGGCCGAACTCCGGGATATCCTGGCCCTGCAGGCCGTCCGGATATCCCTTGCCATCATAGCGCTCATGGTGCGAGCGCACGCCGGGCAGCAGAGGCGCCATCGCTTCAGCTGGTTCGATCTGTTTGAGAATCGACTCCCCGAGGACAGGATGAAGCTTGATCTTCTCGAACTCCTCATCCGTTAGCCGGCTTTCTTTGAGGAGAACATCATCTCTCACGCCGATTTTGCCAATATCATGGAGCAGCGCGGTCTTATTCAGAAGATCCAGCTCCGTTTCACTCAAAGCAACAGCCCGTCCGATCATCAGCGAGTATTGGGCAACGCGCGTCGAATGGCCCGCGGTATAAGCATCTCTGGCATCGAGCGCGGCCGCAAGCGTCGCGTAATAGCTTTGCAGCAGCTGATTATTCATCTGTTCGCGGGCTTCAAGCCCTTTGACCATGTGATTAAAACCTGCAACGAGCCGTGAAAATTCATCGGAGTATAAATCGGAAGCTCTTACCTGAAGATCTCCGGCTTGGACTTCCTTCATCGCTCTGTGCAAATCGCTGATCGGCTGTTGAATATCTCTGGTCAGCATTCTGGCTCCCAAGGAGGAGAAGCCGACACCGAGCAGCAGAATAATGCCCGCCCATTTCCAATAATCCGCGGTCAAATCCGATGAATGTGAAATCAGACGAATTTGCGTCGCCAAACTAAAAAGGAAGAGCGGCATCGTGCCAATCAAGAACGCGCTAAGCTGAAACTTCCGCTGTATCGAAACAATCACGCGCCCGTCCAAAGAAACATCTTCGCCGTGCAAGCGCTGACCTACTTGACGGATATGCACAAGCACAGCTCTAATGGCCTGCGCCGTCGAGAAAAATTCAAGTAAAGCATGCATACTCGCAATAAGAATCGCGCCTATGCCGGCAAGCCCGATGTAATAGGCTGGCAGCGACAGCCACCCCATGGCAATTGCGGAACTAGCCATCGCTATCGCAGGTATCGAAAGTCCCAGGAAGTGAGGCCCCAGAATCCGTTTCACAGAAAGCGCCGGAAAGCGGTGGGTTTGCAAATAAGCTTCACGGATCGTTGCAATGTCGGGCTTCTCCTGCTCCAGCATCATCCGGATAGGCTTCATATGCCTGCGAAACATGAGGAATTCGGCATACATCATCACGCATAAGGAACTGATCATAATGAAAAAGATGCGAACCATCTCTACATCTGAAATGGTAAGCGTTGTAGATATAATGACGCCGCCAACTACGATGACAGCTACTCCGGAACCAATGATGTAATTACGAATTAAATCAAGTAAGAACTTCTTGTAAATCTGCATGATGTCTTCCTCATTTCTGTCCAACTAACAAGCATTTCCGCTTAGCCATCGATATGTCCTATTGTAGCGTAATTCGACAAATCCCGCTTCAAACTTAACTCTTTTCTAACAAAAAAATCCTCAGCCCATTGGGCTGAAGACATTTACGATGCTTATTATTCACTTTCCTTGCTAACCAAAGGTTCGATATCTTTCCCCAAGAAAGCGCGAGCGAGATCGGTCACGCTTTGGCCCGTGAGCGTCTGGGTAATCTCCGGCACTTGGGCGATCATCTTGGCAATGTCGCCTGTGATGCGGTTGACGCCTGACGTGGCGCCATCTTGCGAGATCACCGTTATCTTATCCACGTTGCTTAATGGAGCCGCAATTTTCTCCGCCAATTCCGGCAGAATGCGCAAGATTTCCACGGTGACGGCTGCTTGCGTGTACTGCTTATAGGCTTCGGCTTTCTTCTCCAATGCCTCCGCTTCCGCAAGCCCCGCCAAGCGAACGACTTCCGCGTTCGCCTTCCCTTTGGCAAGCTCGGCCTCGGCCGTCGCTTGGCCACGTTTGCGCGTCGACTCCGCTTCCGCCTCGGCTTCAAGAATTTGCCGCTGCTTGTTCACCTCAGCGCGCATAATGGCCGCCAGCTTCTCCGCTTCGGCCGGCTTAATGACCGATGCTTCGAGTTCCTTCTGCTTCAGCTCAACTTCAATCTGCCGAACCGTCTTGTTCGCTTCGGCTTCCATCTGCCGAATCTTCACCTGCTCCGTCACGAGAGATTGCTGAATTTGCTTCTGCTTCAATTCATAAGCCAAATCCGCTTCCGCCTGACGGCTCGTCGTCTCTTGCTTGAACTCCGCTTCCTTCATGCTGAGCTCTTTGCGATACTGCGCTTCCTTGGCGGATGCGGCGCTCTCCGCTTCGATCTTAAGCTGATGCGCTTCTGCTCTGCGAATGGCGGATTCCTTCTCGGTATCCGCCTGACGGATCTGAATATCCCGCTCGACTTCAGCTCGGGCAATGCTGGCGCTTTTGCGAATGCGTTCGACCTCGGGCACGCCCAAGTTCTCGATGTAGCCTTGATCGTCCGCGACCCGCTTGAGTACGAAGGATATAAGGCTCAGCCCCATTTTATCCAAATCCTCCGAGCACGTTTCCCTCATCTTACTGTTTAACTCGTCCGGATTCTTCAGAATCGCTTCGACGGTCAACTGCCCGACCAGCCCCCGCAGATGTCCTTCTACAGAATGCAGAATCATCATTTCCCGCTCGAGCAGCGTGTGATCTAGAAACTGTTCAGAGGCCGTTCCAATTGCCACAGGATCGCTTTGAATTTTGATCTGCGCTACGGCTTCAATTTTCAGGCGTATGCCTTGCTGAGAGAACATCGGCTGATCCGGCTTCACATCGAAGCTCATCAGCATCATAGAAATCGTCTTGAAGCTCTGGAATCCAGGAATGACGAAGGTCCCTCCGCCCTGTACGACTCTTTTGCCGCCCAAACCAAACACGATCATCGCTTCATTCGGCGGTACTTTTTTGTAGGCTCTAACAATCGAAGCTAGTAAGATAAAAACGACAAGCACAATCGCAACAACCGTATACAGAATCGTCAGCATAAATGAATTACCTCCAGTTTGTCTAAATTCTTAGCTAACCTAATCAGAAAATCTGGTGACCGTAGCAACGCCTTTGTTTACGTGCAGGATAATTACCTTCGCCCCTTTGGGGATCGACTCCCCTTGCTCCGATCGGACACTTAATGTACGCGTAGTCCCTTGCAGGACGAACATCATCTCACCGGTACCCGTACCGTGAATAGCTACTGAAAGCTTCCCTAACTGTCCGCTGAGATCAAAATCGCTCTCTTTCATACTGTGATCATGCTTATAGATGACTTTGGCGTAGAGCAGGAAGAACAGCCACCCTATGAAAAGACCTGCCCCTACTGCTATCAGTACGATGAGCAAAACGCTTGTCATCCCTACTTTGCCCAGCATATAACCCATACCGCCGAATACCGTCAAACTTGCCAAAATGGAAGAAAGATTAAAAAAGGACGGACCACCATGGCCATGAGCTGCGCCGTGATCGACATGTAAATCGAAGAAATCGCCACCGAAGAAAGTAATCAATATCGTAAGTACAAGGCCTACGAAAAAGCATATGGCAAACAAGGTCATCATAGACTTCACCTCCTAGACGTAAGCTCAGCTATCCAGTAGAAACTGGTTACACAAGCATTGTTCACCCCTACATATAGACGTTTCTGGGAATAAAAGGTTTCGTTCAAAAAAATTTACTTCTTGCACCGAATCCTTCTCTGCTAGTTCGCGTATAATCTTTCGACGTCTTTTCTAAATGTTTCTATTAAAAATAAGGAGTAGATCATCACATGCACAAAAAGAAACTGACTTGGTGGGTATCCTCACTGCTTGCTCTCATGCTTATTACACTAACAGGCTGCCAAACCGTACAAGGCTTAGACATTGGTGGCGTAATCAAAAACGACTGGTCTGTGAAGTCCTCAGAATCCAAAGGAACATTGCAACTCGAATTCCTGCCTGGCGATATCTCTAAATTGTCAGCGGACGAACAAAAGGCGCTCAGCGCACTGCAAAATGTGAAAATTGAACTCACTAACGTGAAAACAGAAGATGCCGCACATGTTTCTGCCGATGGTTCCCTTACATACAGCAAAGGAAAGATCCCTTTCAAGCTGGCGACGGAAGGCACCAAGATTGCGCTGAGCATCGAAGGCGCCAAGAAGCCGGTTGTGTTTGATCTATTAGGCGGTTCCAGTGTCTCTTTCCTTCAATTGCTGCCTAAAGCACTGCAAGAACAATTTGGCGGTAAAATTGCCGAGATCAAGCCAGCGATTATCGGGCTTATTCTGGCGAATACAGCCAATCCCACCCGTGTCTCCGTCACATCCGTTACGGACAAAGTGAACGGCGAAGATCTTGCTCTGCAGAAAGCACATATCGAGCTTAGCGGTACTGAACTGGCTGCTCTGCTCCAAAAACTGTTAGCGAACATTCTAGCTGATGAAGCTGGCCTCAAAGACTTGATCAATCAATTGTACGATGCTCTATCGCCAGTTATTCAAGAACAGATCACGAATGGTTCTGCCGATTTCACCCTGAAGCTGCTCGGGAACAAACAGTTAGCCGCAGGCTTGGTGTATCCTTCTGTTCATGACTTCCTGCAGAAGGCATCTGATTCTCTGAACGCGGCGATTGCCGGAGATGCATCCGCTGACCAAATCTCGCTGCCAATTCAAGCGCTGTTCAACGCAAAATCTGCGCTGCAAGCTGATATTTATGCTGATGCTGATAAACAAGTCCGCAAACAAGCTCTTGCTCTGAACTTGCCGCTTGCCAATACGCCAGGCGTCTCCGGCCTTAAACTATCTTATGTCAGTGAAACTTGGAACATTAACAAGCCAACCAAAGCCGCAACTATTGATATTTCCAGCGGTGCGGTGAAAGTGAACCCGGAAGCATCCGCTATCTATAGCTTCCTGAACAACCTGGATAAGCAATCACTTCTCTACACCTTGCTCAAAAATGATTTGAAAATCACGAAGAAGCAAGTTAGCCTGGCTACAACGGGTCCTGTGACGGATACACCGCAGCCATTTATCAATGCTGACGGCGTTACAATGGTTCCCGTCCGTTTCATTTCTGAAAAGCTCGGCGCTGAAGTCGGCTGGAGCGGAGAATTGCAGCAAGTTACGATCAAGGATCTGCTATCCGGGGCAACGATTGTGCTGAAATTGGATAGTAAAACAGCTAGTGTAAATGGCTCCTCACTTAATCTTGAAAGTGCAGCAACGCTTCATAACAGCTCTACGTTCGTGCCGATTCGTTTCATCGCCGAGCAGCTCGGCGGCGTCGTTTCCTTCAATGACGATACGCGTGTCGTCACGATCAAACGTGACTAGCCCATTTAAATTAACGGAACATGGGCGTTCGCCTACACCCTTTTCGCGCTGCTGCATAGTCTAGTAAGGAACTAGGCAAACAGCCTGCTGCCCAGAGCAGCAGCGCAATGAAGGAGCGAGCGTTATGTATACAAACCAACCTCATGTTATTTTTCAATCAGATCCTAATTGGCAGCACCAATTGATGCAAAAAAGAGATATGCTGATGGGCACGCTGCATCCGCACGTCGGTCGTACCCTTCGTGTTACAACCCTAGACGGCCATACGTATGAAGGCGTTCTGGTTAATCTGGATGGTCATCATGTCTATCTTCAAGTAACATCACATGGTCATCATCACGGTCAGAACAGACCCATCTATACACCAGCCCAGTACAACCAGATCTTGACTTTAGTTCTGTTCGAGCTCTTGGTGATCGTCCTGCTTTCCTAGAAAAGAAACTCGCGCCCCCTAATCGGTCTTATTGACCTAGGTGGTGCGAGTTTTTTTCTCAAAGTCCGCTTTCCCACCATTTGTATAATTTTACTGCTTCAACCGCATCTTTCTATCAATTAGCGCGTATAATCTATCACGGCTATTATTTATTAGCTATTATATTTAAGGAGTAGATTCGGAGATGGAAAGAAAGAGATGGACTTGGTGGGTATCCGCCTCACTCGTGATTCTGATGTTTGCACTAACCGGTTGTCAGAACCTACAAGGATTAGACGTTTCACAAGCCTTTCAAAATAGCGCAGCCGTGAAGTCCGGCGAATCCAGGGGATCTCTTCAATTGGAGCTTGTTCCCGGGGACCAAACCGCGTTTACTGCCAATGAAAAAGCCATATTCAACGCATTGAAGAATGTGAAGCTAGAGTTAACTAACGTTGCTATGCAGGACAAGCAGCACCTCTCCGTGAACGGTGCTCTCACGTACAGCAAAGGGACTATCCCTTTCCAAGCCAGCTTGGATGAGACCCAGATTGTCCTTCAAATCGAAGGTGCCAAACAACCGATTTTCTTTGATTTAACCGACGCCGAGCGCGGCTCCATGCCAAGTCCGTTAACAGCTGATATGCAGAAGCAAATCATGGATAAAGCCGAGTCGCTGTCACCGGCCATCTTGAAATTCATCATTGCCAATGCGCCGAATCCAAGTCAAATTGCCGTCTCATCCGTCTCGGAGCAAGTGTACCAAGAGACGCTTTCTTTGCAAAAACTCCATTTGGAGATTAAGGGCAGCGAACTTGTCGGCCTCCTCAAAACATTCCTAACCAACATCATCGCCGATGACAAAGGATTGAAGGAACTCATTGGACAGCTTTATGACGTTCTCGCTCCAATCATTAAAGAAGAAATGAAAAGATCAGCTACAGAGAATGAGTTCGCCTCACCTTTTCCTGACTTGATGATGGCCTACCTGGATAATAAAACGCTAGCTGTCGAATTCGTTTACACAACGATTCAACAAGGGCTGCAGAAGGTGCTCAAAGACTGGAATCAGAATGTGGAATCTTCGCTTTCTTCGATTCGAGATGATCAAGTCAAAGCCTTCTTAAGCGATAAAACGGTGCTGAAAACTGATTTATTCATCGATGGCGACAAGCAAATCCGCAAAGTCAATGCGGAGCTTTCTTTCCCTATTGCTGATGCAAAATCAGGGATAAGTGCTGTTAAACTAACATTCGTCAATGAAACCTGGAATGTTAATAAGCCTGTGAAAGCCGCTTCAATTGCCATCACCGACGATGCGCTGGATCTTAGCGAAGCACCTTTCTACGGCAGTGCCATTCTTAACTATTTCAAAAAAGATTCACAAGCCTACTCGCTTTTAAGAAATGATTTGCAAGTAGCCAAAGAAGATATTCATTTGTTGATGAGCACCAATGATGATGCAGATGAATACTCGTTCTATGATGCGAGCCATCCGTTCATTAATGAGGATAACATCTCCATGTTGCCGGTTCGCTTCCTTTCTGAGCGGTTGGGCGCAACCGTGAAATGGGATGATACGGCCAAACAAATCATCGTCAAGGACGACCTGACGGAGAAAACCATTGTGTTCACGTTGAACAGCAAATCGGCTCAAGTTAACGGCACCACAGTTGCTCTGGAAAGCGCCGCTATCCTGAAGAATGGCTCCACGTTCGTTCCACTGCGCTTTATAGCGGAGCAGATGGGCTGCAAGATCGTGTTCGACGATCAGACGCAAAGCGTCAATCTGACAAGACAATAGAAGTATCTATAAGAAAGCTCCCCCTCAGGTCTACGGACCTCTGAAGGGGAGTTTTTCTTTGGTTTTTTTATTAGAAAAAGAATTTTTGATGAAATTGGAATAAGCTTCCCTTTAAATGGATATATTATCAAAGCTGCGTTAACAAGCTGTCCGAGTCGATGTGATCTCGAAGACAAGACGCGCAGGCACAAATTATTGTTGGAGGTTTATGTCTACATGGAAACAGGTACAGTCAAATGGTTTAATGCAGAAAAAGGGTTTGGTTTTATCGAAATGGAAGGCGGAAAAGACGTGTTCGTTCACTTCAGCGCCATTACGGGAGAAGGCTTCAAAAGCTTAGACGAAGGTGAACGCGTACAATTTGAAGTTACTCAAGGTAACCGCGGACCGCAAGCTGAAAATGTAGTCAAGCTGTAGTCCTTCACCACATATTGCGATAAACTGCTTGCGAGTCTGAGTCTACTATGACAAGGAGGAGTTCGATTGTACTTTTCAAAGAAATCGTTGGAGCCTGTTCCTGAAGAGGAAACCAGCATCTGGACCTGCAGCACAGAGCAGTGCTCATGTTGGATGAGAGATAACTTCTCATTCGCGGATAGTCCGGAATGTCCGATCTGTCATTCAACCATGGTCAAGGATCAAAAGATGCTCCCAACCTTATCGAACACAAGCAGCAGGCGATAACCGTCGTACTGGAAGCCCTGACCACTCCTTCACCGGAGACGGTGAGGGCTTTCCTTTATCCAGCAGCCTCTACAACAAAAGAGGCTGCCTCGCAGTCATTTTCGACTTTTGAGGCAACCTCTTGTTCTATTTTATAAAATAGTTCGTTGGAAATCTTCGGTACTGTACGAATTCACTTCTGTCGAAGGGGTCGCCAGGACTAGGATCTTCCCCTTATCCAACTCGCCTTCCAGTCTGCTCGCTTCGACTTCAGGCACGCCCAGCGATTTCATCTTCGCCCGGAGCTCATCGCCGCGGGATCGGAAGAGATTCGCAATGGACGTAATCACGCCTTCCTCCGCTATTGAAATCTGCTCAGCGCCTGTGTAATTAGCTACGAAGTCGGTACCTTCTGCACTATGCGTCAGTACGTAGATATGGTCTCTCTCGAAACCTTCCCTGTACAGTTGCTGCACCTTATTCTGTGCTTCTTGAAGATTCGCTGTCACACTCACTCTAGTATAAGTATTCATGATCATTCCTCCTCTTTCGCATTTTATTTATAAGGGTGAAGCTAGGGTAAACGGAATTAAATACTTCTGCGTCTGCCGAAAATCAAGGATACAACGAACATGATCAGGAAGACAAAGAATAGTACTTTGGCAATCCCTACTGCCGCTGAGACAATCCCGAAAAATCCGAAAACACCGGCTACAAGTGCAATAATGAGAAACATAATGGCCCAACCCAACATAGGAAACACCCTCTCTTTATTATTAATTTTTGTTGTTCTTGCTATGTTGTCTATTACCCGTCATGTCTGATAGTGAAACACTTTTCCAAGAATTATTAGGTGCTGTACCCTGCTATTCGCTGGTTGAATGTCGATTCAACGCTTGCTGTTCCAGCCTTTCCATGCGCTGATCAAGACGCTCCAATAAAACTTTTAATTCGGTATTCTCCTGCTCTGCCCGATAGTTAATCGCGAAATCCAGAATAGCTTCCTGCTTGTCTCTGGCTGCCTGGCGATTCTGACTCATCAAGATTACGGGCGCTTGAAATGCCGATAAACAGGATAAAATCAAATTGAGTAAGATGAACGGCGGTTTGTCGAAGGCAAAACTCATCAGATTAACAAGCATCCAAACGACCAAAAATGTAATAAACAGAACAATAAACGTCCAACTTCCGCCAAACGTAGCAATTCTATCAGCCAAGCGGTCCGCCCATGATGATTTCTTATTTTGCTGCTGTGTCAGATGGGATTTAATACTGCCTTGGTATTCTCTCACCATGACCTTGATGCGATCTAACTGCTCCATATCCAGCTGAGCGCTTTGATCTTGTTCCAACTCCTGGAACAACTGCTCAGGCGTGCATTCCCCGCTGATTTCTTGGCCATTCGCCTCTTCCCTCATCCCTATCCCTTCCTTCCCCGTGTCCAGAGATCACACTACTCTTTATTTAAACCTTCCTCCCCCTCTATGAAACAACCTAATTTTCACAACAAAAAAACCGCTCATTGATGAACTCATCAATAAAAGCGGTCTGAGAGGTCTGCTATTTCTTACGGTAAATGCGCTCTTGCGGAACAAATTCCTCATAGTGTACACCTTCGGGTGTGAACAGGATCGACTCCTTTTTGCCAAGTCCAAGGTAGCCTCCCGACGACAAGCTTTCATGAAAGAGACTATGCACCTGCTGCTGCAGCTTGCTGTCGAAGTAAATCATGACATTCCGGCAAAGGATTACGTGGAATTCGTTGAATGAACCATCGGTCACCAGATTATGCTGGGCGAAAATTAGATTCTCCCTCATCAACGGTCGGAAATAGGCATATTGATGATCCGTTGTGTAATATTCGGAGAAGGCCATCTCGCCGCCGGCATCCAGATAGTTCTTGGTAAATAGCTGCATCTGTTTCAGCGGGAAGGCACCCTTTTGCGCTGCTTCGATCGCTCTGTCATTCATATCTGTGGCGTAGATCCGCGTTTTCTCCGCCAAACCCTCTTCCTGCATGAGGATGGCCATCGAATACACTTCTTCTCCTGTCGCACAGCCTGCATGCCAAATACGAATCTCCGGAAGCTTCCGCAGCTCAGGGACCACATGATCGCGGAACGCGCGGAAAAAGCTCGGATCCCTGAACATCTCCGTTACCCGAATGGACATATCATTCAGCAACAGCTCCACGAAGCCAGGTTCATGCAGCACTTTTTCCAGAACAGCACTGATGGTCGGCAGCTTCTCCGCTCGCATCCGATTAAGAATTCGCCTGCGAAGCGAAGAGCGCACATAATGCCGGAAATCAAATCCGTACATTTGGTACATGCCTTCCAAGAGAAGATTGATTTCTATTTGTTGCAATTCATCCTGATAGGGGAAATCCTCCATATCGCTTGACTCATCCCCGGTTTGATAGCTCAATGCTTTTTCACCTGCTTCGTCAACCATACACGCATGAGCGAGAATAATTGATCCATGTTCAAAGGTTTCGTAATGTAGTCGGAAGCGCCCGCTTCCAGACATTTCTCTTTCTCGCTCTTCATAGCTTTCGCGGTCAACGCAATAATAGGTAAGTCCATCAGCTGAAGCTGGCCTCTGATGGCCTGCATCGCTTCGTAGCCGCCCATGACAGGCATCATGATATCCATCAAGACAAGATCATAATCTGATCTGCCTTGAAGAATTTCAAGGGCCATCTTGCCATGATCCGCTACTTCGACAGTCACGCCTTTCATCTCCAGCGCAGTAACCAATGCGAATACATTGCGTGCGTCATCGTCGACAAGCAGAATTCTTTTCCCCTGGAATAATTGCGCATCGGATTTAATGGCCTCAGTCACAGGAGAATCACTAATCACATGCAAGAATTCAGACGATAGCGCCTCAACGGCAACCACGTCAGCATACTCACCTGCGGCTGCAATTTCTCCCGCAGGATACATAGTCACCTGATCATCTTGATCCGTTTCCTGCGCATTAGGAATGTACAGAGTAAATGTACTGCCTTTGCCTACTTCGCTTTTGACAACAATGGAACCGCCTAGCAAACGCGTGAACTCACGGCAAATGGATAAGCCTAGGCCTGTCCCGCCGTACTGGCGATTCGTGGTCCCATCGACCTGACGGAACGCTTCAAAAATAACCTGTTGCTTATCAATTGGAATCCCTATTCCCGTATCGGTGATGGAAATAGCCAGCACTTTATCTTCCGGATCCCGATGTAGAAGCTCTTGAACGCGAACTGGATCAGCAAGAGCGATCCGCATCGTGATTGAACCTTCTTCCGTAAATTTGAACGCATTGGATAGGAGGTTCTTCACGATCTGTTGCAAGCGTTGGCCATCTGTCAGCATCACATTCGGTACATTCTCTTCCAAGATAATATCAAAATCCAGCTTCTTCTTCTCGGCCACCGGGCCAAACATCAGCTTCATTAATTGCGGCATTTCCGTCACATTGAATTCATCGGTCATAATTTCAATCTTGCCCGCTTCAACCTTGGATAAATCAAGGATATCATCAATGAGTGCCAGAAGATCGTTCCCTGCGGCATACACAACACGGGAGTAATCCACGACCTCCGACATTTGCATTTCACCGTTATTTTCCGCCAGCATCTGCGACAAAATCATAATACTATTCAGCGGCGTACGCAGTTCATGCGACATATTCGCCAAGAAATCCGACTTGTATTGGGAACTCGTTTGAAGTTTAAGCGAGTATTCCTCCAACTCATCTTTGGCTCGCTTTAATTCCAAAGCCCTTTGTTCGGAGAAATGGTTCTGTTCTTCCAAGAATTCATTGGTCATTCTGAGCTCTTCCTGCTGCATCTGAAGTTCTTCGGACTGGGCCTGAAGCTCCTCAGACTGGGCTTGCAGTTCTTCCGTCAGCATCTGCGATTCTGAAAGCAGCCGTTCCACTTCCATCCGGCCCCGCACATTGACAATCGCTGTTCCGAACTTATCCTGCAGGGAATCGATCAATGTCAGATGCTGTGACTGGTAGGGCTGCAAGGAGGCTAATTCGATTACGGCCTCCGTCTGTCCATCCACCAGGATCGGTGCCACCAAGAGTGCACGCGGCGCGGATACGCCTAAGCCTGAAGTGACTTTGACATGATCCTCCGGCAAATTATCCATCAGGAAAATCCGCTGATCGAGCGCGCATTGGCCGACCAATCCCTCACCCAAGCGGAAACTGTCAGAAGCAGCGTCTTCACCAATAGCCGCATAGCTAGCCATTTTCACAAAACGCATTTGCCCATTCACATACTCCCTCAGATAAACAACGCCATAGAGACTGCCAAGCATAGGTGCCAGCGTATTGACAAACGTTTCACTCAAAAGCTTTATTTCATTAATCCCTTGATACAAAGTTGCGACTTCCGTTAAATTTATTTGAACCCAATTCTGCTTCTGCAAGCTGGCTAACAATTCATTGGTCGCTACGGCCAGCTCTTTGATCTCATCATTGGTTTTGACTTCAATTCTAGTGGTTAAATCGCCCTCCGACGCCGTAATATCTCGAATCGTTCGGATGACTTGTTTAATGGTGCCCGTAATCGAACTGGATAGGAATAAGGCCACAAGAATAGCAAAAATTGAAATGATCCCGAGAACAGAGAAAAGAACAACTCTAAGATTATAGTTGCTTTCAGCTAACTGTTCGACTCTGGCAGCCGTTAATTTCTTCTCCGCTGAGAGAAAGGATTCGAATTGCGTACGCAATTGATCCATAACCTTTTTGCCATTGTTTTGATCGAAAAATTCCTTAAGTGCTTGTTGATTGTTAGCCCCCTTAGCCTTGATGGCAAATTCACCGGCATTTTTAATCCAACTCTGAATAGTAGGCTTTATTTGTTCCAGACTTTTCTGTTGGGAAGGGTTATCCTCTATAAGCTGATGAAGCTTGTTGTAGTTATCCAGCCAAGATCGGTTGCCGGCATCATAAGGTTCCAGATATTGCGTATCCCCTGATATGACATAGCCGCGCATCCCCGTTTCCATATCAAGCATATTTTTTTGAATTAAATTTAATAAATCATGGACTTCCATGTCATGCGTAGAGACAAAACTGACTTCCTCCTGAAGCGAGTTTACACGGTCACTCACGACCAAAAGCGATATCCCTAAGCATATGATAATAAAGACATATCCAACTATAATTTTGGCACGTATATTGATCTGTAAAGATTTAAGCATAGTTGCCTCCTAGTATAGTTCGTAGAGAATGTTATGTTAACATTCTACTACTCTCACTATACCACATTCAGGGAACTAATAGAGAAAATCTCTCATTATTCCTGTAGCTGATCCAGCAGTTGATCCAGCTCTGGATCCGATGGCGGATACGCTAGATTCATGCTTTCCAAAGCGTCCACTGCAATTTGCAAGACGGCCAAATCACGGTACCAGCGATGGTTAGCAGGAACGACATACCACGGCGCCGATTCGGTGCTGCACTGTCTAAACACGTCCTCATAGGCTTGCTCATATGCCCCCCACGATTCACGTTCCACAAGATCATTCTTATCGAACTTCCAGCGCTTCGTATCATCGGTCAACCGATTGCGCAGCTTCGCCAGCTGAAAATCCTTGGAAATGTGCAAGAAAATCTTCACGATTTTCACGCCGCTGCTTTCTAGCAATTTCTCAAAACGGTTGATATGTTTAAATCGCTTCTTCACTTCCGACTCACTGATCCATTTATGAGTTCTTGTAATCAGGACATCCTCATAGTACGAGCGAATAAAAGCCCCAATCATGCCTTTGGCAGGCACAATTTTGTGAGCCCGCCAGAGAAAATCATGAGCTTCCTCTTCCTCCGTAGGTGTACGGAAGCTATTCACTTGAAAACCTTGCGGATGCAGGCCGCCAAGCGCACGCTTGACAACACCGTCCTTGCCGCTGCAATCCATGCCTTGGATAACGAAGAGTACTGCTTGCTGCTTGCCTGCGTATAAGACATTCTGCAGGGCTTCCAAGCGTTCCTTCAAACGTTCAATGTTCGGCTCAGCCTCTTCCCGATCATGAACACTCCCCGTTTCATTGGGATCAATTTGCGCTAGCTTTACTTTCTTCCCATGCTCCAAACGAAATTGGCTGCTTAGCATCAGCACGCCCCCTTATGAGTTCTCTGTCAAAACGGTCTTCAACTTATCTATTGCCCGTTTTTGGATACGGGATACACTCATTTGGGAAATCCCTAGTTGATCGGCGATTTGCCGCTGTGAGTGCCCTTCATGGTAGATGAGGCCAATGACGGTGCGTTCTTCTTGCTTCAAGCAATTCATGGCTTCTTCCAAATCCATCCGTCTCTCCAGTGATGTGTAATCATCGGTTGGTCCAGCGATCATATCGCCAATCGTAGCGCTGTCGCCTTCACTTGTAAGAGGTGTATCCAGCGACGTGTAGTTATAGTAGTCACGGCCCGCCAGAATCTCGATGGTTTCTTCGGAACTGAGTTCCAGATAAGCCGCAATCTCATCAATACTTGGTGAGCGCTCAAACTTGACCGTCAGTTCATCCAATGCCCTTTGGACCATGGAGCCTTTTTCCTTAATACGCCTTGGAACCTGTATGTACCATGACTTGTCACGCAAATAATTTTTGAGGTGACCGATCAGACTTTTCATCGCATAGGCTTCGAATGGGATTTCCATTGTGCTGTCATATTGCGTGAAAAGCCGCAGCATCGACATTTGACCGACTTGAAATAGATCTTCATACAAATCAGGACGGCTTCGCGACATTTTGCCAACTGCCATACGAACAATAGGTTCATAGTGCAGCAGCAGTGCCGTAGCCGTCTCTTGGCAAGCTGTTTCTTTGTAGATCTTCATCTTCAAATACATTTCATATAAAGGCTTTGAGGATGATGCATTGGCATTCATACCATTTCCTCTTTTCTATTCAGCTGCCCTGCTATATGTTTCAACAAAATAACCTCAGTTCCTCTTCCACTATGCGTAAGCACTTGAACTTCATCCATCAGCGCTTGCATCAGAAATAGGCCTAACCCGCCAACTGTGGCTTCACTGATCGATTTGTGATGAAGCGTCGCTTCTTCCGGGTCCGTTTGAACATAGTTAAAACTATTGCCCTCATCCTTAACCGAAATTTTCAGATAGCCATCGCTATGCTCGAATTGGATGTCTACCGTGCCTGTTTGATCTTCATAGGCATGAAGAATAGCATTATTGCATGCTTCCGCAACGGCTACCTTCATATCTTCAATATCTTCAAAAGAGAAGCCAGCTTTGGTAGCAACACCGTAGAGGGTAAGGCGAACAATATCCAAGTATTCCGCCTTCGCAGGTATAGTAAGTCCGATGTATGGTGTCATATGATTTCTTCTTTCCTTTCTGTTGCACGCTGATTGGCTGACTGTTGATCACCATTCACGAAGTATCTGGATACGCCTGTTAAGTCAAACAAACGTTGAATTTTGGCAGGAATGTGTTGAATTCGGAATGCGGCTTGCATAGCTGCTCTCACTTTAAGCACAGAGACAAACATGCCGATTCCCGTACTGTCGATATAACGAAGTTCTCTTAAATCCAGGGTAAGACTTTGGTTTTCCAGGTTCACGACGGAATCAAGCACAGCTGCCAGTTCCGATGCCGCGGACAGATCAAGTTCCCCACTTAAATAGATCATATTTTCTTTGCCATTTGATTGTTTATAGACAGTAAATTTACGTATTGCGTTCACAAGATGACCCCTTTCCTATTTCGTAACACCGGTGTGCGGTGATTTATTTGCTTTCATTTTTTGCCACATATCGAAGGAAATCGCTGCGCCTTGAATGATCGTCTGCCATTTGTGATTAGGCTTTGCTCCTTCTTTCATTATACTCGTTTGCTTCACAGCTGAGAGCAGGCTGGTTGCTGATTGCTTCACCGAAGTTGTCAGTTCGTGAATGACCTGACCCACATCATTCACCGAGCTGAATAAGTGATTCAGTTTAGCCAGCTTAACACGTACATCTATGGCCATCTCATTCGTATTGAGAATTACATCCTGTACTTCTGAACTGATTTGTGTCACTTCATTCTTCATCTGGCCCATGGTCGATGTGATTTCATCCAAGGAATGCTTCAATGATTTTAAGGTTTGTATTAAATAGAAGACCAGAAATACAAACGCAACGGCTGCAATAATCGCACTGATTTGGAATAACATTTGAATCACTCCTGTCTGCTTAATTACTTATTGTTACCCTCATTGTTCGAAGATGAAACAGGGAATGCAGAGAATTTCAATTTTCTTTTTGACTGTTTCAAGTACAGAGCTGCTGGGTACTTATCTGTATACACAACTATATAAATTAAGTGGAGGGATTCACATGGCCAAAGTCGCAATCAAAGCAAACCCAGTTACAGATATTCTGGATAAACAAGTCGCTAACTTCTCCATTCTTTATATGAAAATCCATAATTATCACTGGTATGTGAAAGGCGAGAACTTCTTCACGCTGCATATCAAATTCGAGGAATTGTATACTGAGGTAAGCTTGCATCTGGATGTAATCGCCGAAAGAATGCTCGCGCTTCGCGCTATTCCGACAGCTACCTTGAAGCAGCATCTGGATACAGCTTCCATTAAGGAAGCGAAGAATGATGAAACAGCGGAACAAATGGTCAAGCAGTTGGCTAGCGACTTCTCGCTGGTCTGCTCCGAGCTCACAGAAGGCATCGAACTTGCTGAAGAGAGCAAAGATCAGCCTACGGCGGATTTGCTCATCGGCATTCGCTCATCGCTAGAGAAGCATAGTTGGATGTTGGAAGCATTCCTTGGGAAATAATAGGAGTAAGAGTTACATGAAAAAACACCTAAATTGATGGTAGCTTTCCATGTAGTGCACTATTGAAAGAAAGAGGCTGCCCTTAGTCATTAAATTGACTTTGGGGCAACCTCTTTTTTATGACAAGCAGGCTATATCCTCATGTAGATTGTTCATTTTCTTTGGAGCCAGTATCTGGCGTTTGCACATATTTCACGAGCGTAACCTCGGTTCCTGCATCCGTGTTCACCGCCACCTCATCCATCAGCGCCTGCATCAAATAGATGCCGAGCCCGCCAGGCTGCAAATCGCTGGGCGAATTGCCCGTTAGCGGACCCGCTTGCTCGCTGCGCTCTTGGTAGTTGAAGCCGGTACCCTCATCTTTCACTTTCACAATGAACTTGCCGTCCTCCGCCTCGTAACTAATCTCGATCTGGCCTATCTGATCGCTCAGCGGCTCACTGTGAAGCACCGCATTGTTGCAAGCCTCCGAAACCGCTACTTTCATATCTTCGATATCTTCATAAGAGAAACCTAACTTGGAGGCAACGCCATACAGACTGAGTCTAACTATATCTAAGTATTCCGCAGTAGCGGGTATCTTTAAGCGAACGACGTTCATGCTCTGCCTTCGATCCCTTCGTTGAGGAATCCGGAAATTCCTGTAAGATCGAACAGTTTCCTGATACTGGACGGAATATTGCGCACTGCGAATGGCGCCTTCAGCTCATCCCGAATCTTCAAGGCCGATACCACAATGCCAATGCCTGTGCTATCAATATACCTTAGTTGCCCAACATCAAGGATTAACGCTTTATCAGCCCGATGGACAACTTCTTCAAGGGCATGCCGGAATGTTAAAGCTGCCGCCAAATCCAGCTCCCCTCTGATATGAAGCTCTATTGATTTCTCCAACTCTTCTTGATCAACCTGGAACTTTTCCGCTGACATTAGCCACACTCCTTTAAGTTATTCATCTTCTAAATAGTAACAAGACCCCTAGAATTTCACAAGTTCTGATTAAAAAGAAATGATCCTTCTGACACATAGCCAAGCTGACCGTATCCGGCCAGCCTCACCCTTATGTGCTCGAAAGATGGTAATAATCAACGGAAATAAGATCTTGTGTTTCCGGCTGTAGAAACAATTTAATCAAAGTGTCTCTTCGCTGAAATACGAGCCCGTCCTCAGCAACGAAATCCGGTTCACCTAGGAACTGTTTCAGCTCCGCTACATTTGATGGAATCTGTTGATCATTGATTTGGATATGCCCGACTGTCGCCGACACTTGGACGAAGGATACGACATCTTCATAGAAGCCTACATTAAAATTTGGGTACTGATAGATCGTTTCTCCGATGAATTGGGGATCTTCGACAATGGTGGAGGGAGGTCCTTTCTTGGCCGTTACGTCCGCTGTGTGATCCTCCAGAGAAATTCCCTCCAGACTGAACAGGGTTGCAGCCGCAGAACTGACCTTGGTCATTGCCATTGGATTAACAGCAGCTTCGCCGGCATCCTCTTGGGCCACAAGAAGAGGAGGATCGAGCGGTATGAACGCGGCGTTCGGACTCTCTGGCAGCATACTGATGACGGCTGGTGTAAGGACAACTTCCGGTTCACCGATACGTTCAGTAGTTGCCCCCTTGAGAAACAACAAAGCCAGGATCATCACCAGCGAGAACAAAGCTAACTTCAGAAAGCGGCGTCGATAGCTTGTTATGTGTGTCAGCAGCTTGATATCGTTTTCACGAATCATTACATTCATAACCAATCCTCCTCTTCACACCTTATGGATTATAAGACTCCGCTCTTCTCGGCAACAAAGGGGTGGGCATACTGTCCGCACAACACGGCCCCTCTCTCCACAATGACCTGTTTGTCCAAAATGACCCGATCCAAATACGCGCTGGCTTCGATGATGCAATCATGCATAATCACGCTATTTTTGACACTCGCGCCACTGCCTATCGTCACACCAGGGAACAGAATACTGTTCTCCACATAACCTTCAATCCGGCAGCCTGGAGCAACAAAGGAGTTGCGAACCAACGCTTGTTGATGGCAAGCAATCTGCTGCTCTTCTTCTTTGCGCGTATACACCGATTCCTGATTGATCATGAATTGTTTCCAACCCTGCGGTTGCAGAAGATGCATGCTGTGAGCATAATAGCTGTCAATTGAATCCATAATTGCGATATAGCCATGATTCGCATAGCCTTGCACATGAATATCGGCCAGATGCGCCCAAATGACATTTTTCAAATAGATCTCGCTGCCGCTCTTCATGCTTTTCTCAATGAGATCAATTAACAATCGGCGCTCGATCACCATCGTATCCAAATCGATATTTTGCGGGGCCAGACTCGGCAGCGCATGGTAGGTTGGCGAAGCGCTGACGACACGGCCATGATCATTCATTTCCAAATTATACGCATGTCCGATATGTGCGTGACGATCGATCTCAGTTAAATGCTTGTAGAGGACGGTAATTTCCGCCCCGCTGCTGAGGTGATAATCAACCATATTTTCGAAATTGGAACGGTAGATCACACTGCTCGGCGCAAGCAGAATGTACGTTTCCTGGCAAGATTTCAGATAATCCAAATGGCTGTACAGATGGAGAAGATCCCCATGTTCCAGCGTACGGAAGTTGTCCGCTGTATCGATGCGCAAAGCAACCGGAGGAAGGACCGAAACCCCGCCCTCTTGCGTGGCATCCAACCCCCAATCCTGTCCGTCGCCAACGTGCTCCAGCAGCGATTCTGCCTTCTCGCTGGCGAGCACCACAACTTTCTGAATACCCGAGTTGCTCATATTGGAAAGCGCAAAGTCAACCAAGCGGTACTTTCCGGCAAAAGGCACAGCCGCCACACAGCGGTTGCGGGTAAGCGTCGACAAATCATCCTGTTCATCCATCAGATTAATCATACCAAGAACGTCTTTCATGATTTCTCCTCCTTTTAACCAAAATTCACACGAGTACCTGTCAACGCCGCTGGAATTGACGCTGGGTAATGACGTCCAATGATGGCCTTTTCTCCAATCACCGTTAGCTCCGACCCACCGGGTTTCCCGACAATTGCGCCATCTTTAATAATAGTTCCTTCGCCGACAATCGCGTTGAGGACAAGGGCATTTTTGCCGATCTGCACGCCCGGCATAATCACACTGTTTAACACCCGGCTATTGTCTCCGACTCTGACGCCATCGAACAGCACCGAATGACTCACGCTGCCGTAAATATCCGTGCCG
Organism: Paenibacillus sp. HWE-109; assembly: GCF_022163125.1. Lineage (NCBI taxonomy): Bacteria > Bacillati > Bacillota > Bacilli > Caryophanales > Paenibacillaceae > Paenibacillus > Paenibacillus sp. HWE-109. The sequence continues at coordinate 7,783,383 of NZ_CP091881.1, read as the reverse complement.
TCACCGATTACCGCATTATTCACCCTAGCGCTAAGCGCCACGAAGCTTTTGCCATAATTGCGTTCCTTGGTATAGACAGGCCACTTCTCATGGTCCAATTGCAGTGTCGGCGTGTAACCGAGTAAGTCCATATGCGATTCCCAGAGGCTTTCAATCGTGCCGACATCCTTCCAGTAGCCTTCGAACGGATAAGCTGACAAATAAGCGCCTGCTTCCAATAGTCCAGGAATAATATCTTTGCCAAAATCATGGCTGGAAGACTCGTCCATCGCATCGATCTCTAACGTGGAGCGCAGCACATCCCAATTAAAGATATAAATCCCCATGGAGGCCAAATTGCTGGTTGGCTTAGCCGGCTTCTCGGCAAATCCGGTCACTCGGTGCGATTCATCCGTGCTCATAATTCCGAAGCGGCTGGCTTCTTCCCATTTCACAGGAATAACCGATAATGTGGCATCCGCGCCAGAAGCTTTATGATGCTCCAGCATCGCGTTGTAGTCCATATTGTAAATGTGGTCACCGGATATCACCAAGACATAGCTGGGGTTATGCCTGCGCAGATAGGATAAGTTCTGATAAATCGCATCAGCCGTGCCTGAATAGGCATTCGGAGCACCCATTTGTCTTTCCAGCAAGGTGACGCCGCCCGCAACGCCATCCATGCCCCAAGCTTCGCCATTGCCGATATGCGCATGCAAAACAGCCGGCTTATACTGAGTCAGCACCCCAACCGTATGAATGCCGGAATTGCGGCAATTGCTCAACGTAAAATCAATGATTCTATATTTTCCGCCAAAATGAACAGCTGGCTTAGCAATATTTTTCGTTAACGGACTCAATCTAGTCCCTTCTCCTCCAGCCAATAACATTGCTACACATTCTTGTTTCTTCATCCTGATCTCATCCTTCCTGTGGGATATATTTCACTACAACTGCTGCAAGTGGCGGTATATTCAACATAATGCTATAAGAGCGACCCTGACAGGCGTTTTCTTCGGTAAGCAGCGTGGTATCGTTTACTACGCCTGAACCGCCGTACTCCGCTTTATCACTGTTAAACACTTCTTGATAACTGCCTGGCTTCATAACCCCTAAGCGGTAGCCCTCGTGCTTCTCCGTTTTAAAATTACAGATCATAATGAGATGCTCATCATCGTTTTCTGCTTTCCGGATGAACATCACCAGACCGTCGCTTTTATCTTCTTCTCCAATCGGTTCGAAACCGCTGGTGTCGTGATCGAGTTCCCAGAGCGCTTTTTCCCCCACATAGAAATGGTTCATTTGCGTGACGAAGCTGGCGAACTGCTGATGCTCCTCAAACGCAAGCAAGTTCCACGGCAGTGCACTTTCTGAATGCCAATCATCCATCTGGCCGAATTCATTGCCCATGAACAGCAATTTTTTACCGGGATGACCGATCATATAGGTGTACAGTACACGCAGATTGGCGAAACGCTGCCAGTTGTCATCCCCTGACATTTTACCCAGAAGCGACTTGGTGTCATGAACCACTTCATCATGGGCATACGGGAGTATGTAATTCTCATCCCAAGCACCGAGCAAGGAATTCGTCAATTGATCTTCCGCTTCACAGCGCTCCGCTTGATTCTTCTTCATATATTCGAGCGTGTTCCACGTAAAACCTAAGTTCCATTTATAATTAAAACCAAGTCCGCCATGCTCAACCGAAGCGGTTACCCCCGGATATGAGCTGGAATCCTCTGCCATCATCAAAGCATTGGGATAGCGGGAGAACACAACCGCATTCAGCTTCTGAAGAAAAGCGATCCCTTCCAAATTCTCGTCGCCGCCGAGTTCATTCGTAATCCGGTCCTCTTCTTCACGGTCAAAGTTCAGCGTCAAAATACTATAAACCGCATCCACCCGCAAACCGTCAATATGGTAAACATCCATCCAGAACAATGCATTCGAAATCAAAAAACTAAGCACTTCCGGCTTCCCATAGTCAAAAATTTGCGTTCCCCAAGTGGGATTCTCACCTTTGCGGCTGTCTGCATACTCATAAAGCGGAGTCCCATCGAATCGGGTTAAGCCATGAGCATCCTTGCAAAAGTGGGCAGGCACCCAGTCCATAATGACGCCGATGCCTTTCTGGTGACAACGATCGACGAACTGCATGAAATCCTTGGGTGACCCGAATCGACTCGTGACGGAGAAATAACTGGTCACCTGATAGCCCCAGGAAGCATCCAGTGGATGTTCCTCAAGCGGCATCAACTCGATGTGCGTGTACCCCCGCTCAAGAACATAATCAACCAACTCATCCGCCAACTCCAGGTAGGTATAGAAGCTTCCGTCTTCCTTGCGCTTCCAGCTTCCCAGATGCACCTCATAAATCAATAGCGGCTGTTGCAGAAATTGATTCGAGGTTTTTGTAGCCAGCCACTCCTCATCCTGCCAATCATATCCTTCCAAAGAAGTTACAATGGATGCCGTTCCAGGACGAAGTTCCGTATGAAAAGCGTACGGATCTGACTTCAAGTAACATTCGTCATCCAGCGTGACGATCTCGTATTTATACAAAGTTCCTTCTTCCAACTTAGGAACGAAGAGCGTCCATACCCCGCCTGACATCGACATTTTATGGTTGCTGCCGTCCCAACCATTGAAGCTGCCCGATACATTCACTTGCTTGGCATTGGGTGCCCACACAGCGAAGTTGATTCCTCTAACCGAATCTCGTTCTTCCACATGGGAACCTAGAAATTGATAGCTTTGATACTGTGTACCCTCGTGTAGTAAGTATAAAGCGTCTGTCGTAGGAGCCGATGCCATCGTCATCCCTATTCCTCCCATCCTGATTGGATTGATATTCCTTATTACACCTCTTTGTGCCTATTGAAACAAAAAACGCACAAGTTTTATTCCCGATTGGGATAAACTAGTGCGTTATCGATTGTAAATAATTAGGCGAAGAATTTATGAGGTCGCTGTGATCATCACCAAGCACATGTCGTCCTGGGGAGAACCGCTTTTGGTATAAGGATAAATGCTTTCAATGATGCCCTCAGGATCGTGCGTTTGCATCGACTGAAAGCTGCGTTGAATTTTGTTGATGCCTTCCTCCTGCTCATCATCAAGCCATTCCGAAAGACCGTCGGTGAACAAAACAATCCGTGCATCTTTCTTATAGGGAATAACCCCTTTGGTAATCTCAATCCCCTCGAAAAATCCGATGGCACAACAGCCTTCCGTCAGCAGCTTGACCTCGCCATCCAGAATAGCGATTCCTGTTGGATGACCGGCATTCACATATTCAATCGTGCGCTTCTCCGTATCCAAAACCAAATAAATCGACGTAAAGTAATAATTGATCAGATTATCCGCTTTATGAAGTTGATTCATCCGGCAGTTTAACTCGCGAATCACACCCTCCGGATCACAAATGTTCGTAATCGTATCCTTCAAGGCCGAGTAGATATACATACAAACCAGTGACGAGGAAATACCATGACCCATCATATCCAGCAAAATAATGCCATACCGGTTCGGCCCAATCGGGTACCACGCATAGAAATCACCCGCAAGCTCGGAAGAAGGCTTGTAAACCGCTGAGATGTTAATATGCTCATCCTGGATAGGGCTGCTTAATACGCTGCGCTGCACTTGTTTGGCCAGATCCAGCTCATATTTAATCCGCTTATCCCGTTCCTTATGCCAGTCCTTCTCGAACTTGAGACGGAGTGTGGAGCGAATGCGAGCCAGCAGCTCTACCTTGTTAATCGGCTTCATCACATAGTCGAGCGCCCCGGCGTCCAGAGCTTCGGCTAATTTATTCGAATCTCCCATCGCTGTTACGAATATAATCGGGATATCTCGAAACCGTTCATCCGCTTGTACCGTGCGGCACGCTTCTACCCCATCAATTTCCGGCATCATCATATCCATCAAAATCAAATCTACGGATACCTCTGAGGTACTGGGGGAATTCATTTCTAATAAGTGATATAGCTCTTTGGCAGAAGACACCATCATGAGATCGGTATACCCGGCTTTAAGCAGAATTTTTTCAATAATAAGTAAATTCGTCGCGTTATCGTCAACAATCACAATGCTCATAGCTCTAACCCCTTTTCGGGTAAAAGTTAACAAAAACCCTCACCGTAGTTTAACATACTTTAAATGTAAATATCGCTAGAGTTCTTCTATCTACTACCCGAATTCGAAAAATTCAATCAGAATTCGATCAACTTTTGGGTGTTTATATAATGAAAGGGAATTTAAATTAAATTTTTCCTGTTTCAAATGGGGGAAAGACGGTTACTTTCTACTAAGAGGCAAGACAACCAAAACCCCATTTGAAGGAGAGATGACTCATGAGTGAAGCAGTCGCAACAAATAAAGGCGGACTATTGTTAGGTCTAGTAATCGGTGGAGCAGTAGGTGCTGTAGCTTCCCTGTTACTCGCCCCTAAAGCGGGGTCAGAATTACGCGAAGACCTTTCCAATACGTATCGTACGTTAAACGATAAAACAAGCAAACTAGCTTCGACAGTTGGTCAAAAAACCCAGGAAATCGTCTCCAGCGTATGCGAGACTACTCAAGATATCGCTGCTGCGGCTAGCGGCACAGCCAAAGATATCGTTTCCACCGTGAGCGAAAAGTCACACGAGATCGGCAAACAAGCCTCTGAGGTGATCGATAAAGCCAAAGAAAGCAAAGACATGGTAGCGGAGTCCTTGCAGTCTGCCACGTCCACAAACAACAACCGCCATTAAAAAGCCCCAGCTCGGGCTGGTTGGACGAATTTTTTTGGCCGCAGGCCCGAAAGGAGTGTTAGGCAATATGGATAAAAACAACATGCATCAGCAATTAACCAATATGGGACTCGAACGTGTGGCGTATACGGAGAAATCCGTTTATCAAATCAACATTAAACATGAACCCACATCCGTTTCATATCCCCTGACGCTAACTACACTGACGACAGAACACGGCAATACGACCGTCCATTTCCACGAAGCTGACTTTCAAGAGAACGAATTCGTTCCTCTCGAAGTCCGCCGAACAGCTCTGGACAAGCTTATTGAGCTTGAGCGCTTATGCAACGGCTCTTCCAGCAAATCGCTGGAAGAGGCCAACAACAGCTCCATGGCTCAGGACATGGCTGAGATCAAGAAGCTGGGCAACGAGATGAAGCACATGAAAACGAACAGTGAGCTGCTTGAGCAGAACATGATCCCGGATCCGATTCAGTAACGGACGAGGCTAGGAACCTTCAAATCCACTTGTGTGGAGTTGGAGGTTTTTGGGCGTTGGCCCGTGAGATGGGGCGCTACTGCGGAGTAAGATGACTAATGCGGAAGCAGCGTTCCGCGTTAAAGGAGCGAGAAGACGCTATTTGTGACAAATCGGCTGATTTGGCTGTTCCACGGATCGTAGAGACGCTATCGCGCGAAAACAGATGAGGTTTACAGAGGAATAGCGGAACGACGTTCCGTGGGAACTTGTTTTTGCACAGATGAAGGTGAAATAGAGGTTCTGCGATCCCTCTCAGAATAATTCAGACAAAATAGAGGTTCTGCGATCCCTTTCGGGATATTCAGACAAAATAGAGGTTCTGCGATCCCTCTCGGGATATTCAGACAAAATAGAGGTTCTGCGATCCCTCTCGGGCTGAATTTGTTATGTTGGTAGAGTTTATGGGGAGGATTGGGAGAACGGCTAGTGTAACTGCATGGGAGAGTAGCTCAGATGGTGGACGGTGCGGCAGCACGTTGAACGTAATAACGGTGCGACCCCCTAATTCCGGAGTCCTCCCTTCAGAACCGACTCATGACGCAGTCATGCTCTTTATTTCGCTTTCTTCCTCGGCCAGAAGAAGGCTGAGCGGTCATCTAAGCTCATTACCCATGCTGAAAATTTAACCGGCGGCATTCTTCGAAGGCTTGTATGCATTCTTCGGTTGTTGTAAAAGTCCATGTATCGGTCGACAGCATCATAAGCATCCTCGAAGGTTGCAAACTCTTCTTTGCTGAATAGATCGCGTTCCATGTTACTATGAAAGGATTCAATAAAAGCATTTAAATCCGGCGTTTGAGGAGGAATACGTTCGTGAGTAACCTCCCAGCCTTCACACATATCGCCGAAAAGGTGGCTTACAAACTGTGGCCCATTGTCGGTCCTTATAAAAGGGGGCTCGTTATTCGTCGTGCAGTGACTGTCCATTGCTTTCCTAAGCGTCTGACAGGCGTGCTTGGCCTCACAGGACGTTCCTCTGTAGTAGCCGACGATGACCCGGGTAAATACATCAATTATGCTCAGTACGAAGAAATGTCGATCGCGACCCGCGACGTAACCGTATTTAATGTCCATCTGCCAGAGCTGGTTAGGTCCTGTAATGATACGATTCTCTGGCAGTTTCCGAGGATGCTTGAAGCGCTTCTGACGCTGTGGCTGTAGGATGTCTAGCGCCTTACACAACCGATAGCTCTTTTTGTGATTCAACCTTAATCTGTACTGGTTCCATAAACATTCTGCAAGCAGTTTGTAGCCGTACACATGCTCCTCTCCCGAGATGAGTTCGAGTAGCCATTCCTGGATTTGCTCGTCACTAATTTTTTCCGCAGACTCCGTAAGGGAATATCCAGGGATGCGTCTGCCGCGTTCACGTTCAGCCGTCTGTGGAGACTGTGACATGCGTTTCATGCGGTCATAATAAGTAGACTCAGCCAACCCCATGATACGCAGTACGAGAGTTGCTGGATTCCCCTGCTTAATAAATGTGTCGGCTATCTTAAATTTTTCGGATAAGCAGGGGTTGGCTTTTTTAGCAGCTCACGTAGGATCTCGATTTCTAGGTCTTTTTCGCCCAGTAATTTGACGGCCTTGTCGTACCTTTTCTCTACCTCGAGTAGGCGTTTCAGTTCTTCAGCTTGCTCCTGTGGATAAGGATAGTCTTGTTCACCATGCTGTTCACGATAATCCCTTACCCATTGATTCACCGTTCCGGGAGTAACACCATACTTTCTGGCAACAACGGCTGCCTTCATACCAGACAAAACTTCTTGCGCAGCCTTTTCTTTCTGCTCAGACATTTTTCCCATACGTCTCATCCTCCTCACATATTAAGTCTACATTTTTGTGGGTGAGGACTCCAACTTAATTAGGGGGCTGTGGAGATAATAGGGCTATCCCCACATGAGTTCATTTTCAGGATGCCTCTTTCTTTCAATTGATTAAGGTACATGGAAAATATACCGTTAATTTAGGTATTTTCGCATGAAAAGCCGGTTTACATGGAAAAGATACCGTTATTTCTGGCGATTTTCCGCTAAATAGCGATTTCTCCCTAAATTAGCTGGAGGTTTTCCAGTTAGATGGCTGTTTAGAGCAATTAACGCTAAATTTAGCAGGAGAAATTCCTGCTAGATTCCCCACCCCAAAAAATCAAGACAAAATAGAGGCTGCTCTCCAGGTTTGCAACCCTTGAGTCAGCCTCGTTGTAGGACAGATTACGGCGCCTTAGGATGCACCATATCCTCTGGACGGACATAGCTGTCAAACTGCTCAGCGGTCAAATAACCGCTGCGCAGGGCTGACTCCTTCAGTGTCAGCCCTTCCTTGTGGGCTTGCTTCGCAATGCTGGCCGCTTTCTCATACCCGATATACGGGTTGAGGGCTGTTACCAGCATGAGCGATTGTTCCAGATTGCGCTGAATGACCGCGCGATTCGGTTCCATCCCTGCGAGGCAGTGATCGTTGAACGAGCGCATGCTATCCGCAAGCAGCCGCACCGACTGCAGGAAGTTGTGAATAATGACGGGCTTGAACACATTCAGCTCGAAGTTGCCCTGGCTGGCGGCGAAGCCGATGGCCGCATCGTTGCCCATCACCTGGCACACGACCATCGTCATCGCTTCGCTCTGCGTGGGGTTGACTTTGCCTGGCATGATCGAGCTGCCGGGCTCGTTCTCCGGAATCGTGATTTCCCCGATTCCGCAGCGGGGACCGCTCGATAGCCAGCGCACGTCGTTGGCTATCTTCATTAAGTTCGCCGCCAGCGCCTTCAACGCGCCGTGGGCGTAAACGATCTGATCATGGCTGGTCAGCGCATGAAACTTGTTCGCGGCTGAGACGAAGCGCGTGCCCGTCTCGTGAGTCAAGGCTTCGGCCACACGCGCGCCGAATTCGGGGTGCGCGTTCAGCCCTGTGCCGACCGCGGTGCCGCCAATAGCCAGCTCGCGCATCGTGTCGATGCTGCTGCGCACCATGCCCGCGGCCTGCTCCAGCATGGCCCACCAGCCGCTGATCTCCTGCCCCAGCGTCAGTGGGGTGGCGTCCTGCAGGTGGGTGCGGCCGATTTTGACGATGGAGGCATAGGCCTCCATCTTGCTGTGCAGAGTCGCCTGCATAAGCTCCAGCGCTGGCAGCAGTTCTTGCTCTACCGCGATGACGCCGGCGACATGCATCGCGGTCGGGAACGTATCGTTCGAGCTTTGCGAACGATTCACATCATCGTTGGGATGGATGTGCTGCGCGCCATCTCCAATAATTTCACTTGCCCGATGCGCGATCACCTCGTTCACATTCATGTTCGACTGCGTGCCGCTGCCCGTCTGCCAGACCACAAGCGGGAACTCGTCGTTCCAGCGTCCCTGCACAATTTCGTCAGCCGCCTGGGCGATCGCCTCGGCTTTCTCCGTCGTTAACCCGCCAAGCTCGCGATTTACCTGAGCAGCGGCCTTTTTCAACAAAGCAAAAGCACTAATCAATCGCTCCGGCATTCGCTCCGTGCCGATTTTGAAATTCTCAAAGCTGCGCTGTGTTTGTGCCCCCCACAACTTATCCACAGGCACTCTGATTTCTCCCATCGTATCCTTTTCAATCCGATATTCTTGCGTCACCTGAACCGCCTCCTTTTACTTCGTCATGCTGGCAAACCCATCAGAATAAGGTAACCAACCTGCTGACATCGTCAAACACATAAGTCTTATTTTGCCCAAAACATGGAACACTATGAGCTGCGAACTGGTTTTCTTCTTCACCAACAAGCTATAATGAACAAAAACACCCGCATAAGCAGGCGCTAACGAATCAAAGGAGGATATCCCTTGGAAACCCGACTAGAAATCGTCGTTCGATCGACGGAAATCGATGTGAATGGTCACGTCAACAACGCCAAATATTTGGAATACCTCGAATGGGGCCGTGAGGAATGGTATGAGCAAGCGGAGCTATTCTATGATACTTTTGGCGAGATGGGCATTCAAACCGTAACGGTGAACATTAACATTAACTACAAAAAAGAATGCAAACAAGGAGACTATCTAACCATCACCTGCCGTCCTGAACAAATAGGGCGTTCCAGCTATGTGCTGAAACAAGAAATTATCAATAAGCAAGGCGACTTATGTGCAGATGCCCTTGTCACAAGCGTAACGATGGACAGCACAACACGCAAAAGCGTGGAAGCTCCTGAAGCTTTGCGGAAACATTTTAGCTAACGTTTAATTCAGAGCCTCTGTGGATAATTTTTGTCCGAGCGGTGTTGGCAGTCCATCCATACTGATCATGTTTTTCTGCTGCCAATAGTCATTTAAACCTTGCTCGCCTTGGTGGGCAGCCCACTTCTGCAACGTGTGACGCTCTCCCTCATAATTGTAAAAAGGAACGCTATAGCCGCAAGACGTCTTAACTTCATGAACATCCACGACGATAATCTGACGCGCTCCCGGCAGCAGAGTGAACCTTGGGACGAGAGTATCCCACTCCTGCGTACCGGGCAGCACAACACGACCGACCCCGTACAACCGCAGAATCATCGGCGGCCCCTCGAATGCCATGAACATCACCGTGATGCGCCCATTCTCTTCGAGATGCGCACTCGTCTCATTGCCGCTCCCTGTCAAATCCAGATAAGCCACTTCGTTAGTCGATAAAATTCGCAAGACATCATGGCCCTTGGGCGATAGATTCACATGTCCATCCCCCGCTAACGGGGCTGACCCCACGAAGAAAATGTGCTGCTTGCCAATGAACTGTTCATGCTCCGGCAATAACGCCTCGAACGATTTCCCCATTGTCTCTTCGCCTCCATTTCCCAATATCTTCTATTATGCTCCTCTGCACACTATTTGTGAAATACCTAAATAGACATTACTTTATAGTCTTTACCTATAGAGAAAATCCACTGCATTACTTTTGCAAATTTTCTGCATACTTCCATGCCATTCTAGGCATACTTAGTTAGTTGAAACTTAGAGGAGGTGACCTAACATGCCAACAAACAACAGTGATGATGTGGTGAGTCATGCCATTAATGCCGCTGAGGCGAATGCGGAAGACGGCCAATCCAAGCAACAAGTAGAGGAATTAAGCTCTCTGCTGCAAAATACGGCGACAAACTCCACTGCCGATGAAGATTCTTCCGAGCAACAATCGTAATTTGATCTTATTTTCGCGAGCTAGCGCAGATGAGCTTTTCCAGTTGGTCTTTAGGGACCTGGGGAAGCTCTTTTTAGTTTGTCCCATAATTTGCCTAATTTAGATGTATCGAATAAGCTCTTACTGAAGGGAGGCGGTTTCTGTTGTTTATTAACCCCTATAAAAATCGCACGCGTGCAAGCCTTTATTTTGAAATTCCTTTAACATTAGGCGTTATCATTTATGGGATTATAGCTCTTACTAGTTCAAGCGACTTTAACATTTCAATTTATATGTTATTGCTATCCACTGTTTTCCTGGTAAGAAGCTTCGATAAGAAAGCCAATTTGCTCAGTTTTTCGATCTTATTGATAGGTGCTATCATCATCTTCCTAAAATCCTAACTTCTATAAATAAATAAAAGCTCCAAATGCATTTAGACTTAACAGTGGACACAACGAATTGGGAAATTAGATAATAGACCTATCTAAATAACGAGGTGTCCGAGATGAGTGAATTCCGCCAACGGTACAATCAAAAGTTCAAAGAAGAAACGGTTAAGTACATTCAACAACATAGTAAATCGATTCCGGATATTGCAAACGAACTGAACATTCCAGCGAAAACATTGAGCAGTTGGGTCAGTAAATATCGCCAATTTCCAGATGAGCCCTTCGTAGGAAGTGGCAATCTACGTAGCCATGACCGGATCATGAAAGACTTGGAACAACGCAACAAAGACCTAGAGGAAGAACTAGCTATCTTAAAAAAGGCGCTGCACATCTTCAGCAAAGACCCGAAGTGAGATTCAAGTTCATTGATGACCACCGTTCAACATTTCGAGTTGAGAAGATGTGCAGCGTACTAAGTGTATCCAAGAGCGGCTATTATAAATGGCGAACCACACCCCCAAGTGAGCGGAAAAAGCACCGCGAAGCGTTGGCTAAAGAGGTGGAAAAGGAGTACTTGGAATCGGATCGGAATTACGGGAGTCCGAAAATCACAAAGGAACTGAGAAAAAAAGGTTTCAAAGTCGCTGTCAAAACGGTTGGACGCATCATGAAAAAGAAGGGCTTACGCTCACAAGCTATAGGGAAATTCAAGGTACAAACAACGGATTCCAATCACAGCCACCCGATTGCGCCAAATTGGTTAAATCAGCATTTTGATGTGTGTACAAGACCGAATCAAGTATGGGTTACCGACATCACGTACATCCATACACGTCAAGGAAACCTTTATTTAGCAAGCGTTCTTGACTTGTTTACCCGCAAAATCGTTGGCTGGCAGCTGGGCAATCGCATGACCGTGGAACTGACGCTAGACGCCTTAAATCAAGCATACGAAGCCAAAAGGCCGCCTAAAGGCCTTATCCATCATTCAGACCGGGGATCGCAGTATGCATCTAATGAGTACCGTAAACAACTGAAAGAATACCATATGATTCGTAGTATGAGCCGTAAAGGCAATTGCTACGATAACGCTTGTATAGAGGCTTTTCACAGCATTCTCAAGCGGGAATTGGTGTACAGATATAAATTTCAAAGCCGCCAAGAAGCACACCAACGAATCTACTGGTACATTGAGTTTTTCTACAACAGGAAACGTACGCACAGCAAGCTTGGCTATTTGTCTCCAGACAAGTTTGAATCCCAGTACTACAAGCAAATAAAACTAACTTCTTAGCTCTTTTTTTGTGTCCACTCTATTGACTTAGATACAAAAAGACTCTTATTGTGGGCAAAACGTCCCTTTCTGGCCCGATAGAAGTCTTCAGAGACTCTTATTCCGAAAAACGGCTGCTTTTTCCCCACTTCTAACACAAATAACAGCCCCAAGAGACTCCTAATCTGCTCAAACCGTCCCTTTCAAGCCGAATAAGAGTCGTCAAAGACTCTTATTGTGGGCAAAATGTATCTGAGTCAATAGAGTGGACACAAAAAAAAGAGCTAAGAAATCAGTTTTATTTGCTTGTAGTACTGGGATTCAAACTTGTCTGGAGACAAATAGCCAAGCTTGCTGTGCGTACGTTTCCTGTTGTAGAAAAACTCAATGTACCAGTAGATTCGTTGGTGTGCTTCTTGGCGGCTTTGAAATTTATATCTGTACACCAATTCCCGCTTGAGAATGCTGTGAAAAGCCTCTATACAAGCGTTATCGTAGCAATTGCCTTTACGGCTCATACTACGAATCATATGGTATTCTTTCAGTTGTTTACGGTACTCATTAGATGCATACTGCGATCCTCGGTCTGAATGATGGATAAGGCCTTTAGGCGGCCTTTTGGCTTCGTATGCTTGATTTAAGGCGTCTAGCGTCAGTTCCACGGTCATGCGATTGCCCAGCTGCCAGCCAACGATTTTGCGGGTAAACAAGTCAAGAACGCTTGCTAAATAAAGGTTTCCTTGACGTGTATGGATGTACGTGATGTCGGTAACCCATACTTGATTCGGTCTTGTACACACATCAAAATGCTGATTTAACCAATTTGGCGCAATCGGGTGGCTGTGATTGGAATCCGTTGTTTGCACCTTGAATTTCCCTATAGCTTGTGAGCGTAAACCCTTCTTTTTCATGATACGCCCAACCGTTTTGACAGCGACTTTGAAACCTTTCTTTCTCAGTTCCTTTGTAATTTTCGGACTCCCGTAATTCCGATCCGATTCCAAGTACTCCTTTTCCACCTCTTTAGCCAACGCTTCGCGGTACTTTTTCCGCTCACTTGGGGGTGTGGTTCGCCATTTATAATAGCCGCTCTTGGATACACCTAGTACGCTGCACATCTTCTCAACTCGAAATGTTGAACGGTGGTCATCAATGAACTTGAATCTCACTTCGGGTCTTTGCTGAAGATGTGCAGCGCCTTTTTTAAGATAGCTAGTTCTTCCTCTAGGTCTTTGTTGCGTTGTTCCAAGTCTTTCATGATCTGGTCATGGCTACGTAGATTGCCACTTCCTACGAAGGGCTCATCTGGAAATTGGCGATATTTACTGACCCAACTGCTCAATGTTTTCGCTGGAATGTTCAGTTCGTTTGCAATATCCGGAATCGATTTACTATGTTGTTGAATGTACTTAACCGTTTCTTCTTTGAACTTTTGATTGTACCGTTGGCGGAATTCACTCATCTCGGACACCTCGTCATTTAGATAGGTCTATTATCTAATTTCCCAATTCGCTGTGTCCACTGTTAAGTCTAAATGCAAAACGTCCCTAAGCCTAATAAGAGTCGTCAAAGACTCTTATTAGGTTGACCAGTAGGACCCACTCAAAAAACGCCCCCTTCAGCCATGAACAAAACGCCCATCCACTGAATAACGTATAGTAAAAACACAAGGATGGTCGAAGAAATGGACGGACTGGATCAACCCGTTAGTATACAAACGAATCAAATGCTGCGTAATAAATTAAAGCTGCTCTATCCGTCAGTTATCCACCACACGCCTTATTCATCCCAGCTTGCCATGAATACTGCAATAGTCAACGCGGTCAATAAGCAGTTGAGCGACCAAGGCTACCCCAAGAATCCGCTGGCTGATGTCACAGCTTACTACGAGATCAAAACCAATGAGCGCAATGTGCTCAGTCTGACGCTATGGAATTATACGTTCTCGGGCGGGGCCCATGGGCTTACGATTCAGAATGCGTTGACATTCAGTACGGAAACCGGCAAGTCTTACGCCCTCAAAGATTTATTCAAACCAGGCAGCGACTATGTCGGCAAGTTAAGCGCCTTGATTCAAGCCGAGCTTAAAACACGAGATATCCCGTTGTTGGTCGATTTTAAGGCGATTCGTCCAGATCAAGATTTCTATATTGCCGATAAATCGCTAGTCATTTATTTCCAAGTCTACGAGTTGGCAGCTTATGTATATGGTTTTCTTTATTTTCCTATTTCTGTGTACGCTCTTCAGGATATAATTGCCGAAGATGGGCCACTGGGCAAAATGCTCTACTAAGACGCTAAACACAGACAATAATTTGTCTGCTGAAATTGCTTTTATGCACGATACAGCGTTCATCGATACGGAAACCCGCCTGCTCGATGAGCGCATCAATCTGCTCTGTCGTGATAATAACCGCGCGCCTGGCGACGCGGCGTGCGGCCCTCAGCATCTCCAATTGCTCATCTTCCGGCAACTTAGAGCAAAGATTATAGGGCATGTCCAGAATGAGGGCGTCGTAACGCGCCTCATCTCCCGCTGCCAGGCCCAGCGTTCGCATGTCGGCAATACGCACCACATCCGGCATGCCGAAATGGGTTAGATTCACCCGCGCGCCGCGCACAGCCAGCGGGTTCATGTCCGTGCCCACGATGTCGATACCCATCGACATCGCCTCAATCAGCACCGTGCCGATGCCGCAGCACGGGTCAATGGCTTTGGCGCCCGCTGTATCGGGCACGGCAATATTCACCACCGCCCGCGCTACGCGCGTGTTCAGGGCGGTGGAGTAGTTCTGCGGCTTCTGCTGATGCTGAAGCCACACGGCTTCGCCGTAGCTGCATTCGCCGAACACCCACCGGCTTCCCAGCTCCGTGACGGCGAACCACATCTCCGGCCGTTCCAGCTCCGCTTTGCCGCGGAGATGCCGGCCTATTTCGCGTGCAACTTCACGCTGGCGGTCCGTGCGGACCACAGCTTCCGTTTCCGCGAACACAACCTTGAACGTTGCCTCCCGCGGCGTCAACGTCCCCACTTGCGAGGCCAGCTCCGGCAAACTGCCGGCCTCGACCAGAACATCCAGCCGCAGCTTCAGGAACGGGCTGCGGCTCGGTTCAACCTTACGCGCGCTAACTGCATAGCGCGCACCAAACAAAGCTTCTGCGCCCAGCAAACTGCGCAGCTCCAGCAGACAAAGCGCCTGCTCATCTTCATGACAGACAAAGGTATAGATATATTTCATGTTGCATCCTCATTTAACGTGTGACTTTCTAGTTCGTTTTGTTAGCAGCCGCTCCGCTCTTCGCAAACTGTTGGATCAACTGCTTCATAAAGGTATCTGTCGTCTTGCACACATGCATATCTTTGCGATAGACAATCCCCACATCCTTCTGCGGAATAGGATCAACAATCGGAATGCTGCTAATATCCTTGCTGCTGCGAATGCTGTCCACATACGAGCCGGGCAATATAACGCCCACCACATTCTGCTTCGCCATCTGAAGCAGCGACTCCAACGTCGACAGTTCCAGTGTTGGTTTCCACTCAAATCCATGCTTCTTGCAGCATTCGTCCATCATTTGCCGCACATAAAACTTGCCTGGCATCATCGCTACTGGAAGTTGTACGAGCTCCGCTAACGGGATCGTATCCGACTGTGCAAGCGAGTGCTCGCTCGACACCACAAATTGAAGCTTCTCGTTATACAAAGGAATACTCGCTAGCTGCTCATCCTCATCAGGCAGGAAAACAACGCCAATATCCAGTTGATTATTCAGCAGTCCCTCTTTGGTCTCTTCGGTGGCAAGCTCTGTTACCGACAGCTCGATTTTGGGATACTGCGCATGAAAAGCCATAATCGTCGCCGTCAGCAAATGATTGCCGGAACAGCCGATGCGCAGCTTTCCCCGCTGCATGCCTTGGATTTCATTCAACGCAGCTTGCGCTTGATCCAATTCATGAAAAATATTTCGGCTATGCTTGAGCAGAATTTCGCCGGCCTCGGTGATATAGACTTTCTTGCCGATCCGCTGAAAAAGAGGCGAACCT
Source organism: Paenibacillus sp. HWE-109 (assembly GCF_022163125.1). Classification (NCBI taxonomy): domain Bacteria; kingdom Bacillati; phylum Bacillota; class Bacilli; order Caryophanales; family Paenibacillaceae; genus Paenibacillus; species Paenibacillus sp. HWE-109. The sequence goes on along the minus strand of NZ_CP091881.1, from coordinate 7,767,287 downwards.
ACACGATGCTCGATCAAGCGTATCTGTTGGCTGAGCGTAGGTTGGCTGATCCCTAACTTTTCGGCTGCACGGGTGAAATGCAATTCTTCACACACCGCCATAAAATATTCCAACAATCGATACTCCATCCTTGCCACCACCGATCATAGCTATTACCTATGATGGTAATTGATAATTCGGAATTGATCAATGATTGATATTTATCTATAGTAGAAGGAATACACTCATGGGAACGAAAGGCGGTTATTCGCGATGTATGGAACCATCAGATTCGAGCAAAATCCTCACTGTAAAACGATTCCTGGTCCAGATGAAAGCTTAGGCTTTGGGCGTTATTTTACCGATCATATGTTTATTATGGATTACGAGGAAGGTCAGGGCTGGCTGGATCCCCGGATTATCCCGTACGGTCCTTTATCACATGATCCTGCGGCTATGGTTTTTCATTACGGGCAAGCCGTGTTCGAAGGACTCAAAGCTTTTCGCACAAATGAAGAAGACATTGTCCTGTTCCGTCCCGACCAAAATGCCAAACGGCTTAATCGTTCCTGTGAACGCTTGAGCATGCCTTCCCTAGATGAAGAATTCGTCGTCCAAGCCATTCAGAGCCTCGTACGCGTAGATGCTAACTGGGTGCCTCGCAAAGAGGGATCATCGCTGTATATTCGCCCTTTTGTTATCTCTACGGAGGCAGGTCTTGGGGTGCGTGCTTCTTCACGCTATTCCTTTATTATCATTATGTCGCCTGTAGGCGCTTACTATGAAGAGGGGCTTCAGCCCGTTAATATCCTGGTGGAAGGCCATTTTGCCAGAGCTGTCCAAGGTGGTACAGGCAACGCCAAAGTTGCCGGCAATTACGCAGCCAGTCTGAATGCACAAGCTATCGCCAAAGAAAACAACTGCGCTCAAGTCCTCTGGCTGGACGCTGTGGAGAAAAAATATTTGGAAGAAGTCGGCAGCATGAACGTCTTTTTCAAAATTAATGGAGAGATTATCACTCCTAGCCTAAGCGGCAGTATTCTGGAAGGCATCACCCGCAAGAGCATCATTCATCTGTTGAAAGATTGGGGCCTCCCTGTGAAGGAACAAAAAATCTCCATCGACGACATCGTTGAAGCCTACAATAACGGGACGCTCGAGGAAGCATTTGGTACAGGCACCGCAGCCGTCGTTTCCCCGATAGGCAGTCTGTTTTGGCAGGGAACGCCTATGGTTATTAACCAAGGACACATCGGCGAGCTGGTTCATCGGTTATATGATACGATTACGGGCATTCAGTTCGGACGTATTGAGGATACACATAGCTGGTTGGTTACTTGTTAGGCATGTGCTGCCGCATAAAAAGCTCCAATTCCACGACGTTCGTGGAACTGGAGCTTTTTTACGCTAAGGCATCACTTCCCTAAATCCACGCCCTCTGTACCAACCTTCTGTTTCTCCGCCATCAGCTTACCGTCAATCTCAATAATGTCCTTGCTGTTCATCACTTCATCTCCAAGCAAACTCCTCAGCTTGCTCTTCGCTTTATACTTCACATCATCGTCAATATTCTTTGCGACAGCTAGCAGCGCCAATCCAAGTGCGCTGAAGTCATCCACGTAGCCGATAACCGGCAGCAAATCCGGCACGAGATCCAGCGGAAGAATCAGATAGCCGAGCGCTCCGTAGATTTGCACTTTGGCTCTCAATGGGGTTTTGGGACTTTCTACCGCGTAAAAAAGCAGCAATCCCGTATATATAACTTTGCTTCCTGCTGATTTCGCGACTTTTTTGAGCTTGGACCAGAAACCGTCGGTGGAGAAATATTTTTGATATTTGGTTGTATCCATCTGCCGATCACTCCATTCATTTGGGATCCTACACTGATGATCTGCTTTCCATATATATAACCATTTTCTGAAGAACTAACCCGCTATCCTTGTCTTTGGGGAGTCTAATTCAAATCATATACCAATTATACACCATTTGTATTTCGGGAGGTATTAGAGGTGTTGAAGGAGGGAAAACGCGGGATAAATAAGCAAGCTTGATGGTCTTATTCCCCTAACAATCGCGGTATACCGGGGCAATCCCACGCGCACAAAGAGGCTGTCCCAAAGATCAATTTAATGACTTAAGGGCAGCCTCTTGATTTCAATATTGCACGACAGATGACCTTTTAGAGTTAAAAAGCCAAAATAGCTGGAGAAATTCCTGTTAGATTTCGCTCCAGATATCTAAGATCAACATCGCTTACAGCACCTGATCTCCGTCATAGGTGGCGATTTTCTTGTACAGGTCCGGACGACGATCGCGGAAAATCCCCCACTCGATACGTTGGATCTCCAACTGATCGAGATCGAATTCAGCAACCAGTACGGTTTCTTCCGTACGGCCAGCTTCTTCAATCAGGTTGCCCTGCGGGCCTGCAATGAACGAAGAACCGTAGAAGTCGATGCTGGAATCCTCATCCACTTCCTTGCCGATCCGGTTGGATGCGATAACCGGCATCAGATTGCACGCCGCGTGGCCGCGCATGCACATTTGCCAATGATCCTTGGAATCGATTGATCCATCCTGCGGTTCGGAACCGATTGCTGTCGGATAGAACAGCAGTTCAGCACCCATAAGCGCCATAACGCGCGCTGCTTCCGGGTACCACTGGTCCCAGCATACGCCTACACCGATTTTGGCATAGCGGGTTTTCCATACTTTGAACCCGGTATCGCCGGGGTTGAAATAGAACTTCTCTTCGTACCCTGGACCATCCGGGATGTGGCTTTTGCGATACGTGCCCATGACTTGGCCATCGGCATCAATAACAGCTAGCGAGTTGTAGCGCGCGTAATTCTTTTTCTCGTAGAAGCTGATTGGCAGAACGACCTGCAGCTCCTTGGCGATTTCTCGGAAATGATTGATCGCTTTATTGGTTTCCAGCTCAGTGGCATAGCGGTAGTAGTCCGATTTCTCTTTCTGGCAGAAATAAGGCGTTTCGAACAGCTCTTGAATCAAAATAATTTGAGCACCTTTGGCGGCTGCTTGGCGAACCAAAGCCTCGGCCTTGCGAATGTTTTCATCTATGTTATCGGAACAGCTCATTTGTGTCGCTGCTACTTTGACATTTCTCACTGAAAATCACCTACCCTTTCTTGCTTGCTGGCATTTGCTGCGTTGTACAGTGAACGTTGCCGCCCTCTTTGATGATGGACATACCGTTGATTGTGCGGATACGGCGATCCGGGAAAGCTGCGCTTAACGCGGCTTCTGCCTTGCGATCCGTCTCTTCCGCTGTTCCGCCAAACACCGGCAAAATAATGCCGCCGTTCACGAAATAAAAGTTCAAATAGCTGAGCGTCAGACGCTGCTCTTCGAAGAAGGTTAAAGGCGGCTGCTCGATTTGGATAATTTCCAAAGAGCGTCCTCTGGCATCCGTAGCTCTGCGTAAGATCTCCAAATTTTCTTGGGTGATCCCATAGTTGGCATCCGACGGATCGTTGCACACTTGCAGAATCACTTTGCCGGGAGCTGCGAAGCAAGCGATGTTATCGACGTGACCGTCTGTTTCATCCCCGTCCAACCCTTTGTTCAGCCAAATGATTTTCTCCACATTCACGAACGATTTCACCAAATTCTCGATGTCTTCGCGGCTCAGATCGGGATTGCGATTCGTGTTCAGAAGACATTCTTCCGTCGTCAGCAGCGTACCTTCTCCATCCACATGAATGGACCCGCCTTCCATGACCAGCGGAGCGTCAAAACGCTTCACACCATGATGCGCAAGGATTTGCGGAGCGACGTTGTCATCCAGATCCCACGGCGCATATTTACCGCCCCAAGCGTTGAACTTCCAGTTCACCGCTGCGATCTCCTGCTGCTCATTCAGCAAGAACGTTGGCCCGTTGTCTCGGAACCAAGCATCATTGTGCTCGATTTCCAGAAAATCGACGTTGCTCTCCGTAAACCGCGCTCTCACTTGCTCCGCTTCCACAGGATTCACAACCACAGTCACAGGCTCAAACTCAGCAATCGCTTTGACCAAATCCTCATAGCCCTTCGTCACAACGGCATGATCTTCAGGATAGACCATGGAATCTTGCACGGGCCAAGAAATGAACGTTCTTTCGTGGGTTGTCCATTCGGCTGGCATTTTATAGTTTGCATCTGTAGGTTTCATCATCATCCATCTCACTTTATATAAATTTGTCGGTAGACTGCGTAGCGTAGACATCAAAGAATAGTGCCAAATGCACCGTCTATCATCATAACCCAAAAGGAGCTCAGGCTCAATGCAAATCCCTTTACAAATTTAGCAATTGCACGGGTGAAGGCAAGCTGGCTGAATGCATACTTTGGCTGCTTTTAATGAACATTAGTAAGGTTCACAAGCCCACCAGAAGAAAGGAAGATCAACTTTGGCAACGATTTTATACATTACCGCCCATCCGCATGATCACCAAACCTCCTACAGTATGGCCGTTGGTAAAGCTTTTATTGATGCCTACCAGGAAGCCCATCCAAGTGACGAAGTCGTTCCGATCGACTTATACAGCATCGCTGTTCCTCACATTGACGCCGATGTGTTTAGCGGTTGGGGCAAATTACGAGGCGGCCAAGATTTCTCAACCTTGAGCCAAGAGGAACAAAGCAAAGTCAGCCGCCTAGGCGAATTAACCGATCAATTCGTCGCTGCGGATAAATATGTGTTCGTCACACCGATGTGGAACTTCTCTTTTCCTCCGATCATGAAAGCTTATCTAGATTCACTGTGTACGGCTGGCAAAACATTTAAATATACAGAAGCTGGTCCTGTCGGCTTATTGCCAGGCAAAAAGGCGCTGCACATCCAAGCCAGAGGCGGTATTTATTCAGAAGGGCCGGCAGCAGCCATGGAATCAGGGCATCGCTACATCGGCATCATTATGGGATTCTTTGGCATCACCGATTTCCAAGGGCTGTTCGTAGAGGGGCATAATCAATTCCCTGATAAAGCGCAGCAAATTAAAGAAGAAGCCATCAGCCGTGCCCAAGAGCTGGCCAAAAGCTTCTAAGCATAAAGAAAAAGGGCTGTTCCAAAGTAGATCCCTCTACTTGGGGACAGCCCTTTTCTTTAGGGGCTCTTATTCAGCCCCGATACCTCCATTTTGCCACCACCTAAGCCTCCAATAGCGGTCCAAAGACTCCTATTTCGCTCAAGCGGCCGCTTTTTGAGTAGATAGCAGTCTTTAGGAGTCTGTCCGACGAAAAGAATTAAAAGAGCACTCCATCGTGAAACTGAACGATGAGTGCTCTTTATGTGTAGCTTTGTAGCTTTTCCCTGTTCAATCTGGTTTTTCCGTAGCCTACTCCCTCTCATCCAGCCACTCTTTGTTTACGGGCAGACCTCTCCCGTTTGTACAAAGTGGCTGGTTTGGGATACTTCGCCGCATGCAATTTGCGGATGTTGTGGCTTAGAGAGAGCAGTATGAACTCCCCAGATACTTTATCCTCGCCCCGCAAATGGAATTGACGAAATCCTTGAACCTCCTTCAACTGCCCCCATATCGGTTCAACGATCGCCTTACGCATTCGGTAAACGGCTGTTCCCTCATCACTTTGCACTTTCGTTCGCATTTCCTCTCGCAGGGGATCATGCTCGCTACGTGTGATGGAACGCTTCCCTGTTTTACTTTTTACACACTCGTCTCGAAAAGGACATTCGCTACAGACGCTGCATTCATAAACCCAAGTCGTTGGCTTATCTGCATCATTCGCATGCACGGTTCGTTTCCGTGTAAGCTCTTTGCCAGCAGGGCAGAGATAATAATCTAGCTCAGGTACATAAGTGAAGTTGGTCTTGTCGTAGGCATTATTCTTTTTTTTGTTTTCGCGATCGGCAGCAATGTAGGCATCCACTTCAGCCTCCAGCGCCGCTGCAATGTTGGACGCACTAAAATACCCTGCATCAGCACTCAGCTTCTGAGGCCTATCTCCTGTCATTGTTTTCATGGAATGAAGCACGTTTTCAAACTGCTGTTGATCGGTTGTTTGGTTACTCATTTGAAGTCCAACGATGAAGCCATGATCGCTGTCTACGGCAATTTGTGGATTGTAGCCTTGAATGACACCTTGGTTCCGTGTGCTCATGATGCGAGAGTCGGCATCGGTAAAATTAAATTGATCGCTCTGAGGAGATTCGGCCTGTTCCGCTGGCCGCTGTTCTTCCAAATTCTCCAGCGCAGATTTTATTTGCGCGATGCGGGCATAGCGTTCCTCCAACGATAGGGAAGGACTCGTCGGATGGGGTTCCTCCAACATTTCCTCGGTAGCAGAATACTCCAATGCTTGCCGGACTTCGTCTTCCAATTGAACGAGGCGTTTTTGCATACGCTCACGTGACATCGATTTATGTTTAGAGGCGCTTGCCTTTATTTTAGAACCGTCAATGCTCACATGCCCGAGCGAGATATAGCCCAGTTCCATAGCGATTTGTATGACTTGTTTGAATAAACCTGGAAGGGTATCCAGGTGGTTCTTCCGAAAGTCACTCAGCGTACGAAAATCTGGCAGGTATCCGCCACATAACCAGCGAAAAGGAATGCTTTCTTTCGTAGCTATTTGAAGTTTCCTAGACGTGAAGACGCCTGTCGCATACCCATAGAACCACAGTTTGAGCAGCATGGCAGGATGATAGGCTTCTTCTCCACGCTTGGAGTATTTGTTAGTAATGGCAGATAGGTCTAACTGCTCGACGATGTCGCTGACAAGTCTAACTTCATGATCATCTGTTACCCACTCGCTTAAATAGATAGGTAGAAGTTCACCTTGCTCTGTGGTATATGCTTTGAATTTAGCCATGCCTACGACACATCCTTTTGAAGTCTTATTACTACTTATTCGGAATTGTTTGACTAATTCCTGTTTCGTCGGACAGACTCTTAGGGGCTCTTATTCTCTACCTGAGGCAAATCTTCGGGCGTTTGACGCAAATAAAGCTGGTTAAGTTTGCTTCCTGCCGCGGTATTGTCCGGTCCGCAATTCTTTAATATATACGTCCGCATCGGGCATTCCCTCATCCGTCGCATGCTGCGCAGCCAGTTCAATATCATACGGGATTCGTACATGCTGAATATTGAATGCTCCAGGCTCTTTACTATGGTAATGCCCTTCAAGAAGGACATAGGAGGCTTGCGTAAGATCAAGCGGATTGCCTATACTGCCTGTGTTGAACAACATTTTGCCATTCAGAATTTGCAGAAAAGCATTATGCACATCGCCATAGCCCGCTACATCGGCAGTCCGCTGTTCCCTGCAAGCATCCGACGCTTCGAACATCGACAACCGACTTTCCATGGTGTCCCATGGCTGAATGCGTTCGTAAACACTGCGAGGCGAGGCATGGAACAATCTGATAAACTTACCGCTCATCCAAAATTCAAAGCAAAAAGGCAGCCCTTTTAAATACGTCATCCGATCACTGCCCAATCTAGCCTGCTGCCACTGCAAAATCATGTCCTCTGTAGGATTTCCAATGAAATCATCCCAATTGCCCATGATCACGACATCGCAATCTTCCCGCACCCGGTCCACGGCCTGCTCCGAATGCGGTCCTTTACCCACTAAATCTCCCAGACAAATGATTTGTGTCACAGCCCGCTGCTGAATATCCTGCATCACGGCTTCGTAAGCAGGCATATTACCATGAATATCGGAAATAATCGCTAGCTTCTCCACAAGCCACACCTGCCTTTATGTTAAAATTGTTCGTTCGTCCTTGTCGTCATGCGGGTACCTTGACCGCTCTGCTGACCAGAAATGGATACAACAAGTACAATCCAATCCCATATAGCATGACAGCTATGTAAACCGGAAGCAAATGAATGAAGTTCATATAGCCGATGTGAAAATGAATCAACAGGCCCGCTGTGAATCCTGGCAGGCCTCCCCAGAGGAAGGTCCACCACAGCCAGCTTTCGCCTTGGCCAACTCCCCACAAGGCAGAGGCTGTAATCGCTACCGCCAGTGAGAAGAGCGCTCCGCCAAAACCAGCTCGGTCATGAGCAATAAGCGGAATCAAGCGGTCGTTCCAAGCCGCCAATTGCTCGGCTGTTAGGCCAATATAGGTTAAATCGGTGTCCACAAATACATAGGTAACGCCAACACCCGAAATCGTTAATCCCCCAATAGCCAAACCAAAACCGAGGATAACGAAGCAGCATTGTCCTAATTGTGCTCTGCGCCAAACGGAATCATTCCGTAATCCAGGCGGTTTCCGCGAAGGATAATCTTTCAACCCCCGTAGTGTAAACAGCAGCATGGGCAGTAGAACTGCCGCAACCCCAGCATGCAGAGGATCAAAATAACCGTAGCCGAGATAGAGAAAAAAGCTGCTGAATCCTACGGCACACGAGGTGACGACCGCCGTCCGTGCCCAGTGCAGCCCGCTCTGCAAGCCATGCCTGGCTAATTGCGAATAAAAAATGCCGATCGAAATCATCGTCCCCGCCAAAGTAATCCGGTCATGGGACATGAAATGTATAATATGCCCGTTAAATCGATTTATGACACTTCGGCTTACGCCGAGAAATGTTTCATCATAGGGCAAGAGCACCGTGGTCGAGGCAATGAGCCAAGCCAGCACTCCGCCGAACATCATGCCGAGGCCAAGCAGATACATCCAGCCCCAATTCGACCAGAAGGAAGGCCGCGGAGGCGCTGCCGTGTCCCTGATGCGATCATAAATAATCGCTTCGTTAATGCGCTTGGGCAGCCCTGGCCCCGCATAGACCAGCCCGCTGTGCAGCTGGACGCTATCCGCGCCAGCCGCCAATAGCTCCAGAGCGTCCAGCGGCTGCTGCACACCGCCAGCCGCAACGATCGCGCTCTGCCCGCCCAGCGTCTCGCGGAGCAGACGCACGCGCTCCAGCTGCGCGGCGAGCGCGTCCACGCCGCCGACGCGGATGCAGCGCGTGCCCGCCTCGTGCCGCGCTTCGCCCACCACCACGCCGCTCCAGCCGTCGGCAGCGGCGATGTCACGCAGCATCCCTAGCGGGATATGCTGCGGCACGTACAGAAGCAGCGGCTTCCCCGGGGCCGCTGCCAGGGCTAGCTGGCGCACCTCGCGGAGGTACGCCAGGGTCTCTTCCGCTGGCCAGCCTTCGGCGAGGCCAGCGATGTAGAAGCCCGCCGCGTACGGCGCCAGCTTCGCGAGCAGCTCCTGCTGCTCGAGGAGCGCTTCGCGCGGCGAACTGCCCGGCATCGGCGTGAGCCGCACGAAGTGCGGCAGGCGATGCCCCGTGCCCTTGCGCAGGCGCGCGACGATCGCGTCCGCGCCGTCATTCGCATAGCCATCGGGGTACACGATGGCTTCCTCACCCGCGATGCGCTCAATCGGCGCACCACAGCGCACTTCCCGGACCGTGACGGGTCCGAGCTCAATATAGCCGATCCCGAATTGGGCCAGCGCTCTGTGCGCTGTCCCATGGGGATCGAGGGAACCGCTCAAGCCGATCGGGCAAGCGATCGGCACCCCGGCCAGCTGCCCCTCCAGGATCGGGGACAGCTCCATATGCCCCATCGTTTTGATCACGAAGGTGCCGCCTGGAATACGGCTTAATCCGCCTATGGCCTCAAGTGTCCAATTGCGAGCGATGCGCCCTGGCAGCCGAAATAACAAAGGACGAAATAGCGCATGGTACGACCAATCCGGCATCAGGATGCTCCTGTTCTTTGGCAAAATGGAAATTTCTTCATTCTAGTATATCGCGAATAAGCCGAGGTGGAAACAGACACAAAATGTTGAATTTTCGTGTGATTGCAATCACACAGCCGTTTCTTTGCTTTCCGTATACTTACCTCATCAACAGAAATCCTGTACGAAGGTGGGCAACCGATATGCTAAGTCAACGAACCATAGAAATTATTAAATCCACAGTTCCTGTATTAGAGATTCATGGCACTGCTATCACCAAGCGATTCTATGAGATGCTGTTCACCGCGCATCCTGAACTATTGAACATCTTCAATCATGCCAATCAAAAACAAGGCAAACAACAGACAGCTCTAGCGAATGCGGTATATGCCGCTGCCCTGCATATTGATCGGTTAGAAGCGATACTGCCTGTCGTGAAGCAAATCGCCCATAAACATCGCAGCCTAGGCGTTCTACCCGAGCACTATCCGATTGTCGGTCAGCATCTGTTGGCGGCTATCCAAGAGGTACTTGGCGCAGCAGCTACAGAAGATATTTTACAAGCATGGGGTGAGGCTTACGGGGTGATTGCTGGTGCTTTCATCGGTGTCGAAAAGGAGATGTATCAGCAAGCAAAATCCCAAGAAGGCGGCTGGGCAGACTTCAAGCCCTTCCGTCTTGTCCGGAAGGTCAAAGAAAGTGAGGTCATCACTTCCTTTTACTTGATCCCTGCCGATGGCGGAGCACTCGCTGCTCATGAACCTGGGCAGTATATAAGTGTCAAAGTCCAAATTCCAGGAGAACCTCATACGCATATTCGGCAGTACAGTCTTTCTGACACAGCCGACAAAGGCTATTACCGGATCACAGTGAAACGGGAAGATCCTGCAGCGGATCGCCCAGGCGGCAAGGTATCCGTATACCTGCATGAGCATCTGGAGATCGGTGATGTGCTGCCAATCTCAGCGCCTGCTGGCGACTTCACCCTGGATCAGCAGGATTCGCGGCCTGTTGTGCTCATCAGCGGAGGCGTAGGCCTTACCCCTCTGGTCAGCATGCTGAACACCTTGGCGGCAAAGCAGCCACATCGCCAGGTCACCTTCATCCATGCCGCTCAGAACGGTCAGCTTCATGCTCTGAAGCAGCAGGTAGAAGCCGTTGCCGCTCAGCATGACGATATAAGTGTCTACTGGTGCTATGACAAACCGACAGAGCGCGATCTAACCGAAAAAACCTTCCACAAAGAAGGTTACATCGATCTCGCCTGGCTGAAAACTGTTGTGCCTAACCGAGCAGCCTGCTTCTACTTCTGTGGTCCCCACCCTTTCATGAAAGCCATCTATGCGGCGCTTCGCGAGTGGGAAATTCCGACGGAAGATATTCATTTTGAGTTTTTCGGACCTGCGGGCAGCTTATAAAAGGTTCGTGCCGCGCTGCACTTGTTCCCGCAGCAACCGATTGACTGTCTCTCTGCGCAGTCCGATGAATTGGCCGATTTCTTCCTGGGTCAACACATCGGTTAAGACCAGACTGCCCAGATAATGATGCATCCAGCGCTGAAGCTTCACCAGCTTCATGGCTGGCGTCACTTCGGTCAACTGATCAATCCGCTGCTGCATCATCCGCAGCTTATCCTGCAATTGCCGCGCAATGGCGCGGAATTTCTCTGGATGCTGCTCCAGATCCCGATACCATGTTTCCGGCGAAATCGTCTCTATGTCGCACGTCACCAGCGCAATAGCAGTTCCATAGTTGGGACTCGGACTCATGAGGGAGTGATGCGGGATGGTCTCTTCCGGGACGATGATGTTGACCAGCGTCGGCGTGCCGTCTTCATGGACGCGAACAATTTTCAACAAACCGCTTCTTAGCCGGTATAATCCCCCTGTTTCGCCTTGGCGGAACAGGGTTTCTCCTTTATGAATGATCATCTGCTTCTCCTTCGAAGAGAAAAAGCGACAGCCATTGGATAGGCTGATCGCTTTTTTATCGTTTGATTCTCTAAAGTTCTTTTTTTAAAGGGATCATTTTGCTGCGAAACAGCGTGAAAGCATTGGACCACTTGGCAACGAAATTCAACTGTTCCACCTTGCCAATCAACCATACGGATACCATGAGTCCCAGCAAAGAAACAACCACTGCCGCAGGCAAAGCCCACAAAGAAGTCGGATGGGCAAAAAAAGGAATAAAGGAAACCGCCAGAATCGGCGCCGCGTTCCATTTGAAGAATTGAATCAAGAGAATCGTCATCAAAGCAGTCAAGAAAAATGAAACAGCGCCTTGGCTTAGGCTGTACATGAAACTGCCAATGGATACAGCTATGATAGCGCCAACGGTAATACGCCCGATATCTTTAATTTGATCCACGCGGTGCATGAACAGAAAGCTGAAAGCACCGAGGGTCGGATAGAACACCATCTTCATGGATGGGAAATGATAGGACGCCCAATACGCTCCCATCAAGTAGCAGCAAATAATAAATGAACGCAGAAGCATCGTTGATTCCCGTCCTTCTATATAAAATAAGGAAATACCGAGTTCATGACTAGGCATTCCCTATTCTACCGAACATACAAACCGTCGGTCAATCCCTTTTTCCTTTGGAAAATAAAACCTCTGCCGATTAATTTGTGGATCGATTTGTGGGCAGATTTGCGGATCAATTATGCTCTACAGACACGGTCGTAGACGCGAAAAATTTGGTTACGGCAAAAGAGGCCGCCCCAAGCACGGTGGAACGGTCGCTCAACTCGGTAAACGCCACGTTCAACAGCTTGCGCGGATGAGGCAGGGAGCGCTTCTCCAACAGTTGAAGCAGCGGCTTCATCAGCCATTTCTCCGCCCCGGCTAAGCGGCCGCCCAGAATGACGAACTCCGGATTGTAGCTATTGATGATATTGACGACGCCAACACCGAGAAAGTAGCCGAGACGCTCGAACAAAGCGATGATCGCGGGATCTCCAGCTTCTGCTTTTCTCAGCAGCATCTCTAGGGTAATGGAGCTTCCGAATTCTTGGCGCGCCCGCTCCAGCAGCGCATGCTCCGACGCATACAACTCCCAACAGCCTGAGCTGCCGCAGCGGCATTTGGGCCCGTCGTGCTGGATCGAGATATGTCCAATCTCTCCCGAAAACCCCGTGGCTCCGCGGTAAAGTTCGCCTTTGATGATGATGCCGGCCCCAATTCCGATGCCTATAGAAACATACACCAGGTTAGCCGTTTCTCTGCCGGCACCGAACTGCTTCTCGCCCACCGCTCCGGCATTTGCTTCATTGTCAATAACGACAGGTATATGGAAGGCCTCTTCCATATCCTTCTGCAAAGGGACATTCTCCCACTCGAGATTCGGCGCGAACAAGAGCGTGCCGTCCTCATCACAGATGCCTGGCACTCCGATTCCAATGCCTATAACCCCGTAGACGCTTTCTGGCGCGCCGTTGATCAGATCGCGAATTGTTGTCTTGAGCAAATCTATGACTTCTCGAGCAGACGGGTTGTCATGATTGACCCGCTTCTCACGAACGACCTTACCGGTTAAGTCAGTGAGCACCGCAAGAATATCATGTACGCCCAGATCGACGCCAATCGCGTAGCCAGCCGTACCGTTGAACAGCAGCATCATCGGCTTCCGCCCGCCGCTGGATTCGCCGACACCGATTTCATCGACAAGACTGCTCTCGATCAGTTCATTCACAAGGCTGGACACCGTTGCCTTGGTCAGCCCTGTGATCTCCGCGATCCGTGCGCGGGAGATCGGTGAGTCCGTGCGTATATGATGAAGTACGATAGATTTATTTATTTTTTTCACAAGATTCAAGTCGCCTGTTTGTTTCATGCCTGCCCCCACATTGCTTCGATTGCTTGTCTTGCTTTCACTTTGCTGAATATGGAAATAAGTTTACCATGAATGGCTTTTTCTCGCACCAACTAAGTTTGTTTAATGAATTTACAAACTATTCGAATGATGCTATGATGACTGCATAAGCATTTATCACCTACATTTGGAGGCTGAATTCATGAGCTACTTTGATAACATTCAACCGATTAAGTACGAAGGCCGCACATCCACGAATCCGCTATCTTTCAAATTTTATAATCCCGATCAAGTCGTGCTCGGTAAACCGATGCGTGAACACCTGCGTTTTGCAATCGCTTACTGGCACTCCTTTTCCGCTAATGGCTCCGATCCTTTCGGCAGCGGCACGATGGTTCGCGCTTGGGATCAATACTCCGGCCTAGAGCTTGCCAAAGCACGTGTTGACGCTTGTTTCGAATTGCTCCACATCCTCGATGTCGACTACTTTGCGTTCCATGACCGCGATATTGCGCCTGAGGGCGATACATTGCAAGAAACAAATCAAAATCTCGATGCGATCGTCGCTTTAATCAAAGATAAAATGGCATCCAGCGGCAAAAAGCTGCTCTGGAACACAGCTAACATGTTCACAAACCCGCGCTTCGTGCACGGTGCGGCTACAACGAATAACGCAGACGTCTTCGCTTACGCTGCTGCGCAAGTAAAAAAAGCTCTCGACCATGCCAAAGAGCTTGGCGCTGAGAACTATGTTTTCTGGGGCGGTCGCGAAGGTTACGAAACCCTGCTAAATACAGACCTCGGTCTGGAGCTCGATAACTTGGCCCGCTTCCTGCACATGGCTGTTGATTATGCCCGAGAGATCGGCTACACCGGTCAATTCCTGATCGAGCCCAAGCCCAAAGAGCCGTCCAAGCACCAATACGATTTCGATGCAGCTACGACGCTGTCGTTCTTGCAGAAGTATGACTTGCTGCCTTACTTCAAATTAAACCTGGAAGCTAACCACGCCACGCTTGCTGGGCACACGTTCGAGCATGAGCTTCGCGTAGCTCGTATCAACGGCATCCTTGGGTCCATCGATGCGAACCAAGGCGACTTGCTGCTTGGCTGGGATACCGACGAGTTCCCGACTGACTTGTACTCGACTACGCTTGCGATGTACGAAATCCTGCTCAACGAAGGCGGCATCGGCCGCGGCGGCGTGAACTTCGACGCCAAGGTTCGCCGGACGTCCTTCGAGCCGGTTGATGTGGTTTACTCTCACATCGCAGGGATGGACGCTTTTGCCCGCGGCTTAGAAGTCGCTGCCAAATTGATTGAGGATCAGGTGTTCGACCAAATCCTCGACACGCGTTATGCTTCCTTCAAATCCGGCATTGGAGCGGATATCGTGTCCGGCAAAGCCGACTTCAAATCCCTTGAAGCCTACGCGCTTGCCAATCATGGTGCCATCGTGAACCAATCCGGTCGCTTGGAATTGATCAAAGCCACCGTTAATCAATATCTGATCAACACCTAATTAGCAGGAATTCTGATTGGAATTCCCGAGTTCCCGAAATCCCGAGCTCCATCAATCTATCGCTCCAGATACGCCAACCCCTGATTCATCGGCGTATTTGGGGCGATTTTCGTATCATTTATCCCCTATATTAACCCGCCAGGTCACTCCAAACGACCCTCTGGATCATTCTCCCGAAAAAACCAGCGATTAAAGATCAGTGAAAGATGCAAAGTTACCCACGTACTCAGAAAAGTCCAGTACCAACTCCAAGAATGATAATCAATTAGCTCCGTGTACGTCTCAATCACAATTTCAAGGAGGGTAATTCCTGCTGGAAAAGCCGCTATGTACAGAATTCGCAGTCCTAACTTTCTGCCAGCCGGGTAAAAGATATTTAAATAAACAGCAATCGTTGGATAGGCCATAATTTCAAAAGTAAGGCTTGTAAAGTTATGTTTAAGCTCCCTGAGCGGATAAGACAACCAACCGTTCTGAACAACAACAAGTCCCATAATCCAGGTCAAAAACTGTTGAAACAGAAAAGCAACCTGCGCTTTACGTCGATGCCGCTTGGGCACGAGCACCAGCCCTATCAGGGAAACGCCCCAAACAGCTATCAGGATCATTCGCTCTGCCATCAAACTCATACTGGATTGTCTACCTTTCCTGAACTGCCTTCTTTTGAGAAAAACCATCCTTCATATTTTCTGGTTATGTTCAGAACGGCCCAAATTACCAGCATGTGAAAGTAGACATTGAAATGCCTATACTCCAGCAGGTTGGTGTACTTCGAAATAAGGGCAGAATACGTCCCAATAGCGATTACGAAGTGCGCCTGAAACAACCATTTCAGAACGCTGCTCTTAGAATTTGGATAGTACAAGGAGAACAGGGTTGATACAAAGGGAAACAAGAGATAGTTATTCGTAAAATTACTCCCGGATGCCGCAGGAAATTCACGAATCGGATTTTCATAAAAACCCCATTCCACAAACATGACACTCAAAACCCAGGTAATTAATTGCGTGGAAAGAAACAAAAGCACTGCTTGCCTGATGCGATTCTTCGGAACTAAGACGGGCATGAGAGTCATACAGATCACCCAAGCCAAAATTAAAATAGCTCGCTCTATGGACATAACCTCAGCCTTTCTACTCCAATTGTCCTATTATCCCAATATGCCCTTTTTACTTTTGTTTATCCCCCAAAAATATCAGAAAAAAAACGAGCCTCCCAGAATCGCTTCTAAGGCTCGTTTCATATTTAGCATTTCCCTTAAAATTCTTCGACTTTATTGTCAACCAGTGGCAATAAAGGTTCATCATCATTGTTATCACGCACGGTTTTCTGCAGGACGAAAGACGACATCGTAAGGAATAGCGCCGTAACCGCATAATAACCTTTCACTGAAAGCAGCTGTTCCAAGTTAATAATCCCTATAAACATACCGAGCAGCGCCAGGGCGAAAGAACTCCAAGCCAGGAAAGTGAATGCTGCTGTATTTCTTTTGCGGTTGCCATAGCCATCCTCCAAATTATCCCGGATGACCTTCTGCAGAACGAAGGCGGACATGGTCAGAAACAAGGCACATACGGCGAAATAGCCTTTGACGCTTAGCGATTCCTCCAAGGTATAAATCCCGATGAACATAGCCAGAAATGCGCCAATAAAAGATGTCCAAGCCATGAAAGTGAACGCTGTTGTATTTCGTCTCCGAGTGTTATTCATCTCAAAAGTCCCCCTGTGGTTGCTGCTGCAACGCTTTGATATCGTGCTCTTGGTCCTTATTATAGGAGAACACTTCCGTCTCAGATAGTACTATTTACCAATAGTACCTCATCCAAGCTTGCACACGACATCATTAAGAGGCTAGGCCTTCCGCTTAACCCCTGTTATTCACATATGGCAACGCCATAAGCAAGATGCTCCCAGAAGACTTCCTGAATAGGGGCAATTTCGTCTTTCACACAAGCGACAAGCACAATAACTTCGGATTTTTGATTGTTGGATGCTGCAATCACCCTTTTCTTTTGCCGAGATACATCAATGGTAAACCCAACCAGGAAACCTGTTACAGCACCAATTATACCCCATAGAATGGGTCCACCCGTCAAAATGAAACCATAGGATGAGCCTATGACTGCGCAAGCCGTGGCCAGAGCAGCACCTAGGTCGAACAAACTCGTACCGTCTGAACCTGTGATGCTGTCAAACATCCTAAGCTTCTGAGGCCTCTGATGCAGAGGGACTGCATAGATATTCTCCTTCATAATCCCCGCCTCTTCTAGGGCAGTAATCGCCATTTCCACATAAATCGAATGGTTGAATGAAGCGATAACATGCATAATTTCACCCTCCTTTACGAGATGGAGATCGCGGAAATACGAATCGTTGATCTTGATACTCCGCCTTTAACAGATTAGCTTGCTCATGATCAAATAACTTGTTGTATTCAACCGTAGTCACATAAGCATCATAGGCAGCGAAAGCATAAATAGATGGCAGGAATAAGAACCAGTGCTTATTAACTTCTTTCGCTGAACGCGCTAAATCGCCCAGCAGCAAATAGTGAATGCCTTCAAGCAAATGCGACCAGTAACAAACTAAAATCCAATTCCCCAGAACAAAGAAAGCATTCAGAATACGATGGGTAAACAATTGTCCCATGCCTGGCATCAGCAATGACCAGACAACCGCCATCGATGGTGAGCGCTTATCCAGATAGTTGATTTCTATGATGCCCATCTTAAACGGCGCGATCGGAGCATTTTCCCTCTTGGCCAGAATATATTGATGATTTAAATCAATGCTTGTCCGGTAACTGTCATAGATGGCGAATAAATAAACAGGCGCGTAGAGCGACATCCATCGAATTTGCATCACTTCAGTGGCTTGCTCAAATTGACCTATAAACGTGTAGACCATCGCTTCATTCAGATGCATTTGACTATTAATAAACATTTCCCACCCAATTAGAATAAAACCACGCAAATATTTAGATAAGAGCAAATGACCGAATCCGGGGAAAGCGGCAGACCACCAGGTGATGATGAGCGGATTGCGCAAATGGAGTTGAGTAATGCCTACTAAGCTAAGAAAAGCGATTTGACGACGTGGTTTGGGTCTCATGGACAGCTTCCTTATGAATTGATTTCCAATTGTTGTAGTATCTTCTTTCCCAAGCAAGATATACATCGATAAATTAGTTTCCCTAGACATACACCCAGAGCGGCCCTTTCGAATATGGTAAAAGAAAAAGTAGGCTCGGATGCAATCCTTTGCTTACGAAGAAAGTGAGGAACTCCCATGCAAATTCACGTAGTCCAGAGAGGACAGACGTTGTATCGCCTTTCGCAGGTATATGGTGTATCGGCAGACGCCATCGCAGACGCCAATGAGATGACGCCCAGTCAATCACTGGTTATCGGACAGGCACTGGTTATTCCGATTGCAGGCTCGTATTATTGGGTTCAGTCCGGCGAAAGTCTCTATCTGATTGCCAACAAACTCGGACTCGATCTACAGAACCTGGCTAAGATGAATGGCATTACCGTCTACCAGCCGCTTCCCGTCGGCTTTCGCTTGTATATCCCCCCAACTCCGCGTACACAAGCTGAGGTGAATGCTTATCTGGAACCCCGAGGCACCGATGTAGCGCCCAACTTGATTCAGTCTGCTAAGGAAGCGGCCCCTCATCTAACGTACCTGGCCCCCTTCAGCTTCCGCATCAAGCGCGATGGTACGCTGCAAGTTCCCCCATTAGATGATCTGGGTGCCATTGCCAAGCAGTATAACGTTACGTTGATGATGGTTGTAACCAACTTGGAGAATGATCAGTTCAGCGCTGAGCTGGGCCATCTCTTCCTAACGGATGAAGCCATCCAAAACCGTCTGCTCCAGACGATCCAAACGACGGCAAGACAATATGGCTTCAGGGATATCCACTTTGATATCGAGCATCTGTATCCCGATGACCGCGATGCCTATACCCGGTTCCTGCGCAAAGCAGCGGGTCAGATTCATCAACAAGGCTACCTGATGTCCACCGCCCTGGCGCCCAAGACCAGTGCTGCGCAAGCCGGCGAGTGGTACTCTGCTCACGATTACAGAGCGCATGGTCAGATTGCCGATTTCGTCGTCATTATGACCTATGAATGGGGCTACAGCGGTGGCCCGCCAATGGCCGTATCGCCGATTGGCCCCGTCCGCAAAGTGCTCGAATACGCGATTACCGAAATGCCCGCCTCCAAGATCATGATGGGTCAAAATCTGTATGGCTACGACTGGACGCTGCCCTTCGTCAAAGGCGGCGAATTCGCCAAAGCTGTCTCGCCACAGGCAGCTATCCAGCTTGCCCGCAGATTCAACTCGCAGATCTTGTATGATTACACGGCACAAGCGCCCCATTTCAACTACTGGGATGATAATGGCAAAGAGCATACTGTCTGGTTTGAAGATGCCCGCTCCATTCAAGCCAAATTCCGTTTACTTAAAGAGCTTGGCTTGCGCGGCATCAGCTATTGGAAACTCGGTCTTAAATTCCCGCAAAACTGGCTGCTGCTGGAAGAGCATTTCAATGTCGTGAAACGCCCATAAGAAAAACCCAGCCTGCGCTAGGTCATCCAATCCATGCACCTTGAGGCAAACCCAAGCCCCCCTAACGAACCCAATATCCTTTATTCGGTCAAAATCGCTCATTCTGAAATTTTAATGGATCCCTGATGCCCTATTTCAAACAAGTGATCACCTTTCCGCCTAAAATTCGCACGATAGCGTTAATCCAGTTCATTATATCGCCAAAGTAGCCATTTTCCGGTCTATAAGGCTCCTACAGTTCATTAGATGTTTTCAGCAATATAGCGGATCCTAGTCCTCTTTGGACTGTGCAATGACAGAGAGCGTCGTGTGAAAAGGAACTATGATCCGCTAAATGGCAGGAACTGGGGTAAACGCAGCATGAAAGGGAACTGAGATCCCCTATTTATGCGGAACTTACCAATTCCAGCCGGGAAATGGTGAAATAGCGGATCGTAGTTCCCTTTGAAGCGGAATATAGCGGTTTTCAGCATTATAGCGCACTGTAGTTCCCTCAAACTCGTTATCAGGACACATTTTACTAGTATCACGGCTTAATGTTCCCTATCTCCGCGCGATAGCCAGGCTAGAGGATCTCATTCTGCCAGTGCCGATTCTCATCAAAGAAAAAAGTCGGTGTAGGATGTCTTGTTTCCCTTATGCTTTCTATTCGACACGGAATCGACCAACCGCCTGCTGAAGCTGCTCGGCCATATCGAACAAACTCTTGGAGGAGAAAGAAATTTCCTCCATCATCGCCAATTGCTCTTCGTTGGCCGCAGCCGAATCTTGACTGGAAGACGCTCCCTTCTGTGCAGATACAGTCACGTTTTCCATAAAGGCAACGACCTCATCGCTGCGGGTCGCCACATGCGTGATCGCCGCACCCACCACTTCGACCTTTCTTGAAACGCCGCTGAAAGCATCCTGCATGAAGACCAGTGAATCATTCACCTGCGAAGAGGCGGCTACGCCATCTTCCGTCAGCTTCATCCCTTGCTTCATGACACTATCAACGTCTCTCGCTTTCCGCTCGATCTCATGCAGGAGAATAGCGATTTGTTTCGCTGCTTCGTTGGTTTGTCCAGACAGCTTGCGGACCTCACCTGCTACGATATTGAACCCTCTACCGCTATCCCCCGCCCTGGCTGCTTCAATCGCAGCATTCAATGCAAGCAGGTTCGTCTGCTCTGCAATCTCCGCGATTACCTCAGTAATCGAGCTGATTTGTCCACAGCTGTAACGAAGTTCATCCACGATCGTCCCAGCCGCTGAGACCTGATTGAATACAAGACCGATTCGTTCCTTCATCGTCTGAACGGATTCCATTCCGGCGCGGGAACTATCCGTCGCCTCCTCTGCCAGCTGCGCCATATGGAGGCTGTCCCCGTGAATGACCGCTAACTCCCCCTTCATAGCCTGAATGGTCGTTAGCGTCTCCGTTACTGTAGCTACTTGCTTTTGTATGCTATGAGACAGCACATCGGTCGATACCGCTATCGTCTCCGCCGCCAGCTTGCTTTGCTCCGCATTCCCGGCAAACTGTTCGGCTTGCCTGGCTAGCACATGCGCTCCCCGCTGCACATCTCCAATGAAGGCTCGCAGGCTGAACAGCATCGCCTGGAAAGATCGATGGAGCATGCCGACTTCATCCTTGGCAAGATCGTGCGTTGCCTGCTGGGACAGATTGCCCGTCTCGGCTTCGGCCATAAGCACTTGCATTGCCCTCAGCGGCTTAACGATCAGCGATGCTATCCATCGGCCGAAAAAGTAAAAGACAACAATGGCTGCAAGCGATGAGAGGATCAAAGTCCATATCAAACGGCTGTATTGCGAAATTCGCTCTTTATTCAGCGCTCCTGAGGTTTCCAGACGATCCTGCTGCAAACTTTCAATATAACCGCTGATGTCTTCCATCGTACTTTTTATATGAGTCTTATAGTACTGGTAGGCCTCTTTATCCTGCCCGGCTGCTGATAAACTCTTCACTTTTTTCTGATCTTCCTCGTAACTGAGCAACGCTTTTTTCAGCTTGGACATCCATAGCTCGCCTACAGGCTCACCACCTAAGGACTTCTCATAATCATCCAGCAGCAGATTCGTATGGCTGCGGATTTTGCTCATTTCATTATCCAACACTTCCTTATAGTGGGGGTCCGGTGCCAGAATATATTCTAATAATCGATCATTCATCGTATGTACATTGCTCTCTGCTTTATTGATCCAAGTCGTAGGCAAATAATCGTCTTCATACATCTTTTCCGCATTATGATTCATATCCCGTAGAAAAAAGAAGCTGGTCGCCGTTAAGAGCACAAGAAAAATAACCGCCACGACATTTAGGGTCAATATTTTATGGCTTATCCTCATATCTGCTGCTAGCCTGTTAACCTGAAATACTCTCATTATTTTTCTCCCTCTCCCTCTCTATGTAAAAACCTACCAGATAGGTCAACTATAACAGAGATTTGTAAAGAACGGATTAAATACAAGTTAATTAAGTTTTTTTTATTTGTTTTTTATTGTGTTAAGTTGCTTTATTGAACGTCGTATTTACCTATTCTTAACTCGTTAAATGCAGCGATTTCTTATGGTATCTATTCATTTTCGGCCCTTGCAAACCGATAAATATAAATAACTGTTCCAAATTTTTCATTTGTAATTACTTAAATAAAGGAACAACAGGAGGTAACAAAGCGTGAAGTCGAAGTCTAGATATAGTAAGTGGTTTTCGATGCTCATCATTTTCGCCCTAGCGAGTCAAACTTTATTTACAGGAATTGCATTGGCTGCTGAATCAATTTCCAAGCTTGTCCTGAATAAGAACGAGCTTGCCTTGCAAGTTGGAGATACTGCGAATTTAACGGCAACCGCTATTTTCGTAAGTGGAACTACAGAGAATGCTACCGTCAAAACGGACTGGAATTCCGGTACGACAGACGTAGCTTCCGTCTATGCAGGCGTTGTAACAGCTAAGAAAGAAGGTACAGCAGTCATTACTGCTACGTATATGGGCAAAACCGAGATTGTTAACGTTACGGTTAGCAAGAAGGTCAAGTCATTAACTAAAAACAAGTCCTCTATGGACCTCCGCTTGAATGCAAGTGATCAACTTATCATTACCGCTTATTATGATGACGGCTCCTCTGAGGTTGTAACGAGCAAGGCCGATTACACCGTAGATGCAAGCTCCATCGTTACCGTAACGAACGGATTAGTGAAAGGACAGAATCCCGGCAGCGCAACTGTGACAATCAAGTATATGAATCAAACGTTGACACTGCCTGTTGATGTTGAAGTAGTAAGACGTATTGATGCTGAGAAACCAGAAGTCTCCTTGCTGTTGAATGGAACAGAGAAAGTTAAGCTGATAGCCACCTACCCAGACGGTACTTTCGACGACGTATCCGAGAAAGCTGTATGGACCACAGACAAAGCCAGCGTAGCTGATGCGATCAAGGGCACAGTGAAAGGCTACAGTGTTGGAACGGCAAACTTAACTGCTACCTATGGTACGAAGTCCACGACGATCAAAGTGGATGTGGACAGTACGCTGAAAATCGATTTAGACAAGAAAAATGTACTAATGAAAAAAAATACGACAGATACGCTGAAGTTAACAGCGACCTATGCCAACGGAAGCACGGAAGATTTTACAGACCGTGCCGAATGGTCTTCCAGTGATGCTAACATTGTGCAAGTGTCCAAAGGAAAGATCTCCGCAATAGCTACCGGGGAAGCAACGATTTCTGCCAAATATGGCGAGAAAGTCGTGACAGCCAACATTGACGTAGAAGTTCCGCGCCGACTTGTTGTTAACACAGATTCGATATCTCTAAAAGCCGGTGATTCCCAAACGCTTATTCTGACCGCTACTTATGCGGATGGAACAAGCGGGCCGGTGACGGATGGCGCTGTCTGGACAGTGGATGATGATAAAGTTGCTTTTGTAAGCAAAGGTACAGTCACTACATACAAATCCGGTACCGCCACGATTACCGCAACCTACGGCGGCAAAACAACGACAACCAAAGTTGAAGTCGATATTCCGACGATCATCAAGCCCAGCAAGAAAATCGTAAATTTACAAATTGGCGGGTCTGAATCCATTGTTCTGATGGCCGATTTCAAAGATGGCCGTGGCTCTGTTGATGTCACTTCCAAGGCGGAGTGGTCAACAAGCTCCAAAGATATCGCTGAAGCTCGCTCCGGAGAAATTTCCGGTTTAGCGACAGGCGCAGCAACCATCACAGCCAAATACGGCACTCGTACAGCAGTCATTCAAGTATCCGTTGGTGTTCTCAAAAGCTTAACAGTCAACCAAGAAAAACTGGTGATGAAAAAAGGCGATGCGGTTACTTTAAAAGCAACTGCTGTATACACCGATGAGACAACGAAAGATGCAACTTCCGATGTTATCTGGACAAGCAGCAATGTCAAAGCGGCTACAGTTGATGCCGGCAAAGTGAAAGCAATCGCTTCGGGCGAAACTACGCTGACAGCTCAACTAGATAATAAAACAGTTACCATTCCTGTTCAGGTTGATATGGCCTCTGATCTTTCAGCAAATGTAACATCGCTAGTATTTGACCTTAACGAAACGAGAACCATCACTCTAACCGCTACAGATCTAGACGGCGCAAAGCGCACAGTTACGAATGAGGCAGAATGGAAAACGAGCAACAGTGCAATTGCCACCGTTTCCAAAGGGGTTGTAACCTCCGTTTCTCGCGGGAAAGCAACCATCACAGCTGTCTATGGCGGCAAAACGGTTACGATTCCGGTGGAAATCGGTGTGATTCAAGCACTTGTGGCTGATAAATCTTTCTTCGTTACCAAAAGCGGGGATCAAGTCCAACTGAAGCTGACAGCGACATTGGCCGATGGGACCATTAAAGATGTCACCTCAACGGCTACATGGAAAGTGTCTTCTTACAAATTAGGAACTGTTGTGAACGGACTATTCACCGCAACAGCATCTGGCAAAACGACCATTACTGGATCGTTTGGCGGCAAAACAATCGCGATTCCTGTAGAGATCGATTCTCTGAAATATTTGAAAACGGATGTCGTCAAAGTTGAGCTTCAAGAAGGCAAAACAGCTACAATTGAAGCTATTGCTACTTACACAGACGGATCGGAAGAAGATGTCACCAAGCCAGCGCTTTGGACCTCTTCCAACATTATGATTGCTGATGTGAAAGATGGCGTTATCCGCGCAACCGGTAAAGGGTCCGCCCGCATTACGGTCACCTACTCCAACATGAGAACAACCGTTCAGGTAACGGTTACGAAATAAGCTCAGCCAAACCGTTGTTTCCTTCCTGGGAAGCAGCGGTTTTTTCTTTAGATAAGACAGGAATTTCTTCTTCGTGCATACAAATTCGTACATAGGAGAATATATCCTTACCTGCATTTACAGAAAACACTATTCATCAAGTGCCTGGAGGTATGGATCATGCTTTCCCGTTCTATGAAACTAGCTTTGATTTCTTTTCTATGCATAACGACACTGCTTGGGGCGCACCAGTATCGGAAGCATTCCCGCAACCAGCAAATGATGGCTCAGCCAGCCAATTGGGAAACGGCCAAGCAAGGCTCGCCTACTTTTTTTCACACCAATCCATTCGGGATGCCTGGTGCAGACGTCAATTGGCAAACAAGGAATAACTTGACTAACCATGCTGCGGCTTATGGGCTTACGCCGCCGACGTCATTCAAAGCTTTAAGTGCCCAGGATCAGAACTTGGATATTACTCACAAGAAGGCTTGGTCAGGGTGGAATTACTTAGGGCTGCTCGGTCTACTCGGCATGTTAGGGCTCAGCAGACGCTCGGAATCACCGCCTTCCGACTAAATACCAAAGTATCGTCACAGGAGCTGCTCCCTTATGGGGAGTGGCTCTTTTTTATCCTTCATCCACACAATAAACATTTGTCTGTACACTAGACTTTTGTTTGTGAATGGTTTATGATACAGGTAGGTACTCGATGGAAAGGAGCTATTTCATGGATCGTGAACAGCAAATTCTAGCGCTTATCCGCCAAAATCCATTCATTTCCCAGCATGAAATGGCCAATATCATCGGCATTTCCCGATCAGCCGTAGCTGGATATATCGCGGCGTTAACCAAGAAAGGAACGATCCGCGGACGCGCTTATGTCACCTCTGAAGCACGTACAATCATGTGTATTGGCGGAGCTAACCTGGATAGCAAGGCGGTAAGCAAAGCGCCAATCCGTTTGGCCTCGTCCAACCCGGTAACCGTGAGCGAATCCTGCGGCGGTGTCGCGCGCAATATCGCGGAGTCACTCGCTGGGCTCGCTTGTCAGGTCTCTCTTCTCACCGTTGTCGGTGACGACAAAGCCGGACAATGGGTGTTGGATGCAACACGCCAACGCGGCGTTGACGTTAGTCAAGCCGTTACCCTTCAAGGCGAGAGCACGGGGAGTTACACCGCATTGCTCGATGCCACAGGCGAGATGTATTTGGCTTTTGCCAACATGGATATTTATGATAAATGCACACCTGCCCTGCTTAGGGACAAATGGCCGCATATGGCTGCCTCAAGGCTGATTATTGCCGATACCAATCTACCTGCCGATACATTAGGCGAATTGATTGAGCGCTGCCATGAAGAAGGGGTCACCTTATTCATCGACCCCGTGTCTTCGGAGAAGGCCAAGAAGCTGCCCCTGCAGCTGCAAGGAGTTAACGCTATATTTCCCAATCTCGAAGAAGCTTATCAATTAGCAGGCATTCCCGTTGGCGAAACTTCCGATTATCGGATGCTGGCCGAAGCGATTCGCAAGCGCGGCGTCCAGCATGTCTTCATTACACTTGGTATTGAAGGCGTGCTCTATGTCGGTGAGGAAGGCGACAAGCTCTTCTCGCCCCTTCCGACCAAGGTCGTCGAAGTTACAGGCGCAGGCGATGCCTTCGTCGCAGGTCTCGCCTACGGAATCATGCAGGAGCATTCTTACATGGATTCTTGCTCCTACGGCTTGTCTGCTTCTCATATTACTTTGCAAACAACGCAGTCCGTCGCTAGCGATTTAACCGAAGACCGGCTCCAACAAGTCCACAATTCGATAACTAAAGGAGACTAATCCCTATGCTGAATACATCCTATTTAACGTTCACTGATGAAGTCAAAGAAGCTTTAGCTGCTAATAAACCGGTCGTTGCCCTTGAAACGACAATCATTTCTCACGGCATGCCTTACCCGCAAAATATTGAAATGGCAAGAAAAGTGGAACAAATTATTCGCGACAACGGCGCTGTCCCGGCAACGATCGGCATCATGGACGGCAAGATCAAAATTGGCTTGAATGAGCAAGAGCTTGAAGCTTTTGCGACAAATGGTCAAGTTGAAAAAGTCAGCCGCCGCGACTTCGGCTATATCTTGTCCTCTGGCAAGATCGGTGCGACTACGGTAGCAGCTACGATGATTGGCGCAGCGCTTGCGGGCATCGAAGTGTTCGCAACGGGCGGTATCGGCGGCGTTCACCGTGAAGGTGAAGTATCCATGGACGTCTCCGCCGATTTGACCGAGCTGGCACAGACGAACGTAGCCGTTGTCTGCGCAGGCGTGAAGTCGATTCTTGATATTGGCCGGACGCTCGAATATTTGGAAACTCACGGCGTTCCCGTGGTTGGTTACCAAACGAGCGAATTCCCTTCCTTCTACGCACGCGAAAGCGGCTACGGCGTAGACTTCCGCCTTGATGATGCAGCGGACGTGGCAGCTATGCTCCGCACGAAGTGGGAGCTGGGCATCGCCGGCGGCGCCATCATTGCCAACCCGGTTCCCGCGGAATCCGCGATGAACCATCTGGAAATCGAAGGCGTCATTCAGCAGGCGCTGACTGAGGCCAAAGAGCAAAACGTGACCGGCAAGAAGGTCACGCCATTCCTGCTAGCGCGCATCAAACAGCTCACCGAAGGCCGCAGCTTGGAAACGAACATCGCGCTTGTTTATCACAATGCAGAAACCGCCGCGAAGGTTGCGGTTGCGCTCAAAAAATAAAGCAAAAAGACTGTTAATCACATCCATGCGACGTGATTAACAGTCTTTTTTTTGTAAGCTATTCACTCACCCAGATCGTCTTCTCGGCGAACGGCACGCGCTTCGATGTGGGAGCATCCACATCTGGATAACCGAGATAGATCAGAGCGACAAGTTCCTCCTGGTGGGCGAGACCGAACGTCTCTTTCATTTTGGCATGATACATTGGGGCACCTGACCGCCAGATCGCTCCGAGGCCCAAGGCGTGAGCGGTTAACAACATATTCTGTACCGCAGCATGTGCAGCTCCGTATTCCTCAATAACAGGAATGATTGGCGTTTCTGACGGTGTAACCGCAACTGCGATAACAACGGGAGCACGGAACGCTTTCTTCTCGCTGATGCTTTTCAGCTTCGCAAGTTCGTCCTCTGTGAGCGCCGGGTCCGCTTCAGCTAATGCCACTGCGGCATATCCTTGGCCGAGCAAACCTCTGCCATCTCCCGTCAAGACCCAGAAGCGCCATGGCTCTGTATGGCAATGGTTGGGCGCCCATGTGCCTGCCTCCAGAATTTCTTCGATCAACGCCTTGTCGATGGATTCCTGCTTCACCTTCCCCATGCTGCGTCGATCGCGAATCGCTTCTTTTATATCCATGTTTCTTTCCACTCCTTCAACTTGATCTTCCTCTATTGTTGCACGACCTCTTGCCTTGTGCAAACCTTATTCAAGCCTTATTCGGAATGGAAAGCCATGGACGCTCACTCTGCCAATTCACCTCAACCTGTGTCTCAAAAAAGGACGACAAGCCCTCGCTTGTCAACACATCACGTGAAGCCCCTTTGGCAAACACCTCGCCGCGGCGAATCAACAACGATTGATTAAAGACCGGAAGAATTTCTTCAATATGGTGCGTCACGAATAGCAAAGTAGGAGCATCCGGACCTTGAGCCAGCTCATTTACACTCGCCAACAAAGCTTCCCGCGATAGAAAATCGAGACCATTCGTCGCCTCATCCAAAATCAACAATTTGGGCGCAGCCATTAATGCTCTGGCAATCAGCACCTTCTGCTTCTCCCCTTGGGAGCAGGACTGGTACGTGCGATCGTATAAATGGAAGCAGGATAGACGCTGCATCAACTGCTTAGCCTGTTCGAAGTCCTCCTCGCTGGGCTTTTCATAAAGCCCTATGGAAGCATGCTTGCCGCTGATAACAACGTGCTGTGTTTTGTCAGAGGCGTACAACTTCTCCTGCAAAGAGGAGCTTACCCAACCGATCGATTTGCGCAGATCCCTTAAATCTACCGTTCCGAAGGGATGCCCCAACACGGACATATGCCCTTCACTCGGCCAGATATAGCCATTAATCATATTGAGCAGCGTTGTTTTGCCTGAACCATTCAACCCCAGCACAGCCCAATGCTCTCCGTGGGATACCTGCCAATCGACTTGGTTCAAAATCGTTTTATTTTCGCGGAACCAAGAGACTTTGTTCATTTCAATTATGGGAAGCATAGCGGTTCTCTCCTTCGCATATTAGGCGCTAACGGTTGCTTGCGGCAGTTCAGCTTCTTGCAGATTCAGCTTTTTATCAGTTGGAAGGAATACCGCCAACAGTCCGATTAACGGCAGGAAAGCACACAGTTTAATGACGAAAGAAATGCTGGTTGCGTCCGCCAACGTGCCAAGCACAGCCGATCCAATCCCGCCTAAGCCAAAAGCTAAGCCGAAAAACAGACCCGACACCGTCCCCACCTTGCCAGGCAGCAATTCTTGCGCATACACGACAATAACCGAGAAGCCGGATAACAAAATAAAACCAATACATGCACAAAGCACACCTGCCCAGAACAAATTAGCGTAGGGCAGCAGCAAGGAGAACGGTGCCGTTCCAAGGATCGAGAACCAGATCATATTCCGCCTGCCGAAACGATCTGCCAGCGGGCCTCCCATGAAGGTGCCTACGGCTCCAGCTGCCAACAGCGTGAAAATGAAGAGCTGTGCTTTTTCAACCGAAAGTTGGCTGTGTTCAATTAAATAGAAGGCATAAAACCCTGTCATGCTAGCAACGTAAACGAATTTAGAAAATAATAACATAATTAAAATCGTGATGGCATAGGCAACCATTTTGCGAGGGAGTTGCTTTTTGACAACACCTGTGGATTTGGATTTGGCAGGACGAGCTCCCATCTTGCGATACCATTTGGCCACGAAAAATTGAACGATAATACCGGCAGCAGCCACAAATGAAAACCAAATAATGCCGAACTGTCCGAAGGGCACGAAGATCAGTGCCGTAAATATAGGGGCTAGTGCCTGCCCGATGTTGCCGCCAGTTTGGAAGATCGACTGGGCGAGTCCCCGGCGGGGTCCGGCAGCCAAATAAGCAACCCGCGACGCTTCAGGATGGAGAACGGAGGAGCCTAGTCCGACGAGAATAACCGCTATAATGATCTGTGTGAACGAGGAAGCCACAGCTAGAACAATCACACCGATCAGCGAGAAGAATACACCAGCGGGCAGCAAAAAAGGCTTAGGTTTGGCATCTGTATACAGACCAATCAAGGGCTGGAACAAGGAAGCCGTCACATTCAACGTAAAGGCGATCCAACCGATTTGACTAAAGCTGAGGTGCAAGGATTCGTGAAGGATCGGGAAGACAGCTGGAATAACAGACTGAATGGCATCATTCAATAAATGCACCAAACTGATAGAAAATAAGATGGCGTAAACCGTTTGGTTGCGAGCG
The DNA here is from genome assembly GCF_022163125.1 of Paenibacillus sp. HWE-109. NCBI lineage: Bacteria > Bacillati > Bacillota > Bacilli > Caryophanales > Paenibacillaceae > Paenibacillus > Paenibacillus sp. HWE-109. Next base: position 7,736,992 of record NZ_CP091881.1, on the reverse strand, counting down.
ATACTTGAATCGGACATGTGAGAACAAACCCCTTTCGTCATATCATCTGACGTTTGAAATGATAGGAGAGTCGAGCTACTCCTGGTTAAGTACTTTGCGAAGCTGGCTGACCGTTTCTTCTAGGTTTTGCCTAGTCCATTGCTCCGCTGCCGCTACATCCTTGTCTTTAATCGCTTGATACATGCTCTCATGAAACAGATGCTGCGGGTCGTGAACTGTTTGAACGCTCACCAATTTATGCGATGTCTCCAGCAAAACGGATGTAAAAGAGCGATACAGGTCGATGACAACGCTGTTTTTGCTGGCGATCGCAATGGACAAATGAAACTTCACGTCGGAGCTCAGATACGTGCTGATGTCCCCTTTCTCCAACGCTTCCAACCGTTGATCAAGTGCGCGGCGCATCTGCTCCAAATCATGCTCGTCGCGGCGCTCGGCAGCCAATCGGGATATCTCCAGTTCCAGCATCCGCCTGACCTCATAAACCTCCAGAATCTCGGCTCTGCGCAGCCGATGGTCCAGCGGTTCCTGCACCCCCGTCTGGGCTGTCAAAAAAGTACCGAAGCCCTGCTTCTTCTCAAGCAGACCTGCATGGACAAGCACCCTAACCGCTTCGCGGATGGTTGAGCGGCCAACACCGAATTGCTGCATAAGCTCGGGTTCCGTTGGAATCTTCTCTCCAGGCTTAATATCGCCTTCGGAGATCTTCTTCTGCAATTGATTCACAACATCATCCACCAGCTTGGGCCGATTCAATGGTTGAAAAGACATCTTCGAATTCATCTGATCATCTCCTGTTTGTAGAGTATAGCATAGCTTGCTTTACGTTTTCCAGCATATTTTTAGCAACCAGTGCAGCTTGTCGCTGGCACTCTCCTATGTAGATTGCCAAGAATTTGACAATGACGTACTCTATCGTGCAAGGTATAGTTATAGCAACAGAACACGCTCGATAGTTTGCTAGATTCAAAAATGCATTCAACTTCAGGAGGTACTATGAAAAAACTGACTATGATCGCGACGGCCGCAATGGCTTTCTCTCTATTTGCTTCTGCAACACTTTCTAATCCAGCTGCTGCTGCGGCGAAAACAAGCGCTGATTTCACTGACTTGTCCAATACTGATGCTGCATTGAAAGCCAAAATTGATGCCATGTTGGTAGAAGGCATTTTCGATGGCGTTTCGGACAACTCTTTCGGCATCAATCAAAATATGACTCGGGCACAATTTGCTAAAGTAGCCACTCTTATCTATGACATCAAAGTTGATCCTACGGTTAAGGTATCCAGCTTCTCCGACGTTCATGCGAATGATGCCGCAAACGGATGGGCGATTCCTTACATTGAAGCCGCTAAAAAAGCAGGTCTTATTGATGGTGTGACTGACACAACATTCGTACCCGGTGATTCGGTAACAACAGGTCAACTGGATACGCTGCTGCTCAAAGGTTTAGGCAAAAAAGTCAGCACAACGGGTTCACCTTGGTATTCGGATGCTGTGAAACAAGCGTCAGATCTCGGCATTCATCCTGCTGGCAAAACTGGCGAGCAGTTGGCTATTCGCGCTGATCTCGTTCAGAGCTCATACACAGCTCAGCAAGCTTTCGACAAGCAAAACCTTGTTTCCATCACTAAAGCCGCGGCTGCTTCCGATACCAAAAGCGTTCAAGTAACGCTCAACCGCAGTGTAGATACGACGAAAGCGACACTCGTTTTGAAAAATGGCACGACCGTTGTCCCAACCAAAGCCGTATGGTCCACTGATGCGCAATCCGTCACCCTGACGGCAGATTTGGCGCTTGCTGCCGGTGACTACACAGTAACGCTTGGCGGCCTTGATGCTTCCGCTATCCAAACAGGCACAGCTAGCTTCAAAGTAGCTGCAGCCCCTAGCGATTCGGGCAACATTTCAATTGTTGGCACCTACACACTTGCTGCTGTTCTTGACAGCGGACTGACAGCTGCTGCAACGGGTTCTAACGGTCTTGCTGATAAAGCGACAGCTGAAGACCCAACGCTCAGTAAATTTGCCAAAGAAATTGAAATCAAAGTAAAAGATGCTAGCGGAGATACGGTTGCAGTTCCTGGTATTATTCAATCCATTCATTCTTCGGATCCAAGCATTGTTAAAACAGGTCTGAACGCAACCACGCATCGCGGCTATGTCCTTGGCAATAAAGTTGGAACTGCAGACGTTAGTGTCTTGGTCCAAATCGGAAATGGCGATGCCAAACAGCTTCATGTTACCGTGACTGTGACTAAAGATTCGATTACAGCCAAAGAAATCAAAGCTGGCACAACGACCATTGATAAGACGTTGGCGCTTGTAGGCAGCAACTACGAAACAACTTTTGATGCCTACACCGCGATGGATCTCTCCATTACCGATAACTATGGCATTACTTATAAAAACAGTGAAATCCCTAAATACAACTTTGCACTTGGCACTCTTTTCATCACGAACGATGTCAAAGGCAACGCGGCTGACGGGGCTGTAGGCACTGTAACCGTGACCGATGGCAGTGTGCATGTCGTTGGGAATGTGACTTATTTCGAATTGACAGCTGTCACAGCATCCGGCCAAAAAGTTACCAGCTATGTGAATCTCAAGCATTAATCAAAGTGAAAAAAACCTCAATTCCACTCGTGGAGTTGAGGTTTTTTTCGTCTATCTGACATCTATGGCATTAACAATGGGCCAAACAGTACCCGCCCAATGGGCAATTACGACAATTAGAATCCAATAAATCACATAATAGAAGTCTGCCAAAGAGTAGGATACGCGGTAATAATACGTCCTCTTCTTTGAGGTGGAGAAGCGCTTCGCTTCCATCGCGACCGCAGTCCGATGAGCACGGCGAATGCTCTGAGCCAGCAATGGGATCGTATACATCCGCAGCGTCGCGTACCATGCGGTGAGCGGGCTGCGCTTCTTTGGCCGCCCTCTCACTTTCAGCGCATGGCGAAGCGTTTGCAACTCCTCGAGCATTTGCGGCAGCATCCGCATCGCGGCGAGGAAGCTGTACGCATATTTCGGCGCCACCTTCCATTGCTGCATCATGGCATAAAATAAGGCGACTGGCCGAGTCGTTAAACTAAAAAGCAGGCCAACGGCAGCGACTTGTGTCCCTCGAAAACCAAGGTGAATGCCGCGGTAGAAGCTTTCTTCTGTGATGCGAATGAAGCCCCACTGAAACCATAGCGTCTCTCCGTTTCCGAACATCATCATGCCCATAGCTGAGGATACGAAAATAAGCAGAAACGGTGAAGCATACAGCAGCAGCCGCTTAACGGGGTGGCCGGAGAACAACACCAACGGCAGCAATGCACCTAAAGTCAGGTACATCATCGTATTCAAGTTGTGGGTGAATACAACCACAATAAACAGAAGGATGGACAGAACAAGCTTCACGCCGGGATTGACCCGGTGAAGCCAGGTTTCTCTATATGCGAAGGTTAGCTGCATAGGACCGGAGCTCCTTCCTGGCTGGCTTCTCGTTTACGCAGCCAGCCTTAACTTCCCAGACGCGGGACGCCCAGCGCTCTACGATCTGCGGATCGTGCGTGACCATGACGATCACCGTACCGTCCGCGCGCAGCCGTTCCAGCTGCTGCAGCATGCGCATCGTACCGTGCGCATCGAGCCCGAAGGTGGGCTCATCCAGCAGCAGGATGCGGGGTCCGCGCACCATCGCGGACGCCACGCTAAGCCTGCGCTTCTGGCCCATCGAGAGCTGGAACGGATGCCGCTTGCGCAGCGCGAGCAGGTCGTAATCCCTGAGCATCGCTTCTATAGATGCGCTCTGGCCTTCAGCCGGCTGCTCTGCCTCCGGCAAGGAGTAGCTCAGCTCTTCCTCCACCGAATTCGTCACGAATTGAAATTCCGGATTCTGAAACACGAAGCCGATCTGCTCAGCTAGCTGTTCGATTCGGCTGCCCTTAACCCCCTCGACCCAGCACTCGCCACGGGTCTTGAGCAACCGCATGATGGCTAGCAGCAGCGAGCTTTTGCCAGCGCCATTGGCGCCGATCACGGCAATCCAATCGCCAGGATACACCTGTAAGTTATCCACAGAGGTCTTAACCTGCCCGCCGCGAAGCCCGGCGAAATTACGGAAGATCATGACAGGCTGCAGGCTCTGCGCATCTGTTCTTACAGATCTGCCCGCGCCCCATCCCCCATTCGCTTGTTCATAATCATCCCAGACACCTGGATACCAAATGCCGTATTCCGCAATCTGTTTCCTATATGCCTGGAATATTTGCTGCGGAGGACCATCCGCCAATAGCTCTCCATTTGGAGCCATCACGATGATGCGATCAATCAGATCGAGCATTCCGCTGATTTTATGCTCCACGATCACCAGTGTCTTATCGGAGCTGATCTCGCGGATAGTGTCCCATACTTGCCGGGTCCCTTCCTCATCGAGAAGCGCGGTCGGCTCATCCAAGAACAGCACCTCAGGCTCCAACGCAAGCACACTCGCTATCGCCAGCCGCTGCTTCATCCCTTGGGACAACTGACCGATTAACGTATGCGTATCCGCCAGATCCAGCCCCACTAACTGGAGATAGTAGGCGATCCTTGCAGGCATTTCTTCGCGCGGCACTTGCAAATTTTCCAGTACAAAAGCAATTTCCTCATCCACATACGGCATGCAGAACTGGGTATCCGGGTCTTGAAAAACATACCCCCATCTGGTCGGTGTGCGAATTTCTTCCGCTTTCAGCGGGATTTCGATAATATCAGGGACAATCCCGCTGAGCACTTGAAGCAGTGTTGATTTGCCTGAACCGCTTGGCCCCAGCAGCAGCACTTTTTCCCCTGGCTCAATAGAAAAGGAAACCCCCTGAAATAACAGGGGGGCGTCTTCTCCGGGATATTTTAGCCTAAGATTGGTAACTCCTATTCGCTCACTCATCGCATTACCCCAGTACGTCGTAATCTTTCTTCGAAACAGGTCGAATCAGATTCAGTACTCCTGTGCGTCCTAACGCACTTGCCAAATAGTAAGCGAATACGCCTGCAATCAAGGCGCTTCCCAAGAGACGCAGTCCAATAAACAAGCAATAATTCCAGAACGTCAGTTGATCAATATACCCATAATAGCTGTCAATGAACAGAGACAACACCGCGGATGCGATAGCTGCCAGAACCGTCACGCCAACGTTCACACGACGATATAGGAAGAGTGCAAAGATAAGTTCCGCTCCCAATCCCTGCAAAATACCATAAACAAGCGTAGCTGGGCCCCATGACCCGCCAAACAACGCTTCAATAGTTGCCGCCGCGAGTTCAGCCAGCAGGGCAACCCCCGGTTTGCGAATGACGAGGAAAGCGAAGGTCGCTGCCATAAACCACATGCCATAACCGAGCTGGTCAGCGTGCAGCCCTATGGGCTTTAACATATCGTACACTGGCCCCCAAATGCGATAAATAACCCCAAATACCGCTGCGATCACGATTGTGATCAGAATATCGGTTAATTTTAACCCCTTGCTTGCTGTTGCTTTTTGCGCCATCTGATTTTCGACTCCTTTTCTTGGAACGTTTTTGGTAAATGAGATAGGCGAACACGTAAAAAAAGCCCACCGAATACCGGCAGGCATAAACTTAGTGCTAGGAAAGGCACTTCATTCTCTACGCTGGCATTATCCAGATCAGATTAACGGTCAGTGGCATAGGGCCACTATCTCAGCCTGACTTCATCAAGCACCCGTGTTGCTATTCATTTGGCTTAACTGTAGCTGATTGCCTGCTGTTTGGCAATCCTTTTTTTGGAACCTCTTATTTCTCTATCAAATGCTGCAGGTCATGCGTGAGCCCGTTCAATTGGCGGATGCTATCTACAATATCCTCAACGCGTTTCTGTTGGACTTCCGCACTGGCCAAAACCTGTTCAACCGAAGCTGCAGATTGCTGGGTAATCGCCGCGACGGACGTCATCTCCTCAGCTACGCGCTGCGATGAACTGTGCAAAAGATTGTTCATCTGCTGCAAATTCTCGGCTTGTTCCATTACCTCAGCCGTATTTCTATGGATGACTTCGAAGAGTTGATCCACGCTTTCTGCTGACTTTTTGCCTGATTCTACAGCTGTTTTGCCGATAGCAACCTTCGCAACCGCTGACTCCACTTTATTCTGAATAGAGCCCAGAATTTCCGAAATATCCGTTGATGCCATATGCGCATTCTGTGCCAACTTACGAATTTCATTGGCGACTACCGAGAATCCTTGTCCATGTTCCCCAGCTCGCGCAGCCTCAATCGATGCATTCAACGACAGCAGGTTCGTTTGATTCGCTATTTCGGCAATGGTCGTTACGATATTTCCGATTTTCACATTTTCTTCGTTGACTTCATTCATGATGTCCGATGTTTCCGTCACTATTTCAGTAATATCCTTGATTTTGAGCGCTAAATCTTCCATTTGACTCTTGCCTTCATTCGTCATTTTCGCCGTATCCCGGGATCTGCTGCTCATCGTGTTGGAAGCGGAAGACGTCTGTTCAACCGTCTCATTCACATCTTGAATGGCCGATGTAATGTCCGTGATACTGGTCGCTTGGGAGTCGATACCGATAGAGATTTCTTGGAAAGCAGCTACGACTTCTTCAGTGATTCGGCCTGTCACCGAGGCATTCTCCTGCAGTGTTTGGCTTGATGTGCCAAGCACTTCCGTCGTTTTGCGAACGCCTGTTAAAACCTCTTCCGTCTTAACCCGCGCAAGCTCCGACTCCCTTACACTCTTAGCTACATTAGCCAGCATCCGCGTTCCGATTTGCCCCTGCCCAATAAGTGTAATGATGGTCAAGACATAGAAAACATTAATCGCAATCAGATCGACACTGCCCGGAAGGGTTGAACAGAAATAATTCAAATTGATAAGACCGATTACGCCATTAAGTATCAGTGGCCGAAAGTTCATATACAAGGAAACGAGCGTAAGTCCGAGGTACAAAATAAGGATGCTGGATAGAGCAGGATCATTGGCCATGAAGAAATAGGAAATGACATTAAACCCAATAGCAATGACATACATCGTGTAGGGTACCCAGATTTTTTTCCACACCAGCAAGGTACAAATCAACGCAATCGGTGCCCCATAAGCCAGTAGAATCATAATTAAATCCGGTGATCTGTAAGCGGCTGCAAGACCCAAAACTAAACAGCCCCATAATAGCTTAACCATCAATCCATTTCTTCTATGAAGCTCTAATTTCTGTTCCGACACTTTCGCTTTCTCCCCTTTTTTCTACATAAATAGACATGAATCGCAGTATTCAACAAAAGGGCCGCGAAATCCTCTTTTTTCCAAATAGACCGCCTGTAAAAACTTAACTATGGGCAAGATTTGACTTCCCACCCCCTTTAAAACTACAATATGTAGTGTTGATTGGTTTCATCTATACTACTTATTTTATTTGCAAAGGAGATCATATCTATGGATCATTCAAACATATCAACAGGCACGGATGCTATTGCTATTTTGCTTTATATAGGCTTGGCTTTTTTTGTTGCTGCCATTATCGGCTACTTGCTAGCTGCGAAAGCCCACAAAGCCAATACAAGCCGCTTAAAAAAAGCCGAGAAACAGGCGCAAAACAAAAAGCGCAGGACCCTGCTGACGATCTCTCACACGCTCGTTATTATTGCTATTATATGCGTAGGAACCTCCTTGATTCAGCGCTCTTCCAGCAAGTACAGCGTCGAGAAATTAAACTACAATGCCCCGATTCAAGTCACTACGGATAAAGATTACGGGCGCGGACACGATGAAGGTATGTTGACTTATGAAATGAAAATTCCGACTTCCGGGACGCACAGTCCGCACGATCTGAAGTTCGGCTTTTATAAAGAAAGACCCGGATATGAGAAGCTGGTTCATAATCTGGAGCATGGTGATATTATTATCCATTACCATCCGGATGCTCCTCAGGCGCTGCTTGACCAATTGGAATATTTGACTCATTTTAAAAAGGCTGGCGCTGGCATTCTCGCTGTTCCCAATCCCGATGTGCCTAGCGATAAGGAAGTCGTTGTAACCGCTTGGACCAAAACGATGCAGCTCGATAAATACGATGAAGCCAGTGTAGGCACATTCATCTATCAGAATATAGATAAAGGGCCTGAACAAATTCCTTCTGAAGTGCGCCGCGGCGGCGGAACGATGTAACCATTTATTTGCGAATCGTTTCGCGATCCGAGACCAAATCCGTGGGAACTAAGCCAGTCAAGCGCCTGAATACACGATAGAAATAGGACGGATCATTGTATCCGATAAACTCGGATATCTCCGATACGGTTAAGGCAGAATGCCTTAGCATGTAGACCGCTGTTTTGATTCTGGTCGCGTGTACGAACTCGCTGATCGTCTGACCTGTCACCTTGCGGAAAAGCGACGCGGCGTAGTTCGGAGATCGGCTGATGCAAGCGCCTAATTCATCCTTGGTCACATGCTCTCGGTGATGACTCTGGATGTATCCCTTCATCTGCTCCACCAGGTGAATGGACCCAACCGATGCAGCGGCTTGATCCCACTCCCGGTGCAAATACACAAACAGCTCTTTTAGCAGCGCTTCGCAAAGCGTGAGATAATAGGGCTGTTTGTCTTGCCATTGCAGATGCATGAGGCGCAGCTTGTCGAGAATCAGTTCATATTTGCTGGTAGATGCGCTTGTATATTCGGATGTCTGGAGAAGTGGGAAAAATTCCGCCATTGCCTGTGCGTTGAACTGCACCACATACTTTTCGTGAATCATCGTTGGAACGCTTCTGCCATAAAAGGGAACATGGTTCGGTATAAGCAGCCATTGCCCTTTGCTCAGCAGTTGCTTCTTCTCATTGATCCAATACACGCATCGCCCATACGTGACGAGAACGAGCAGCCAGTCCTCGCTGCCTCCCTGCTCTTCTACATACCATTGACTGCTCTTGTCATAGGTAAAGTTGGTAACCTTCATGGACTCACCCAATTCTGTACTATAGTACATATACTATACTATATTTCATAGAAACTAACCTCAATTAGGCATATAATGAAGCCAAAATTGTTTCGTCCACGATGAAAGGAAGTCCTACACAATGCGTAAAACAAAAATTATTTGCACCATGGGACCCGCTTGCGATTCCATCCCCACTTTGAAAGAACTGATTCGTGCAGGCATGAGCGTTGCGCGGTTAAATATGGCACATGGCGATTTGGATGAGCATCGCGGTCGCATTCAGCGTGTTCGCCAGGCCGCCCAAGAACTTGGCGTCATTATTCCGATCCTGATGGATATCAAAGGTCCGGAAATTCGCATCGGCCAATTGAAAGATGCCGGCTACGATTTGCAAAGCGGAGATCGTATCGTCTTGACTACCGAACAAATTATCGGTGATTCCAGCCGCGTTTCTGTCAATTACCCTGGGCTTCCACAAGACGTGGTGCCAGGCAATCTCGTTCTGATCGATGATGGTTCCATAGAACTTCGCGTCGAGAAAATTGAAGGCACGGAAGTGACTTGCGTCGTCCTGAATCAAAGCGTTCTGAAACAGCGCAAAGGCGTTAACTTGCCTGGCGTACGCACATCGCTTCCAGGTGTTACTGAGCGCGATGTTATGCATCTTAAATTCGGTGTCGAAGAAAACATCTCCATCATCGCGATGTCTTTCGTCCGCAACGGCAACGATGTTCGTGAGGTTCGCGGTATTCTGGAGCAGCATGGCGCTGGCTTGACGCCGATTATTTCGAAGATCGAGAACGAAGAAGGCATGACGAACTTCGCTTCCATTCTGGAAGCATCCGATGGCATCATGGTTGCACGTGGCGACCTGGGCGTAGAGATCCCGACAGAAGAAGTTCCTATTGCGCAGAAGGATATGATTCGCGCTTGCAACCTCGCTGGCAAGCCGGTTATTACCGCAACGCAAATGCTCGATTCCATGCAGCGCAACCCGCGTCCTACTCGCGCAGAAGTGAGTGACGTAGCGAATGCCGTTCTGGATGGCAGCGATGTAGTGATGCTGTCCGGCGAAACGGCTGCCGGGAAATACCCGATCGAATCCGTCACTATGATGGCGACAATTGCTGAGCGTGTCGAACAGACCATGGAACGCAGCTCCTTGATCGATGCCCAGCTGCAATCGAACAACGAAATCACCGAGGTGCTTTGCCAAGCAGTCGTCTCTTCTTCCGACAAGTTGAACGCTGCAGCTATCCTGACACCAACGGAAACCGGCTTTACAGCGCGGATGATTGCCAAATACCGCCCGCAAGCGCCTATTATCGCGGTTACAGCAAGTCAACATGCCATCAGCCAACTGAGTATGGTTCAAGGCGTTATCCCCGTTCTAGGCGAGTTCTGCGAGTCCACCGACGCGATGATCCGCTCCGCTATTCAACAAGCCGAAACACTTGGCTATGTGAAAAAAGGCGACCTTACCGTTGTCTCCGCCGGTGTGCCAGTGGGCAAATCCGGTACGACTAACCTGTTGAAGGTTGAACGCGTTTAAAATAAAAATGAGCCCCCGATCACCATGATTTCATGGGATGGGGGGCTTTTTTCCTTCAAGCAGCTTGCTTTTATTCATGGCGCTGCGAAGCCATCAAAAGTCCGATAATCACTATTTCACAGCTGCCAGCTTCTCTTTCATCTCCAGACGGTCCTTCTCGGTCCTTTTCGGACAGGTGTAACACAACTCCCCGCCCTCGCGGCAATTGTACATACAGCAGGAGGAGCGCATCAGAACCTTTTTCCCCTCTTCATTCGGACTATCCAAATAAATCGGCTTTAGATGCAGAAAAGGATTCCGTCTCCGACCAAACACATCCGCACTGATTCCTTGCGTCAACACTTTGTAGCCATTCAAATAACGTTCCTTCATCTCCGCCGGAAGCGGCTGCCCCAACAAGAAATCCTGAGCAAATGTCAATCTCGCAGCATATTGATTCCAAATCATGTCGGGCTTTACATCTGCCTGCTCAGCAATCGACTGAACAAGTGGATTGAAATGATCCCGGAAAAATTGAGCGTATAATTCCTGCAATGTTTCTTCCCAATTTAATTCAGGCAAAACCTGCAAACGAACTTCCTTGACCTCAAAACCGACATGAAGATGGTCCCCATGATCTTCCAGATAAAAGTTCAAATTAGCCAAGCTGAGATCTAGCCAATGATTATAGGTAGCAGCTGCATAATGTAGAGCTCCGACTAAGTTAAAGAGCGCCACACCCAGTAAGGAGGCCGGCAGCAAGCGAGAAGTTGCTTTATACTGCTCAAGCCCTAAATCTAATAACCCCTGCATCGTTTCTGCCTTCAACAAATCCGTTATAGGCATAACTTGTGAAGCGCCCGCCGGGGCTTTGTCCGTCACGTGCAAGTATTTCTCAAGTAAGGCAAATTGAACAGCTGGTTTCTCCATGCCTGCTTCCTCCGCTTCCTCCATGTGGCTAGATAGCAGCTACTGCTTCCTTGCGTTCCGTCGGGATGGTGACCGTTTCACTTTTGGAAGCGCCGCTATGCGCTTTGTCAGCTAGTTCATAAGGGATACAAATAGGAACTCCCGAACGAGGATCGGGGACAATGTCCGCTTCCACATTGAAAATGGTACGCAGGGTTTCACTCGTCACGACTTCCGCTGGAGTTCCCTCGCACATAACTTTGCCTGCTTGAATAGCCACGACATGCTGGGCATACCGCGTAGCGTGGTTCAAATCATGCACAACCATGATAATCGTACGGCCTTGCTCGCGATTTAATTTCTCCAGTAATTTGAGGACCTCAAGTTGATGAGCCATATCCAGGAACGTAGTCGGTTCATCGAGAAATAAAAGGTCCGTTTGCTGCGCAAGCGCCATGGCAATCCAAGCCCTCTGACGTTGTCCGCCCGATAGTTGATCAACAGGACGGTCTGCAAACTGCATCAAGCCGGTTACTTCAATCGCCCAATGAATGACCTGGTTGTCTTCCTTGCTCAAGGATCCCATCGCACGTTGATGCGGGAAGCGGCCGTAGCCGACAAGTTCAGAAACCGTCAGACCCTCCGGGGCAATCGGATTTTGCGGCAGAATAGCCAATTGCTTCGCGACTTCTTTCGTCGACTGGCTGTGGATGGATTTCCCATCAAGCAGAACCGTTCCCTGCTGAGGCTTCATAATTCTCGCCATCGATTTGAGAATCGTAGATTTGCCTGAACCATTGGCACCTACGAGCGCCGTAATTTTCCCGGTTGGGATACTTAAATTCAAATTTTCAACAATCAAATGCTCGCCATAAGAAATATTCAATCTATCTGCAACTAAACGATGAATAGTACTCACCCGTTTCTATGTAAATTTAGACACTGATACCCATTATCATAAATATATTGAAAATGAGAATCAATGTCAATGAAATTATAACGAAATACTTGGGACAAACTACTCTTACTGACTACAGGACCACTACCGGAGGCTCAATAATCCATGCTTATCAGACTCGGATTCGTTTCCATTGCCATGGCGATCTATCAAAACACGCCCAGCTCGACATTCACATATAAGTTATTTTCTCAGCGGCCGCGTGAGGAAGCTATCCAGCGCGCAATCGATATCGGTCGCAGTAATCTCGCAGCCACCCAGCGCATCCTCTATTACAACGCAGCCCATGGCATTCACTTATTTCGCCTGTCCTCTCAGCTTATTCCCCTTGCCACTCATCCAGATGTAAAGATTGATGTCGCAGCGGCATACAAAAAAGAGCTGCAGCAGCTCGGAGATTTCGCCAAAGCTCATGATATTCGCCTAAGTATGCACCCCAATCAATACACCTTGCTGAACGGGAGTGACGCTGTCGTTGAGGCCTCCATTCAAGATCTACTCTATCACGCGGCTATTCTGGATGGAATGGGACTGGATCCCTCAGCGATCATCAACATCCATGTTGGCGGAGTATATGGTGATAAAAAAGCCGCTACGGAGCGGCTATTCGCGAAGATCCCTGAGGTGCCGGAGCAGGTCATGCGCAGGCTTACTTTTGAGAATGATGACAAAACCTATACATTGGAAGAAACGCTGGCTGTGAGTCAAAAAGTTCAGCGGCCCTGCATGCTGGACCTGCACCATGACTGGTGCAACCCCTCCACAGCTTCGCCTGCGGAACTGCTGCTGCAGATTGCCCAAACGTGGGGCGATCTCCCGCTGAAGATTCACGTCTCCTCGCCCAAAGCCGCTAAGGACACGAAGGAGTTTCGCTCCCATGCGGACTACATCGAGCCCGATCAGCTAATCGCTTTTCTGAAAAGCTGCAAAGAGGCCGGCTTACCACGCGTTGACGTTATGATAGAGGCGAAGATGAAGGATTATGCGCTATTTCGGCTAGCGGAGCAGCTTGGTAAAATTCGCGGCGTAAAGCGATTGGATGGCGGTATTCTCGCCTGGTAGACAAAAAAAAGCATAGGCAGCACGGCCACGGATCGCAGGATCCAGTCGTGTTATCTATGCTTTTTATCAATTGTGAGACTTTGTAGGTCATTCTGTTTTTTCACATGCTTGAGCGCGTTGATTTCTCCGCCAATAATAATGATCAGCGCCGAGATGTAGAACCAGGTCATCAGCACAATGATCCCCCCGACACTTCCGTAGGTCGCACTATAATTAGTGAAATTGTTGACATAAAAGGAGAAGCCCAAGGAGGTCGCCTGCCAGCCAATGGCTGCGAACAGCGCGCCGGGAAGTACACTTTTACAAGTTAAGCAGGTGTTGGGAGCTATGTAGTAAATCCCTGTGAACACAATAAAGAGAATGATAAAGTTCAGAATCCAGCGAAAATTATTCCAGATACTAATCTTCGTTGTCGCGATATGGACATGTGCCGCCATCCAATCCCCGATCCAGTGCCCGAATACGCTGAGCAGCAGCGCGGAAGCGATAACGATAAGCATGCCCAATGTCAGCATCACAGCGAGAAATCGCGAGTGGATGAAACTTTTGCGCTCCGGCAGTCCATATGCTTTGTTCACGGCAATAACGATGGAATTCATCGCAGCGCTGGCGCTCACCAAAGCCAGAATTAATCCAAAGGAAAGCGTGCCGCCTCTTTTTACATTCAGCAGGTTGCTGAGTGTTTCCTCCAGCCAACCGGAGACCGCTCCCGGGATGTACTCTTTGATCAGCAGCACAACATCATCCGATGAGAAGGGCAAATATCCCAGTAAACTCAAAATAAACAGAAGAAAAGGGAACAGCGACAGTAAAAAGTAGTAGGCGCACTGTGCGGCAAGTCCTGTCGCATCATGCTTTTGAAATTGACCCCATAGCAATTTAACATTAGATATAACCATAGGATTAGTTGTCCTTTCTTTAGACAAAAATTGTGATAGAATAGGTAGTTCAGAAATGCTAGAAAACAGGTGAATAATAATGAGTTCTCTTTCTATATACCCTACTCCGTTAGGCTCGAAACCTACACTTGAACGGCCGATCCCCCATGCCTCAATGGCACAATTAACCAATAGCTCAGATTTCGTGTCCAATGAGGATCAGGATGCGTTCTTTTTTCGCGACTTGGAGCGCAGTCAAATTCTATTAAATGAAGCGCAAGTTCAGGCGGTGCGCCATTTCAAGGGACCTTTGCTCACCTTAGCCGGGGCCGGTTCAGGCAAAACCACCGTTCTGGTCTGCCGAGTGGCTTACTTGCTGCGTGTCCACCGGGTTCATCCGAGCCATCTGTTATTGATTACTTTTTCCAAAAAGGCTGCGGAAGAAATGCGCGAACGCCTCACCTCCATCCCCGGCCTTGACGGCAGTATGACGCAGGCGATGCAGGTGCGGACTTTCCACGCCTTTTGCCTGCGATTGCTGCGTATGAATGGGTTCCAGCAGGAGATTTTGAGCGATGGCCGCTATCAACAGATTGTTTTTAAGCGCATCATGCTGAGCATGGGGCTGCAGGATACGTATCAACCCGAAGTCCTCATCGCCCTGCTTTCCTCTTACAAAATGCAGCTAATCGAAATTAGCGACCTCCCGGAACAAACGGAAGAAGATCAGGAAATGAAGAAAATCTTCCTGCAGTATGAGCAGTGGAAAATGGAACAACACAAGATGGACTTCGACGATATTCTGCTGATGGCTTACCAGTTGTTGAAGCAAAATGCCGATATTCTTCGTTCCCTGGAGCGCAAATTCGCGTATATCAGCGTCGATGAATTCCAGGATACCAACACCGTTCAGTATGAAATTATTCAAATGATTGCCCAAAACCACCAGAATCTCATGGTTGTCGGCGACGATGACCAAACCATTTATTCCTTTAACGGGGCGCGAAATGAATTTATTTTGCAATTCCATCAGAAGTATCCTACCGCCAAAACGGTCACGTTGGATATTAACTACCGGTCAACATCCAGTATCGTCGGATTGGGCAATGCGATCATCCGGCACAATATCCAGCGGAAGTCCAAGACGCTCCTTGCCACCAAACAGAGTGATTTGAAGCCGCTCTACGTCAGGCCCTCCAGCAGCGATGATGAGGCTGATTGGCTCGTGAATGATCTTAGGATCAAGGTCGCCGAAGGCGGCAAATCCTATGGGGATTTCGCCATTCTCTATCGAACTGCGAACAACAGCCGGGCGATTATTGAGCAATTGATTTTGCATAACTTGCCTTTTGTCGATTATGGCAGCAATGACTCCTTCTATGATCAGTGGATGGTGAAGCCCATTATCGATCATCTTCGAATTGCACATGAGCGCCGAAATTTCGAAGCGATAGAGGGTGTCCTACCTTCATTATATATAGGTCGCGACCAAGGCATGCGGATTATTCAAGATCAGGAAGCCATACAGCCCAAGAAATGGCCGCTCATCCACCTGCTTGGCTTGCCGCAGCTCAAAGAATTCCAGAAAGAAAAGCTGAAAAGCCGCATCAAACTTATTAAATCATTGGCTGACATGAAGCCTCTGACTGCTGTGCAGGCGATCCGCAAGGATTTCTATGATACTTTTCTGGAGACGAACAAGCGCAGCAAGCTGACGCATCACCGAGAAATGCTCAAAGAAACACTCGATGAGTTGGAGTCCTCAGCCAAGCGGTTCGATTCAGTGGAGCAATTCCTTTATTTTATCCATGAAGTGGCCGAAAAACGCACGGAAATGAGCGCACTGAAAAAAGATCAAGCAGCGAACCGCATTTCGCTCATGACGATTCATAAATCGAAGGGCCTTGAGTTCAGCGTGGTTTACTTGCTCTGTGCGATTGAAGGCAATATGCCGCATAGCTCGGCACTGGACGCTGGGCATCTTGACGACGTCAAGATGGCTGGAGTTGCGGGGCGCGACAAGGGTCCCGCCGCGCTCGAGGAAGAACGGCGACTGGCTTATGTCGCCGTCACGCGCGCCAAGGCCGAGCTGCTGATCAGCTCGCCGGCGTATTATCGCGGGAAGAAGGCGGAGCCTTCCCGCTTCCTGCTGTCCGCGTTCCCTGGCGCGGACGCAGGGATTGTGACCAGCCGCAAGCCTGCGGCGGCTGGTATAAGCGGCACGCGGCGGTTTGACGCCGCCGCGGGGGCCGGGGCCGCGACGGAAGAGGTCGCAGCGTGGTTGTGCAGCCAGGCCGGCTGCAAGGCCTGGTCGCGGATCTCGTCGCCGCAGGAAGCGCGGTTGACGGCCAAGGCATGCCCGCTCTGCGGGGCGGCCATGGTGAAAGGCAAGCGCACGGTTTCACTCGCGCGCTCACGATAAGCTGGGGCTCAAGCGTGGCCCAGCTGCATGACCGGCCTCCTACGTGGACAGACTACCTCTATCTGACCAGTTGGAGGGATACCCATGATCAAACGTTTCAATCGTTTAGCTATTGAATTACCGCAACCGACAACGGCGGATCCGAATGCTGCGGCGGCTGTCCAAGAACTGCTCGGCGGCAAATTCGGTGAAATGTCCACGTTGAACAATTACATGTTCCAGTCATTCAATTTCAAGAACAAAACAAAGCTAAAGCCCTTTTACGATCTCGTCTCAAGCATTACGGCCGAAGAGTTTGGTCATGTCGAGTTGGTCACCCATGCGATTAATCTCTGCCTGGCTGGTTCTACGCAGCCTGGCGCCCCCGACACTACGCCTCTGGGCGCGGCTAAGGATGTGCGCAACACCCAGCATTTCATCGTTGCCGGTCAGAATGCCCTGCCTTTCGATTCGATGGGCAAGCCTTGGACCGGTGAGAATGTCTTCAACAGCGGCAACCTGATTCTGGACTTGCTGCATAATTTCTTCCTTGAATGCGGGGCCCGCACGCATAAGATGCGGGTCTACGAGATGACGAGCCATCCCGTGGCCCGGGCCATGATCGGCTACCTCCTCGTCCGCGGAGGCGTGCATGTCGTTGCTTACGCCAAGGCGCTTGAAGTAGCCACCGGCGCGGATGTGACGAAGCTGATTCCGATTCCAAGCCTGGATAATAAAGCTTTTAACGAGACGCGGAAGTATGAGGAGAAAGGTGTCCATCGTGTTCTGTATCGCTTTAGCGATGAGGACTACAGGGACTTGGAGCAGATCTGGAAGGGCGTCCATCCCGAGGATGGCGGGGAATTGATTGTGAAGGAAGGGATTCCCGAAGGTGGTCCTGTTCCGGAATACGCGGATACACCAGAGGAATTCGCCCCTGGTATCTTCCCGGAGGATTTCATGAAAATTGCCGCTAGGTTGCAGCAATCGGCAGGTATACCTGTATAAACAAAAGCAGCATTTCCCGCTAGCAGGAAATGCTGCTTTATTATTTTACATTTGCGTCGATCCATTATTTGTCCCAATAGAACCTCTCACATTAAGATATTAGCAAGGAGGTCGATACGCATGGCATATTCAAATAAAGAATTGCTTTTAAAAGTTAACAGCGATGGGATTAGCATTACGGATAATACGTTAAGAAATTTAATCCGTTATGGTCTCATCCTATCCAACAAGAAAGGCTACAAACGAGGTGTTCCTCCAAAAACCTATTATCATCCTTCTGATGTAAAAGCACTCCAGAACATTCATGCATTAAAACAAACCTACAAAGCAACTAGTTGGGAAAATATGATCTTCCTTCTATTCTGCAAGGGGCACAAAATCCATACAGAAAAGCTGCAATCAAAATTGGTTCAATTCGTAAATGAGATGAGTACAAACTTCGAATTCATTGCTAAGAATCCAGACAAAACTGAGGATGCTATATTTATATTGTCAGAACAACCAAATAGTAAATCCCTTCCAGATCAACGAACACCAGAAGAATACGAGGCTGAACAACAGTATAGATTAATTGTACGAATGATCAAAGATATCTCAACAGCTAAGGGGATCCCTAACGTTTATATGTTAACCTTTTTAAACCGTATGAAGATCCTTGGGCTTCCAGATTTCCAAAAAACATTCCAAGAGCATTTTGGTCATTTTGACTTATCAAAGCTGCGCAAATCCGTTCATACCTGTGAAGAATCAGATCTTCATCGCATTCAGCAGATCATCATTAACGGTCTTGATCTTTGGTCAGAAATTTCCATGTTCTACCCAAATCCTGGACAAGTACCCATTTTTGGTAAACTGATCGTTAAGCTGCAAGACCAATTTAAAACGACCGATTTATTTTCCAAACCAGATTTCCTTCAACTTATCATTGTCTGTCTCATTCATATCTCGAATACTAAAAGAATTGAGCTCCTTGCATTCTTATTAAACCAAACTTATAGAAAAAGAATCATCAAGCTTTTCAGCTGTATGCGTCCATTATCTACCTATTTTCGCCCTAACAGATTGAAGGTGAAGAAATGAAAAAAGTACATATCCAAATTGAACGCAAACGAGTTAAGCTCGTCTTACCAGCTTGGCTGACACTAATTATGTTTATTGTGTTGGCTACTGTATTCTTGAAGATTGCTTAGACATTCTTAGTCTCCAATTAAGTAAAAGCCTGCACTTTTAGCTCAATCAAGCTACGTGTGCAGGCGGTGGTCTTTTTTTATACTAGTTCCTTCAAAGCGCTCAAAGCCGCATCATAATTCGGATGCTCTTTCATCTCCGTCAAGTATTCCACATAACGCACGGTGTCGTTCGCATCCACGATGAAAATGGCGCGTTGATCCAGTTGGATTTCTTTAATCAATACCCCATACGCTTGGCCGAAGCTGCGGTATTTGTAGTCTGAGAGAGTAATGACTTTATCGATGCCTGCTGCTCCGCAGAAACGGCTTTGGGCAAACGGCAGATCCACGGAAATCGTTAGAATAACGACATCTTCCCCGAGTTTATCAGCCTCTACATTAAACCGCCGCGTCTGAGCGTCGCAAGTGCCTGTGTCCACGGATGGAACGACAGAGATCAGCTTCACTTTACCCGCATAGTCCGCCAAGCTGACTTCGGTCATCAGGTCCTTATTCACTTTAAAATCAGGCGCTTGATCGCCAATTTTAATTTCCGGTCCTAACAATGTCACCGGGTTCCCTCCAACAGTTGCTACTCCTGTGCGTTCAGTCATTTGTGTCATGTTATATGCCTCCTGAATTTGATTGATGTGCTTATGCGTTGGCAATAGCGGCTTTTAATTTCTCTTTGGACTGCAGCCCAACAAGTTGGTCAACGACTTGCCCATCTTTGAAAACAAGCAAGGTAGGGATGCTCATAACGTTATATTTGGCAGCGGACTCCGGATTGTCGTCCACATTGATTTTGACAATTTGAGCGGCATCGCCCACTTCGGCGGATAGTTCATCCAGAATTGGAGCAATCATTTTACAAGGACCGCACCAAGGGGCCCAGAAATCGACGAGTACTGTGCCTGACTCTGTGGCGCTTTGGAAAGTTGCATCGGAAATGTGGTTAACTGACATGGTTCATTCCTCCTTAGGATCATTTACTTACGCATGCTGCTCAGATATAAATCGTTCTGCATCGAGCGCTGCCATACAGCCGCTTCCTGCCGAAGTAATCGCTTGACGATAAATACGATCCTGTACGTCGCCGCAAGCGAAAATGCCTGGTATTCCTGTTTGCGCCGTCCCGGGAATAACTTGCAGATAACCCAGCTCATCGGTTGGCAGCTGTCCACCCAAGAAGGCTGTGTTCGGCGTATGCCCAATCGCTAGGAAAATGCCGTCTGCCTCCAGCAGTTCTTCCTCGCCTGTTTCGTTGTTGAGCACTTTCAATCCGCTCACTCCCATCGGCCCAGCCACCACTTCTAGCGGTGTGCGGTTGAGGCTCCAAGCTACTTTTTGATTGCCGCGGGCGTGGTCCTGCATGATTTTCGAAGCTTTCAAATCGTTGCGACGATGGACAACACGCACTTCCGTAGCGAATCTGGTCAGGAACTGTGCTTCTTCCATCGCGGTATCCCCACCGCCAATGACGATGATTTTCTTGTTGCGGAAAAAGAATCCATCGCAGGTCGCACAAGTGCTTACGCCTTTCCCGATGTTCTCGGACTCGCCGGGAATGCCTAATTTTTTGGCTGAGGCGCCTGTAGAGATAATCAGCGAGTCTGCGGTTAATTGGCTGCCGTCTTCCAGAAATAAAGTGAAAGGGCGTTTGGACGTATCTACTTCTGTTACCCGACCAGCTTGAATCGTTGCTCCAAAACGCAGCGCTTGTCTGCGCATATTGTCCATCAGCTCCGGCCCTGTAATGCCATCCGGGAACCCTGGAAAATTGTCTACCTCGGTTGTTGTCGTAAGTTGACCACCTGGCTGAATGCCTTCAATAACTAAGGGAGATACATTGGCTCTTGCCAAGTAGATCGCTGCAGTTAAGCCTGCAGGTCCAGTTCCGATAATGATCGCTTTGTGATGCATAGGAATTCCTCCTTTTGAAGCTCTTCTATTTGCGCTTGTTTACGTATTTTTAATTGTTATAAATTGAATTTGATGCAAACTTTATATACGAATCATATCAATTCTCTTTAATATTGTCAACAATTAATTTGTGTGCAATTAAATAATTGTCGTGCCCGCTCCAATCTTCACTGGCAGATAACACCTCCATTTTCATGAAGTTTTCAGCTACCGCTCAAGTTCCTTTCAGTTTCCATAGGCATAATGAGAAGAGTAAAAGGAAAACAACCGCATTGAAGGGAGCAACGGATAGATGAATACTCATATAAAAACGAACCGCGCTTGGAAATGGGTAAGCACCGTGCTGCTGCTCAGCATGATCGCTTATGTTCTAATTTATCCTCCATTGAAGAAAGCTGAAGGGTCCACGGCAATGGCCGCCGGTACGGCTGTAGCCAAAGTCAACGGGGTCACCATCAGCAGCTCACAGCTCTATGATGCGATGCTGGCTACAGGCGGCGATCAGACTTTAGACTCTTTAATTACAGAGGAGCTTATTAATCAGGAAAGCCAAAAATCCGGTATTCAGGTAACGGATGCAGATATTCAAGCCGAATTAACCAAGGTCCAAAGCTCGTATGGGTCCGACACCGAGTTTCAGCAAGCTCTTACCTCCTACGGCATGACCCTCGATGATTTGAAAAAGAATATGAAAACGCAGGTCCTGCTCAAGAAAATATTAGCTCCTCAAGTGACAATTACTGATGATGATATTAAAAAGTACTATGATGCGAATCTGGAATCTTTGAAAACACCTGAACAGGTACAAGTTTCCCATATTGCTGTTGCAACCAAGGAAGAGGCCGATGCCCTCGCAGCGGCATTGAAAGCGGGAGGCGACTTCGCAGCTTTAGCCAAGGAGAAATCGTTGGATGCCGCAACCAAAGACAAATCCGGCGAACTTGGTTATATCGCCAAGGGCAGTGCAGATGCCGCGTTCGAAACGGCTGCCTTCGCTATGAAGGTGGGCGCTAACAGTGACCCGATTCCGACCAGCACAGGATATGACATCATTAAAGTAACCGATCATAAAATGGCTGCGACACCTACGCTAGAGGAGAAAAAAGAATCGATCAAGCAGTCCTTAACCGATGAAAAATTGTCTACTCTCGCCTCCAGTTGGCTGGAAGAGCAGAAAGGCAAATCGACGGTAGAGAATTATTTAACTAAAAAATAGGCAATTCTCTTAACTTAATTCCGACATGAAAAGGAGGTCCCGCACTCGTGCGAGGGACCTCCTTTTTTCATGGCGTATGTGTCTTCATCTGATCGAGACTCTTGAACTCGTACCCTTGGCTTCTGGCATCGTCAATGATTTTGGCGAGTGCTTCGGTATTATCTTTGGATACCGAGTGCAGCAGAATTACAGCGCCCGGATGAAGTTGGGCCATCACGTTCTTGTAGGCGTACTGCCAGCCTTTCTGCTGCTTAGGCTCCCAGTCACGGTAAGCCACAGACCAGAACACATTCGTGTAGCCAAGCTGCTGACTCACGGCTAAGGACCGGCCGTTGAAGATCCCCCGCGGCGTGCGCAGATAGCGCATTTCCTTCTGGTCGGTCATCGCGCCAACGCCTTCTTTCACTTGATCCAACTCTTTGCGAATGCGCTCCGCGGAGATTTGGCTCATGTCCGGATGACTCCAGGAATGGTTGCCGATCAAGTGGCCTTCCTGCGCCATACGTTTCAGCAGCTCAGGCTCCGTCTTGATGTAATGCCCCGTCACAAAGAAAATGGCCGGTACTTGCTTCTCCTTCAGAACGTCCAGAATCTTGCCTGTATACCCTTGCTCATACCCGTTATCGAAGGTTAAGTACAATTCTTTGACGGTGAGATCGCCTGTAAAGATAGCGGCATGCTGCTGCAAAAGACCTTTGAAACCTTCCTCGTCAATCGATGGTCGCTGCCCATTTGCGCTTTTTTTGAAGCCGAAATGGTAGGAACCGTCGGCGGATACCAACGTCGCTTGCCCTAACAGCATCGCAAGCACGAGGGTCATGATACGGATGTAGTTCACGGGTGCAGACTCACTCCTTGCCTTTTGTGATTGGTTACAGCGGACTAGGCTGTTACTAATATGCCACATTTTAGACGGTGATTATGTGAGGAGCAGGAGTGAGCGCCGCAGGGTAATACTGGTATCTATAGCCTCATTCTTGATTCAAAAGCATCCAACTTGGTTAATAAGGTATATAGCCCCATACCACTTCGCATCCGTCTGAATATAGATAAGCATACGCTATGTGAGGATGACGAATCGTTTGAATAGTAGAAAAGAGGATACAATGAACACGAAACAAATGCTTATGGCCAGCACCGTCGCCATCACGTTAAGTATGGGTGGAACGACTTGGACGCACTCGGCTTATGCAAATCCGATAACTAACAAACAACATACTAAGCCCATAAAAGAGGATCTGCTACAAGTCTTAGGAGTGCCCTCAGATGACGATATCTACAAAGCACAATATAACGGACAGTCGCTGGCTGACATTGCCGCAGCCAACCAGGTTGATGTCCAGAAGGTTATTGAACTTCAACTAGCTGAGTTAACTGAACTGTTGAAAGAACGGCTATCCAGCGGCAGCATTACACCTGCACAATATCAGGCACAGCGAGATGAGCTGCCCGAGATTATTGTCAGAAGTGTCTATGCGTTATAGTAAAGGGGCAGCCCACACGCAGAGAAATCTACGTGTGGGCTGCCCCTTTATGTTAAATCATGCCTCTGAGTCGATCCGCGATAACGCGCATCATGCTTCGCAGGACATCGATATTTTGGAAACAGAAGGTCATGACCTGATCGCGATGAAGCTCAAGCAGCACTGTACCTTCCTTGGCCGTGCAATCGGCGGAACGAGGCCCGCTGTCGATGATAGCCATCTCACCGAAGAAGTCCCCTTCTCCCAGAACGGCGTACTCCTCACTACCACTATGCACCCGGACACGCCCTTCAATGATGCCATACATGGTATCACCGAAATCGCCGGTTCGGCATATCGTTTCACCGGGTCCATAAGCGACTTCATCAACCCGCTGCGCAAGCCACAGGAAATCATCGGGTGCCAGATGCGTGAACAAATCGATCTTTTGCAAGACCAGGATGCGCCGCAGCAGGACTTCGTCCTTGGTCAGCTCATCGGTCCTGTGGGCCATAGCGAGGGCCGCGGCTGCCCCTGATTCGGCCGGCTGCAGCTCCATTTCACGGGGATTCGCTTGCTTGCCTCGCGCCAATTCAGAACGCAGCCGCCGCGAAAGCAGCTTCATCATTTCAACTGCAATGCTTGTCTGATCGAACATCATATCATAGAAAACGGAAGAATCGAGCTTCCATAGGAGGACATCTTCCTCAGCTTTAATCGACGCTGTACGCGGCCCCTGTGTCAGAATAGCCATCTCGCCGAAGCAATCTCCGCGCTTCAACTCGCCGAGCAGCTGCCCCTGCCGGTACACGCTGGCACGCCCGCTTCCCATGATCATTAAGGAATCGCCAGGATCTCCTTCCTGAATGATGATCGTTCCCTTCTGCACATGCAGATGGTGAAGCCTTTGAGCGATCTCGGAGAGGTCCTTGCTTGTCATTCCTTGAAACAGGGAGACAGGGCGGAGCATTTGTACCCGAAGCATCAGATCGGCCAGTTCTTCATCGTGTGAAGTCCCCAACTTCCGCAAACGATGATGCTGGATCGTTTGGGTGAGCCAGTCGTCTCCTTGTGCGGACAACCAGCTCAGATGAGCTTCAAGCTGCGAATCGGCTGCGGCATTCCGCGTTATTTTACGAGAACCTGACATGAACTTCGCCATTTCCGTGCGAAGACTGCCTTGCAGCGTCTGGTCCATCACTTCCTCCGCATTCGCTTGCTGCCTCGTATCTCCTTCTGACCAGTCCAGGAACACAGCTTGCATCGTCTGCTCTTCATAGATCAGAGATAGTAGTTGAAAGATACGTCGACTGATCGCGACTCGTATTTCATTAATGATATCCTTAATATCTGCATAGTCCTCCACCCCAACCAGACAAGATCCATGTTCCGCAAATTGTCCGTATACGTGCAGTTCCTGCAAGAGATAAGCCTCGGTTTTCTGGCGATCTACATAAGAGCTTCTTCGCTGCATGCGAAGCAATGATTCGAGCAACCGGTCACGCATCTCATAAGTAGCTGACTCATAGGAAGCGAATAGCTGATCAAAAGCCGACTGCGTAGCAAACCGTTCGAACACGGCCGGTAGATACAATGCGACTTCCTTCTGGTCCAAATAGGGCGCCAGCTTAGGCAGCACATCTTCCTCATTGTAAGCCGCCAGCGCGCTAATCGCGTAACGGCGGGTTTGGCTGTCTTTTAACAAGCTAATAATCGATATCAGCAATGGAGGAACGTGCAGAATCGCAGCGGATTCCAGTGCTCTTATGCGAACTTGTGGACTGCTGTCCTGCAGCAGCGAAATAAGCGGCTTGTAGAAGTTTTTCACACGAATTTGGCCGAACAAAGCAGCCATCGCGATGCGTTCCTCATCCTTCCCGCTCTCCATCATTTCTTTCAATTTGCCAACGGCCCGGAACATCCCTTCAATGCTGTAGTACTTTACTAGTCCGGCTATTGCAGCAGCTTGGACATCGACCAGCGGAGAATCCAGGTGAGCTGTAATCTCATCGACATACTCCTCTTTCGCATAAGCGGCCAGTGCTAGCAAAGCTTTCGCTTTAATCTGGGTGTTCGCATCCGCGGTCAGAGATTGCAGAGCTGCTTCAAAGCCATCAGGCACCTTTTGCTCGATATATGCCAAGGCTTCCAGACAGAGTTCGGGAATCGGATGCCGCAGCAGCCCGTCCAAATAAGGCGTCAGATCGAAAGCATCCATCTCCCGTAAAAGGCCAAACGCATACAGCGCCTGCTGCTTGTCCATACTGGAAAGCGCGTCAATCAGAATTTGCCGGCTTGCAGGGTCCATTAGGTTGAGCTCGACCTTTTGGAGATCGTCGCCTCCCGTCTTAAGGTTGGACAGCAGGGTGCTTAAATACGCTTTTTTCACTTTCACCCCGGCAAAAATCCCAACCGCCAATAACACGAGAACAAGATAACTCAGCTGCTCAGGAGCTAGAAAACGGGAGACGACAAGCAGGCAGACCGCCGCAAGTCCTTTGGCGCCATTCCGCACAATGCCGTCCAGGAATCCTTTCGCTTTGCCGCGCCATTCCGGAGGAACTGGGAACATGACCAATTGGCTGACAGAGGAATAGATCGTGTCGCCGATGACCTTATCACTGCCTTTCACCACAACAGCCATAGCTAACACGGGCACTATCAAAATGCCCAAACTGCCGGTCAGCAGCGCAATTGGAAAAATAAGCAGTGCCGTCATCACACCGAATCGCGTCAGAATTCGTCCGGAGATAAATAATTGAACGCCTAAGGCGATCAACCCCGAAAATCCGTAGAAACTTCCCATAAACCCAGCCAATGCTTCATTCTGCAAAGTCCCTCGCAAGATGACCTTGAATTGATAATCAATGAGCGTCAGCGAGACCACTAGAGCCGCCGACAAAATAGCCACATATTTCAAATGCGGGACGCTCGCGAAGAGGCCTTTTTTCTGCTGATCCACCTGCTTCGGCTTTGCTGTTGATTTCGGCTGCGCAGGTTTTCTTTCTGCCGCCTCTTTGGCCACTCGTAAAATAACATATACCGCAGCCAAACCAAGCAATTGCAAGCCTGCATAGAAATAAATCAGATTCGCCGTGCCGACGAGCGGGACAAGCGCTTTTAGTCCAAAACCACTGAGAATCCCGCCTGTAATGCCCCCGCTTCCAACAATCCCAATCATCTGCTTCGCTTTCCTTTGATCCATGACAGAGGTCGCGAACTGCCAGAAACATACGATCATGAGGAAATTAAACACATCATAACCGATATAGATGACCGGGAATACCCAGCGCAGCTCAAGCCCTACACCGAATCTCGAAACTAATACCAATGCCGAAATAAGCGGAATTAAGCTCTTCATGAGGCTCTCAAGCCGCACTTTAGGCGAGAACCGCTGAAACAGGATGCCTGCGGTAATCATGACAAGAGCTTGCGGCAAATACATCAAGGATAGATACGAATTATCAAATCGGCTTAAAAAGAGCGTATCTGCCGCTGTCCGACCAATCGTGGATGCCGACACGACACAAAATAAATAAGCAAACAACAGGAATACCTTGCTGTATTCCACCTTATCCTCTGTGAATTTATGCAAAAACGTTTTGTAGAACTTTCCTGACCATACACCGTTCATTTTACACCTCATCTTAGAATCAACGACCAACTTCCATCTATTGAAATTGTATCAGAAGTCCTAGGATAAAATAACTACCCTGCCCGAATAAATCAAATAAAAAAAGACACGCTCCCAAGGAGGTGTCCTTCACTTCATACCGATTTTCATGATTTCCCGATGATTTCATCGATCTCGCTTTTGAGCAGCAGATAGCGGTGCACACTTCTCATGATCGGCACCTTGGTCAACTTATTTTTGTCCACGTAGAGTTTCATTTGATCTTTGGTAAGACCCAAATATTCCCCTGCTTCCATCACCGTTAAAACAACTTCATTGCTTGTAGCGTTGAACGTTGACTTCACTTTTTGATTCCAATCTTCAAATACCTGCATGTGCTCGCAACACCCTTCTAGTCCGATTCTTGTATTATACCACAAAAATCAACTCTTTGCGGGCGGAGGAATTATTGGGAATCACCATCGCTTAAAAGTTCCAGCAAAGCCTGCGGCAGTGCAAACTGCTGGTTGTTGATAACGATCCGGTTGAGGGTTTCATCCGCTGTTGACGTCTGCTCTTCCTTGATTACTTCGATTTCGGCATGCAGTCTTTCCATTTGCAGATCCAGCGCATACGCAGCCGCAGCTGCTTGCTTCAATTCATCCAACAGCCTGCCGGGCACCGCTTGATTGCCTTGATTAAATTTGTAGTAAATCTTATGTTCCAAACTCGCCCAGAAATCCATCGCAATGGTGCGAATTTGAACCTCAATGCATACATTTTCTTTCCGATCAGACATATGTACGGGGACTTCAATTAACAAATGCAAACTTTGATAGCCGTTCGGTTTCGGATGTTTAATATAGTCTTTTTCTCCTAGTACCTTCAGGTCACCTTGGTTTTTGAGCATATTGCTGATCACATAAATATCGGAGATGAAAGAGCACGTAATCCGCATACCGGCAATATCTTTAATGCTGTCTTTAATCCCTGAAAATGAAAAGTCGCCGCCCTTGCGACTCAGCTTATGAAAAATGCTTTCCGGCGATTTCAACCTGGATTTCGTATGCTCAATCGGATTATATTCATGCAGCATTTCGAATTCCTGCACCAGAATTTCCACCCGTGTCTCCATCGCATCCAGAGCGAACTTGTACGTCATCATGAAACGGGTAATATCATTTTTGAACGTTTTCAAATCATTTATAGAAAGTTGATTCATCATCGTTGTTCCATCCTTTGGTCATGGTTATTTTACCAGTCTTACCTAGTGTAAAGCACCGGGTTCACTTGGAGCAAATTTGGCGTTCGTATTGACACTTTCTGGATGTCTTGGTATAGTACAGCTAATCTATTTTGAGCGAATACTTACGTCGGAAGCACCCGTAAGATCAGGCTAACTGCCTGTCTTGCTGGTGCTTTTTTGTCGTATTCCTCACCATTTCCCCATTCGAAGGAGGATTTCATTGAAAAATTATATCGTGCTGCTCACCGCTCTTGCCTTCGCCTCAGCGCTCCCCACAGAAGTCGCCGCCGCCTCCATTGAATTCACATCCACGATTCAAACCTCACTGGACAAAACTATTGCGAGCGCTTCGCAAATCCAAGCACGAACCATTCAATCTTTACACACCGAATTCCTGAACCTTCAAAAGCAAGATCAAAACTGGGAGAGCAAGATCGACTCGCTGCACAACCGAAATAAAGATACCGCGGCAACCGTTAATAAGCAAAGCAAAGAGATCGACAATGCTAAGATCGCTAGCTTGGAAGCTGATGTCTTACAGGCAAGAGAACGGCACAAGCCCTTATTATCCCGATATACCACTTTAAATAAACAGATTGAGGCGGCCCGCTCATTTAAAAGCAGAAGCTTAAACGCGCTGCTCCGCATTCAAGCCACCGCACTCAAAATCCCCGTCGGATTCGCGCGAGCTGATATTGCCTCCAAAGTGAAAATTCACAAAACCGCCAAAGACAGTGCTGCCCAAGCGGCCAAAAAAATCCGCGATCGCCTGGATGATATCGATCCGATAAATGCTCAAATCAAAGCCAAGCAAGGGGCTATCAAAGCAACGCAAAACAGCTTATCTTCGACATGGAGCGCTTTTAAACAAGCGGCCAAGAAGTCAGACCCGACTGGGGTACAGAACTCTCTATCCTCCATGGTCTCACTATCGCGCCAAATCATTGAGGAGGAGCAAAAAATCTTTAAACTGGAATCCACGGTTAGCGAAACGTTGGCGGCAATTCAATTGCAAATGAATTAACCGGATAAAAAAAAGACACCGAAATGGTGCCTGCGTTAGAAATTAGCGACCCTGCGATATTTCAGGAAACTTCCAATCCGCCAAACACAGATATACAAGTAGGCCATCACCATCGTAAGCAAAGTGAACTCTGTATAGTCCAGGCTTTTAAAATATTGGGATAAAGCGACTCGAAGAATGATGATCGCAATGAGCACATATTTGAAATTCTTATTTTTCTTGGCATACACAAGTCCATCCTCACGCTTCTCGTACCCTGTGTGATAGAGCATGATACTGCCTAGTCCAACCCCTAGAACACCTGCGCACAATATTTCCCACAATGCCGGCAGATGAAACGGATGATCTGGTATATGTGTTAACGAACTAATCGAGAAGCCAAATACAATCAGCAAGAGAACGACAGGGGTCAGCATGCCAATCCCCTTGTTGCGAATAGGTCGGCTTTTGCCGCGCGTTCGAAGCCAGATAACCAATATGATAATGACAGCACCAATCCCATAGCCAATCAACGTTTCAACATTCATGTGATCTTCCCTTTCATTTCTCGGATGGCAGCCAAAGAGCCCGCTCCAATTTCTCATGAATTTATTTTAGCGTATTTGTGTTGAGATGCAATCAGACCGCAGCAAGAACACCATGTCCGTCTTTAGGCGGAGTAAGTCAGGACTCTTCACAAAATAAAACGCCACCTCTCTTTTGTAAATATATCATTTACTTAGGGATAATACTCCAGTTACATATCCACCGTACAATGAAGCTATCTTATTGTGACGGAGGCATCGAACTATGACAGCAAAAATACTTGTTGGATTTGTTTGTATATTATCCCTATCCGCTTTAGGTGTTGGTGCAACAGAGAATCACAGCCATATCGTGCCTCCTTACTCGCCAGAACTTTATAGCTCCACCGCACAATTTGAATATGAATTTGAATGGTTGAATGGAACCATCCTCGCGAACCCTCAATAACAAGTGCCTCTGGTTTATGCAAGCATATAAAAAGCCACCTCCTTTTGGTTAAAGAAGTGGCTAGCTATCAGGTGAACCTTGTTCATGAAGTAACCTTACCTTACAGGTGCTTCCGGTTTAAAATACGGGGGCGCTTTAAGCCATCCTCTTCTTACCAATAGATCTTTTAACGTTATGGCGAACGTCAACTTCTTCATCTGAAACTTGGCAAACATGAGAGCTACATCCGGTCGCACAGCCTCAGTCAATCCCCGGCAAGCATAATTGATGCCTAACACAAGATTGAAGCTGAGCAGACTTGCAATCTCCTCATCTGATAATCTGGAGCCCTCCGGGATATCCCGAAAATCCCCGACTGGTTTATCCGGTGATAGCTCCGTTAACGGGACACCCTCTGCATTTAAAAACGCAATCAATTCCTCAAATATCGGACGATGAACATCATTAATAACTTCCTGCAGCTTTTCCTTAAGTTCAGGATCCAGAGCAATATTAAAAGACACCTGCTCACCGCGCATGGTTTGTTCCGTAGCCGTCAAATAAAACCAAAGATTCATGACCTCTCCGACATTTAAAGGCGGCTTTTCGCCATCCAGAAACGGCTTAATCGTATCATTAAGTACCTCTAGGATATTCATGTTCGCAGCTCCTTTTTACTAGTTATATTACCCTTTAACCCCATATTTTATTAACTGGTACATAAGGCATTTACTGCGGCCCAATGTATAGCAAAATGTACTGGCCTACGATATTATTGGGTTAACAATAACTAATAAGGCGGTGCTGCTCGAGTCATGATTTTCCAGGCATTCGGCAAAAAAATTTCCAGTATTTTAATTGTAATCCAGTTTCTTTCTTTATTTAGTTCTTCTTTAGCTTTCGCGCTAGATGATCAGAACACTCCCCTTAGTGAATCTTCCGTTAATTCGGCAACCTATGGGAATCAAACCATTCAGGCGACGATTACGTCCAGCACTTATTCACTTCCTGCCGATGGCGTCAGCCAGACATTAATAACGGTTCAACTCCTTGATCAGAACGGCATTCCATTATCGCATGATCCAGGAGGATTGCAGTTATTCGCGTCTATCGGATCCTTGGGAAATGTAAACTTTCAGCAAGCCGGCTCCTATCATGCCACATTGACTTCTCCAGATTTATCCGAAAAAATTAGGTTTCAATCAGATCCCGAATCCGATGTGCTTATTCCACTGTTAGCAGGCACCATTAATTTGCCCCAATCAGATGGTAGCTCTATTAAAATGTCGATGGAGTTAACCTATGAAACCTATGGCAAATATACAGCTGTTTTAACTTCTCCTACAACTCCGGGGACAGCGATAATTACAGCCACTTTAAATCAGACTCCTTTTCCCACGCAAGGCATGGTGAATTTTTCTCCAGTAATAGATCCTGTCCTTATTGAAGGAATATCATTCGGCAGGAATGTTTATCAATTAAATGCCGGGGAAACCGTTCAGACGGCTTTGACTGCGCGTTATTCCAGCGGAACTACCGTTCACATAACTTCTGCTGCTTCCTACACTTTACAAGATCCAAGAATTGCAACGATTACCCCCGATGGTTTAGTTAAAGGTATTTCAGAGGGAACGACCGTACTCACGGCTGTTTATCAAAATATGACATCATCCACAGAAATTCGTGTGGCTGCCCCTGTTACAAATAACCCAAATCCTTCATCTGGATCCGGAAATGGGATTGGTTCACCACAACAGCCACCGAAACACTTGATTCAAATATTTGATAGCTCTCCTAGTGGCAGACATGTCGAAATTTCATCTCAACAGTTACAAGATGGCATTATTAAAGTGAACTCTGCTGAACGAAATGCAGAAATGAAAATAACAGCACTTCAGCAACGGCAACTGCTTGCTGAGAACCCAAGCTTACAGATCAGATTTCAGACGGCTGGCGCTTCGATCAATGTCCCATTAAGTGAAATGAAAATTGGAGAGTTTTCCCGTTTATTAGGCATTCCGGAGAGCGAATTAACCGTTAGCTATACGATTGCTGAAGCCGCCCTGGCTCAACAGCGAGATATTCAAGAAAGAGCAGGTTCTTTACACGCTAATTTGATATCAAAGCCGGTAGAGTTCCAAATTAATCTTTATCGTGGCGATGATAAAGTGGGCTCAGTAACTTCATTCAGTCCCTATATTTCACGGACGATTAATCTGCTCACATCGAATCTATCAGATACCGCAACAGGAGTACGAATAGATCCCGGATCAGGTGAGTTCCGTTTTGTACCTACACGGTTTGAAGTCGTTGACGGAAAGAAAGTGGCTGTCTTGCTAACGAAAGAATTAAGCAACTATGTGATTATCGATCATAAGACGTCTTTTGTGGATATGCAGAAACATTGGGCACAAGAAATTGTTGAAACAATGGCTTCTAAGATGATCATCCAAGGAAAGGAGCAAACCGTCTTTGATCCAGATGAGTCAATTTCAAGGGCAGAGCTTGCTGCTTTGCTGGTCAGATCATTGGGCTTGCCGGATGTAGAAACACCATCACCTTTTGCGGATATTAAGGGTCAGTGGTACGAATCCACAATTAACTCAGCTTATAGGTCCGGGCTAATTAACGGGTATGCAGATGGTACGTTTCAAGCGGAACGGACGATTAACCGTGAGGAGTTAGTTACCATGGTACTTCGCGCTTTAGAATACACCAAATTCGTTCCTCAAGGTGACAATACCGGTGTAAGAGGCGCGTTTCAAGATCAAGCTGCTTTCTCTGACTGGGCTAAAGCGATGATATTGAAAGCATCTGCTTTGGGGCTTGTAGAAGGCGATACCACGGGACGCTTCAATCCTGACGGCAAAGCATCACGCGCAGAAGCTGCGGCAATTCTCTATCGCATGCTGCGCTCGATTCAGTTCCTTTAAACTAATTTTGACAAAAAGCCAGCGAATTGCTGGCTTTTTGTCTGCAAAAAAAGAAGAAAAAAGCGCCGGTTGCGACCGACGCCAAGTTACTATGATAACTATCTAATTATGATATTTTCAGGTTCAGGAACCACAGTTGTAAAGGTATAGCCGGCTCCACCAGCTTGAGCCGCAACGAATGCGGCGCTACTCGTATCATATGCGCCACCCTTGCCGCCATTGCCTCCAGATGCCCCGCCGCCTCCGCCGGGATAGTTAGTGGCACCCGTGTTTGCATCTGTACCTGCTGCACCGCCATTGACCTGAATAGTGCCAGTGACAGCAGGACTAGATGAAGAGATGAGGTGAATAATCCCGCCACCTCCACCTCCTCCTCCTCCTGAGCCACTGGTTCCAGCGTTACCATTAACACCTATTGCTCCGTTGCCGCCATTGGTTCTGAGTGTTCCACCGATGGTCATACTCCCCTTAGCCACCAATATAATAACTCCTCCTCCACCTCCGCCGCCTCCGCTAATGTCACTGGCTCCTCCTGGATTCGTTGCATTCATGCCATTGGCATTGATGGCTCCTCCAACGTTTACGCGTATGTTCCCTTTAGCCATAATGCTCAGAGAGCCGCCGCCTTCTCCACCAGTTGTTTGATAATTTCGGTCTCCGGCTCCTCCAGCACTAGTTGGCGGGGTTAAAATGTGTGAGGCTGTGAGAGCCGAGAGTCCGATACCGCCGCTAGAATTAGCGTTCGGTGAAGCAAACGTAGTGCCTGGGGCAGCTAATGATAGGCCAGGATGAGGAGCGCCATTGCCTGAATCTTGTGCTGCCGTCGCTACAGTTATTGTACCCGTGATAGTCACGTCCCCAGTTGCTCTTAGTACTACTCCACTGGGGATGATGAGATTCCCGGCAATATTGATACTTGTAAATTGAAAATGATCCTTGCCTGCCAATGAATTAAAGCCCGATAGTGTCGTGAGGTCCAATGTGCTGCCAACTGGAACGCTAAAAGCACCTGCCGTTCCATCACCGTATATGGCAAGCTGTCCAGGTAACCCCATTGGTCCCATTGGTCCATTCACACCTGCTACACCTGCTATTCCTTGTGGACCAGCAGGACCTGCTGGTCCTGTTACGCCAATGTCACCTTTCGGACCTGGGGCACCAGTAGGACCCGCTTCCCCTGTGTCGCCTTTCAGTCCTTGAGGACCTGTTGCTCCGGCTTCGCCTGTGTCGCCTTTAGGACCTTGAGAACCAGTAGGACCCGCTGCGCCAGTATCGCCTTTGAGTCCTGGAGGACCAACAGGTCCGATCATTCCAGTATCACCTTGGATTCCTTGGGCTCCAATGTCCCCTTTATCCCCCTTAGGCCCTGTTGCACCTAACTCCCCTTGGGGACCTTGAAGTTGTAGTTTTAACTTAGTCTCGGTATCCTTGCAAGCTGCATCAGGCGCCAGGAGATACACTTGCCCATTTGGCTTCACACAAACATTTAGTGTATTGCTAGTTGGGATTACCTCCGCGCTAGCAGAAGTACTATAAAACATAACTGCACATAAGCTAATTATGATAGGCAATCTTTTTTTAAACATAGTTCCCCCCTGGATCTTATTAATATTCAAATCATAGAAAGCTAGTGTTAATTTGCTTCAGTTATCGCAACGTTTTTAATGCTAATGGTCTCTATAGGCTTGCTCTTTTCCTGATTACCATTTTGCTCTACGGGGGTGGATGCAAGGTCAAGAACGACATCCATTCCTTCGATTACTTTGCCGAAAATGGTATAATTCGGAATCGTATTTAAGTAATCACTGTCCGTACCCGTACATATAAAAAATTGGCTGCCGTTCGTGTTCGGTCCTGAATTTGCCATCGCAACAATTCCCGGTTCATATTTATGTCCGTTATTCAGCTCATCTTCAAAGCTATAGCCAGGTCCTCCACGACCTGTCCCAGAAGGATCTCCCGCCTGTATGACGAAATTTTTCAATACTCTATGAAAAGTAACATCATCATAAAAACCCTCTCTAGCAAGAAAAAGGAAATTGTTCACAGTCTTAGGCGCATCTTTTGCGAAGAGTTCAATACGGAAACTCCCTTTGGTCGTTTCAATCGTAGCCTGATAAGATCGATTAGTTGCAATACTCATGCTAGGAGAACTTGAATAGCGGTCGCCCACCCAAATCGTTTCCCGGTTTGCATCATATTGAACGGTTTTACCGAGTGCTTCACTCATAAAACGAAGTGGAACATAAGTCGTACCTTCATAAACTAAAGGCTTTCCTTGGGCGGGGCTAATCTCTTTTTCATTACCGTCAAACATAAATTTCAGCTGCTTGAAGTAAACTTCAATCTTCTCGCCAGCCGCGTTTGCCCCGAGGGAAGTGGATACCATCGCCCCTATGACTATACCTATAGATAACAACTTGAGCTTCTCTTTCATATAGTAAATAAACCTCCAGTCATGAATTAATAATCCTAGTTATTTTTGATTATAATCTACCAAGAATAAGTTGAATACTACAAAGACAAAAAGGCAGCCCATGAACGTCTTACATTCAATGGGACTGTCCTATTCGTTCATCTTGTTGAATCAGTGTGACGCAACAATTGAGTAGGGATATTAAACCTTGATCTTCTGAAGCTCATCCATGAATGCAGATCTATTCGGATAAGCAAGGCGGAATTGCTGGATGACCCTCTCTGACTGAATCTTCCCACCTGCTTTGATCAGTTGAGCGATAATTCGACATACCTTCTGATATTCTTTTCGATTCGTTGATCGCGCGGCTTCCTCCACAATGAAGTCGACAAACAATGCATAAACGTCATCTGCATGCTCATCTACCAGATGCGTATAATAGTCAACTACATATCTTTTATTCTTTTGGACATAACTTAGCAATCTCCGTGTCTCTTTCTCTTCTATTAGTAAACGGGAATACAAGGAATTTACTTGCCAATTATGATTCTGATTCTCCAGATTGTTCAAAATCCGCTCATATACAAGAGGCCATTCATCCTTACTAAATAATTCTTTTAACTTCACATAAAAGGCATGCTCACCTGATACGACGAATTCCTCGGCCAGCTTTTTTTGAAGTTCAACTTGGTTTGTGAGTTGATATATCTCATAGCGAGACTTTTTCCACTCATCAACCAGACCCGGATAACCCTTACTTGTAGCTTGACGCTCGCCATCTTCGGCTAACTGCAATGCCTTATCATATTGCTGATGTTCCATAGCTGCAGCAATGGCCATTTTGCGAAAAGCCGTAAAACCTAGATGATCTTGCATAAATTTATTGGCTTGTTCATCATCATCAAACTTCAGAATCACTTGATACCTGAGCCTAGCTAAATGCTCAAACAAATATGAACTATAGGAGGACTCCCTTTTCTCTTTGCTTTCTAATTTTACTACCTGCTGTTCCCATTCTGCCCTCTCCTGATCATTCTGTATCAAACATAAACTACTTTCCAAAAGAGATAGCTGCCACTCATTCCAGCCTTCGAGGTTCGGATGAGATACCTCTTTTAGAAGTAGCCTAAACAGGGGCAGTCTATCCAATCCAGCCATGCTTTCAGAGTCACAAGCTGCACCATGGACCAAATCCAGGCATCCTTGAATCATATCACCTACGATGCCATCTGAATCATCACACGACTGAAGCAAGTCCCCCATCTCATGCAAAATGCAAAAGGCTATCTTGGCAGCAGACAGGTGCTTTCCCTTTTCGAAATCTTCCCCGGCTTTCAGCATCACCCGTTCGGCACCAATTACAGCACCAGAAACCTGGCGATAAGGTACAAAGCCATGTCTGTCGGAGTTTTGCTTCACAGAGGAGCGAATTATTTTTTTATATTGAGCTAACCCCTCGTCCTTACTCGAGTCGTGAAATTTCAGAGTGAGCATTTGCTCTACTTCCTTAATCTCTTTGGAAAAATCGACTACTAACGCAATCAGCTCCTCCTTACTAAGCTTAGATAGATGGTCGGGTAAGCTCACTTTCGGTGCAGGTTTAGAAGGCCTCTTTGCTGTATCCCCTTGAGATAGGTCATCTCTAATTTCCAGAAGCACAGCAACGGCACGCTTACATATGTCCCCCATGTCATAAGGACAGTCGCACGCTGCATACATCACTTCGCCGCGAGATCCAAGATGAACACCCACTTCGTAAAGCTCACTCCCCTTCACCTCAGCATGGTACATTAGCGGCTCTACCTCTTCAACAGATACAACATGACCTTTCTCTCGATACGCCTTTCCGCGGTCAAAAGTGATTTGATCCACGCTATTCTCAAAATCTTTCAGCTTCATTTATGGGTTCCTGCTTTCTTAATTATCGTTGAATTTATTTTCTCAAATTTCT
The DNA here is from genome assembly GCF_022163125.1 of Paenibacillus sp. HWE-109. Lineage (NCBI taxonomy): Bacteria > Bacillati > Bacillota > Bacilli > Caryophanales > Paenibacillaceae > Paenibacillus > Paenibacillus sp. HWE-109. The sequence goes on along the minus strand of NZ_CP091881.1, from coordinate 7,699,396 downwards.
CTTTTGCTGCCTAGTGGTATTGAATCTATAGAAAAAGCACCCGTTAGGGTGCTTTTTTAGTAGCTAGACAATTTATTTGTATTTCGTACTAAATCAAAGAAAATGGATAGAGATCAATATCCTCAACGTTTTTATTACATTCAGGAGCGAATCGGCAGGAGAGCTTTTCTCAACGAAGAAGAACGAGCGTAATCTCATTGGAAAAAGACCTTCCTGGCATGCCTGTTATTTTTCATCACCTATCGGAGAAACTTTAAGTGATATAAATGCATGGTTCATTGATCTCCCTGGATTTGGACGCATCCCATACCATCATGAACCTTCTGTTATAAAAGGCTATGTAGAAAGTGTAACCGCCATGATTATGGAGTTGAACAGACCCGTTACATTGATGGGCCATTCTTTTGGCGGATTGATTGCCGCCCGAGTGATGCAACGCCAGCCTTCACTGATCCATCAACTCATCATGCTGCAGCCAGTTTTGCATCCTGTAGAACCTAAATACAGAAATATTTAGAGGATTCTCGTATTCCATATGGTCATCAGTTTCCCATTGAACGTCCCGAACTAACGGCCCATTGGATTCTTCAGGCTCTGAAAATGTAATTGACAGAGGAGACCTGTCAGAAGTTTGAAGCGGTCTTTTAGGTACAAATAACGGAACATGTGTCCTTTAAATTATACCATCGCTGATTCGAATCTCTACCATGTAAACCCCCAACCTCTTGCGATCGGGGGTTTACATGGTAGAGGCGAGCAGTGGTGTGCCAAATCCACAATTCGCCGTAGCCTAATTTCATCTGGGTTTAGCTATGCGCTTAACAATATTCAAAGTTAAGATTAGCAGGCTCACTCGGAATTTGATTATCTGCATCTTGACCTGTTGTTGGCGTTTTTTCATCTACCTCTTCAAAACGAAAGCTATCGGCCCACACCTTCCCTTCACCACTTAACAGCAACCCAAAAGCGATAGCATGGCTGTGGTCGGAAATATCTAATACCACTGAATACTGTTTCCAATTTTGAGTTCCTTGTATTGGTCTATCTTGCATATTATCAAATTGCAGCAGATCTCCGTTTTTACGATCCACCCGCATCCACAATCCTGCCCAGCCTTTTAGCTCTTCCGCTTTCACAAATACCGTCAATCGTATCCTCTTGCCGAGATAACGTTCTGAGCTGAACATTTGCATTAAGCTAACAAATCCTTCTGCTCGGGGTTTCACCGAATGAAGCTTTGCAGAAGCAGTCCCAAAGTGCACCTCTTGTTTGTCGAGCGAGACCTCATATTCTTCAATGCGATTCCCAGTAACCGACCAACCTTGAGGAATTGTTTTACGACTCATATTCATCTTCTCCTTCTTAATTAGCGATCTTGAATACGTGCGATACTGACCTGGCGTAATGCCATAAGTCTTTTTGAACGCTCTCGTAAAGTGCTCTTGCGATTGAAAATGGTATTTAAATGCAATGTCCAGAATCCCATCACTCGTATGAACTAGTTCTGCTGCAGCCTTCGTTAATCGACGGTCCCGAATATAATTAGCGGCTGTCGTTCCGATGATAGAGGTAAAGATGCGTAAGAAATGTCGCTTGGAGAACCTGCCTTCCCGTGCAAGATCGTCGGGTCGAATTGTTTGTGTAAGATGTTTCTCTATATACACTAGAGAATTATTTACCGATTTTCTGTGCATCGTATCGTCCGCCATTACAACCACCCTCCTTATTAATAAATTACCATACTGGACCGCAGTCGTTTTGATCTTTTTTGCCAAGTTCATGATTTCTGGAAATAGCAAAAGCCCGACCTCCCCGGTCGGGCTTTTCATGGTTTTGGTGAAGGCGACTGCCGTTCATTCATTTGATTCAAGAGCTGTACAGCTAGAGCATGTTTTGTTGCCCACAAGTGAATTCGCTGCCAAAGCCGCCCTGTCTCTAGCAATACTGATCTCGAACCTCGAGCTTGTACGACAATGCTTCCAAAAGCAGATGCAGTAGGAACATGAACCTGTCTCGTAGTTTTAAGCTTTTAATATCCCAGGAATCGTCAACGTATGAAACGTGTAATTCATTTCCTCAACATGTTAAATATACAAACACTGATTTTAAGATTGAGCCTAATTTAAAAAAAAATTACAAAAGAGCTCATCCATTTTTAAAAATGAATGACTCTTTTGTGAATTTGCCATATGGAGGTGAACCGCGGCTCGACAAAACCACAACTCGCCGCCTTGAAATCACTTTACTCATCTCAAGGTCATGTACTGTTATAGTTGCGGTTCATTATTTATCAATAAGACTTCGCTTTGGCGCTTCGTGCCATAAGCCAAAGCAGATATGGCGTACCGATTACCGCTACGACCAAGCCGGCAGGAATCTCTTTCGGGGCAATGATGACCCTGCCGACCACATCTGCGGCTATCATTAGGATGGCCCCCAACATCGCTGCCAGTACGACCAACCGTTTATGATTCTGACCAACCATCGTACGGGCCGCATGCGGAGCTAACAAACCAATAAACCCGACAGTGCCGACAGTAGTTACAGCCAGCGCCGCTAGCCCAACCCCGGCCATAGCTGCGATAAGCCGGGTTTGTCTTAAGCGCAAGCCTAATCCCAAAGAGGTATTATCACTAAACGACAAAAGGTCAATGCGACGACCTAAATACCACGCATAAGGGCCAAGCACGATTAAACCGGCACTCATCCATAGGAATTCACCCCAACCGCGACCATATGTGCTTCCTGCAAGCCAAGCAAGAGCAGAAGCAGCATGCATCTGGGACTTAATAACAAGAAAATGAATGATGGCCGACCCCATCGCAGTAATCGCGATACCGACTAGAGTAACCACGGTCGGATGCAACCCTTTACGCCAGGAAAGCGTATAAACGGCAGCAGCAGCAAGCGCAGCCCCTGCTAATGCAAAAACAGGAAGCAGGAAACCAGCCGCACCAGGCCATACAACAATCAGCAGCAACGCACCAACACCTGCGCCTGAAGTTACGCCGATAACAGAAGGATCGGCAAGCGGATTACGGACGGCCCCTTGAAGCAGGACGCCTGAAATAGCAAGTCCCGCACCAGCCAACACTGCGACGAGCATGCGAGGGAGCCGAAGCTTAAGAATGATATTCTGATACATATCTAGTCCTGTACCGGTCAATACCTTGATCACTTCACCGACAGGCACTTTTAAGCTGCCTTGAGTCAAGCCGAACACTAACAAGGCAATTAGAAGCACGAACGCCCCTGCGATCAGGACCGGATAATGCCATCTGAAACGAGCCGTTCCAACGCTCATCGAGGAGCCTGTTTCCCCCGACTTTGGGGATCGCGTGCTTCGGACGGCAAGCCAGATAAGCCACGGCGCTCCAAGCACAGCCGTAACCGTACCGACAGGAAGCTCCCCAATCGTGCTGCGAACCAACTTAGCGACTGCATCGGCTCCAACCACAACCGAAGCCCCCCAAAGAGCCGCTGCGGGGATAAGCACCAGATGTCTACGGTATCCGATCAGCCGAACGAGATGTGGAGCAATCAAGCCTACAAAGCCTATTGGTCCTACTACACTTACGGCGACAGAGGCTAATAATATCGCAATAATCAGCGCAGACAGCCTCACAACACCGACCTTTTGCCCCAAGGATCGCGCTGTTTCCTCGTCAAGTTCAAGCAGATCCAGCGTCCGTACGAAAAACATTAGAACCATCAATGCTAATGCAATCCAAGGCCATGAGAACTGCACGCCCTTCCAATCGTTCTGGACAAGCGAACCGGAGCCCCACATAAAGAGCCCGTTGGTTTCATTCTCGAATAACAGCTGGAGAGCGCTCGTGAATGAAGCCAGCGCCATTGTCACAATCATGCCTGCCAGCGCCAATCGAACGGGCGTGCCTTTTCTTCCTCCTGCCAGGAAATAAGCGATCATCGCGCCACCAAGACCACCAATCAGCGCCAGCAGAAGCGGGACGGAAAGAACCAGGGATGGGACAAAAACAGTAGCAGCAACAATCACAAAATAAGCGCCGGCATTGATGCCGAATGTCCCAGCGGAGGCTAATGGATTTTTAGTTACCGTCTGGAGAAGCACTCCTGCAACGGCTAAAGCGGCTCCCGCCAATACACCCATCGTCGCTCGAGACAGCCGCATGCCAAGTACAACATGCTGTGACTGCTGATCCCCCGCAGCCAGAAGCGATCCGATCACGTCCTGAAAGGTTATATCGGCCTCCCCTTGCGTAAGACTTATAAAAAAAAGAAGGGTGAGACTTACTAAGCCCCCCCCGAATACCGCAATCTTCTTCCACGTGGATCTCGCCCTTGATTTTGTTGCAATTTCGATCGGCTGCGTCATCACTTTTTCGTCAACTGCTCAACCGTTTTTTCCACAAGCAACTTCAAGGAACCCGGACCGCCGTACAGCCACATATCGCCACCAAGCGGATACAGCCGGCTTTCTTTCACGAACGCAAGACTTTTCCACACATCATTATCCTTCAATTGTTTCGCAAATACGTCGTCATCTGGTTGAACAACGTAGAGGAGGTTGGCTTGCTGAACAGGTAGAAGCGACTCTACCGAAGCTGTCGAGTAGCCGTTTGTTTCATATTTTTGAGATTTATAGGCGTTTTTCAACCCAATCCGGTTGAGCACTTCGATTGCCGCCGAGTTATCCAGAAACAGACGTAACGAAACCGCGTTTTGGTTCGAGGAAGCCGACGCCAGCACATAGTCGGTTCCCGCTTTGCCTGCCGCTTGAAGCTTCGTCTTCGCAGCTTCATACGACTTGTTCAAGTCGGCCAACACAACATCTGCCTCGGTTTTTTTGCCGACAATGTCCGCGATAACCTTGTAGTGGGATTCCATCTCTGCGTATTGATTTTTAGAGGTATCCTCTAAATACTGGTCAAACACAAGTGTTGGTGCAATGGCGCTAAGCTGCTCATAGTTATTTTTGACGCGATTCCCAGCGGCAATAATCAGATCCGGCTTAAGCGAGGTAATTACCTCCAGACTCGGCTCCTGACGGGTTCCTACATCTTGAACATTCGCAGCAAGCTCCGGCTTCGCGCTGATCCACTTCTTGTAACCAGCAATATCTGCAACGCCGACCGGCTGAATGCCGAGTGTGAGCAGTTCCTCCACATACTTCCATTCGAGGACGACAATGCGCTTTGGTGTTCCCTTAATTTTGGCCTCGCCCCTCACATGTTTGATGACCCGCTCAGCATTAGCACTTGCGGCTTCGGGGCTAGCCGATGGAGATGCGCCACTATTCGTTACCGATTTGGCTCCGCAGCCTGCTATAAGTAGCAGCACGGCAAGTAATACAACTAAAGGCTTTAATCTCTGTCTCATGAAATACATTCTCCTTATAAATGATGTAATGACTACGATAATGACAGTTATCCGACCCTTATATCCTTCCCTTTAGCCGAACTACGCTCCCCTTCTTCCCGTAAACAATGTGAAACTGCTCGGCGAACATTCAAGAAAGCAAAATACCAGTATCTTCTAATCAATTATAAATGATAATGAATATCATTATCGATGTCAACTTTTTTTGTAATCTCGTCTATCTGCCGTAGACGACATCCCGATGTCCCCCCTATTCATAAGAGCGCGATATACATAGGTATCGATTACGTTGGTGGTCTCCAGCAATAACAGAAAAAGCAGCCATCACAGAGGAATCTCTGCGACAACTGCTGAAATGTCTCATTTAACCTGCTGACGTAGCTAATTCACCGATGACTATTACCTGCGTGCCGGTGGGATGCTCTGTGGAAAATGGAAGATGTTCTTAGGGTCGTACTGCGCCTTTACTCGTGTCAGTCTGGTGAAATTACTACCGTAGTAAGCCTGCTGCCAGTTTTTAATTTGGAGATCTGGTGTATTGACGTAGACACCGTGGGTATAAGGAAGCATCGCCATACGGAAGTTCTCTACCCAACCGATTCCCCGTCTCGACTCCGCTTGTGTGTTCCAGGTTGCAGTCGGAGTCATATTATACAAAGCCCGGCGATAGTTGTAAGCTGTAGCGCGATTCGGCACCTTAGCTACCGCACCGCCTAAGCCGTGAAATAAAATGGAGACCCCAGAAGTAGGCGGTGATTCAATGTAACGTCGTATTGTCGCAATGGCAGCCTCGGGCAGCCGGTGATAGACGTAGGGTCCAACACTTTTAAAAGGAAAAGGAGTTGTTGGCGTAGTCTTCGCTACTCGTCCAACGGACTCAATCCAAGGTATCTCCTCAATAACTACCTTCCGTGGCGACCCGGACCGAAGTAATGGCTGGAGTAATTGTCGCAGCTCTTTAGCAGATCCGAGGAAGACGCCCTGCATTAATATTTGAGAATCTGAAGACTGCTTGTTTGAAGATCTTGGTTGTGAGGATTGTCGTCCATTGGCAATCCCAAGGGTAACGGTGAGCCGCTCGTTAGCTCCTGGAACCGTATAGCCCTGCCAAGTCCGAAGGACTGCTTCCAAATCACGAAGGTCCCACCCGATTTCGGCAAAACCAACTGTTTCAATGGGGTGAGTACGGAAGCGGAAGTTTGTGCAGATTCCGAAGTTTCCACCACCGCCACCACGTAATGCCCAGAAGAGGTCAGGGTTCTTGTTGGCACTGGCGTGAATCAAACGTCCTTCAGCGTTAACCATTTCGATATCGACCAAATGGTCGAGTGTGAGACCATAGGGACGAGACAGAATACTGTGACCGCCTCCAAGAGTAACTCCAGCGATACCTGTCGTTGGACAAAGTCCTACGGGCACTACTAACCTTTCGTTCCAAAGTGCTGAGTTCAAGGCACCACCCCTAATGCCCGCCTGCACCGTAGCAATGCCACGCTTGCGGTTCACATCCACCTCGCGCATGTCGCTCACGTCAATTACGATTCCTCCGTCAACGACAGATAAGCCCTCGTAACTGTGACGGCCAGAGCGCATACGGATCGGTACGTTATTATAGCGGGCCCAACGAAGGGCGTTGATTACATCTTGCGTCTTCTGAGCAAATACGATCACTCGCGGAAATTTGTTAAAGTAAGTGTTGAACTCCCGACGAGCCGAGTTGTATTGGGAATTCCCTGGCACAACAATACGTCCCGTTAGTTCCGGTTCCGTCCCACGTCTCATTATTCGAGGAGCGTATCGTTTATCGATTAGTAATCCTAGAACTTTGCTTTCCTTCTTATTCTTCTTCAGGCTTCGCAGCACATTAATGTTGACTTTCAATTTACGCATTGGCTTTTTTATGTTCATTCCTTCCACATCCCTATCCACATTTTTTGCTTTTACCGAAGCAAAACAGCTGCTGTAGACCATATTCTCGTATACATAGGATGTTAGCCTGAAAAGAAATGCTTGGATGAACGTGGAGAACTGTGAGGAAATTTATTTTGTGCTATCCAAGGTTAACGGATGTCGCTCCGTTAGTTGCCATTCTCCCTACTCTCTAAGTTAATATAAATAAAAATGAGCCTAAACCATCGCTACAAAAATGGCTTGGCTCATTTTTATTTTGTTTTCCACATTTCGCCTAAAAGAGCAAAATCCACAACCGGATAGTTGTGGATTTACCATCAGGTGAGCCGTGGCTTGGCAAGTCCATAATTCGGCGCCGCGAGCTGCTATTGATGCAGTTAGACTTTATCCAAGCAGTTCAAACAGCTTTCTGGAAACCGTAAACCTTCACTCATGTAATAATCAGGGTTCGTTTCATCGAATATGAAAGGAGTGCCACATTGCCGACATGCCATGATAATCGGATCGCTCGTGCGGATAAGCAATGATGTAGCCCGCTCCCGTTTTAACCGCTCCCATTCCGGATTTTCCAATTCATCCAGCTGCTTCAACACCTCGATTACCTTCCGAATCTCAGCCTGAACTTTCTTGAAATCGGTATTTTCCCATTGAGTTATGAAGTAAAAACAAAGAGCAGGTTCCCAGCAGACTCCTAGCATCCTTCCCGGTTTCGGCCAATCGCGGCCGCAGATCCATAACTTTCATCAGCCTGATTCCTTTAAAACATAACCGAATCCCTGGGCTCGACCAGCTCGGTCGCGATGACTACCCTAGCGGTCCATTTCAATGCCGTGCTCCCTCCGCTTACGCTCCGGTCCGCGCGGGCGAACCCTGTAGGGGGTCAGCTCCTACTATCACCACCATTAAAGTACGGAAAAGACACCTCGAAAGGTGTCTTTTCCGTACTTTAATGGAGGTGAGCCGTTGATGGGTAAATCCACAATTCGTCGCCGCTCAGCCGCATCCCACTCTTACTAATCCGGTGCCGAAACGCACCTTTTCGATGTTGATATGCATATTGTCCAAACCGTTTGAACCTTTTATTCACAAACAAGGCTGCTTTGAATTTGACTTCAAAGCAGTCTTGCAAGAGGTTCATTTACTTGCTCTTTTGCGCCAGCATCTTCAATAACACCGTTACTGCCTCTGCTCTCGTAGTCTTATTCACAGGAGCAAATTCGTCCGCACCTTTGCCCTCGATAATACCAAGCTTCTTCATGGTCGCCACTGCGCCTTTCGCCCAGCCCGGAATGTCCTTGTCATCCGCGAAGCCTGTTGCCATTGTAGCTTCAACTGACTGTCCCAGCGCCTTGGCGATCATCACTGCCATCTCCGGGCGAGTGATTTCGGCATCCGGGCGGAAAGTGCTGTCCTCGTAGCCTGTAATGATACCTGCATACACAGCTTGTGCGACCGACTTCTGCGCCCAAGCGCCGATCTTCGCCTTATCGGTGAACGATAGTGCCGAGCCGTCTCCTTGCGGTTTGAGCACGTTCATTAGCATGACCGCAAATTCCGCGCGCGTTACGGTATGATCCGGCTTGAACGTGCCGTCCGGATAGCCGCTGACGATTCCGGCGCTTACCGCTTGCTTGATGGTAGCTCCCGCCCAGTGTCCAGAGATATCGCTGAAGTTGACTACCTGCTTCGTGTCTGCCGTCGAATCTGAATCTTGCCCTTCGCCGAATACCGCATACTTCGTGAAGTGATTAACTTTTACGGTGATGGTATTGCCGTTTACCGTGCCACCGACTTTCACCCATACCTTCTTCGCTTCGTCATAGTAGAATACGGAAGGCTGTTGACCTTTCTTCATGCTTTTCGGATCGAAGGTGAAGGTCAGCGTGATCTCCTTGCCGAAGTTCTCCGGGAAATTCTTCAGAATTTCGAATACCGGGCTGGCCAGTACATCGTTTTTCGTGAGCAACTTTTGAGTGTCCGCCACTTTTTCAATCGTTAATTTCAGCTCTTTGCCGGAAGCATCGGCAGGAATCGAGATGCTGACCGCATCACCCAAGCTAACCTCACCCATTTTGCCGACGGGGAGCGTCAGTGTACCGTTGGTCGAGGTAACTATATCGCTTGTGGACGTTGATGCTGAACTTCCACCGCCGCCGCTTGAAGAGCTGCCCGTGTTGTTGGCCGTCCACTTCGCGTACAGTGTCACATTCGTCGTTCCCATGCTGAACGTAGTGCCTGCGTTATAATTCGTTCCGCTTCCGTCCGCAGCTGTGTTCCAACCCGAGAACGTATAGCCTGTCTTTACCAGATTTCCCGTGTTACCGTACACCGACACCGTGACGCTCTGCTCATACGAGCTGCTGTCGGTCGGTGCGCTGCCTCCGGAGTTGCCATTACCGTTATAGGTTACGGTGTAGGTAGGATTCGCTGTCCACTTTGCGTACAGCATCACGTTCGTCGTTCCCATGCTGAACGTAGCTCCAGCGGCATAAGTCGTTCCGTTGCCATCCGCTTGCGTGTTCCAACCCACGAACGTGTAGCCGGTCTTCACCAGATTTCCCGTGTTGCCATACACCGAAACTGTGACGCCCTGCGCATACGAGCCGCTATCGGTCGGTGCGCTGCCTCCGGAGTTGCCATTACCGTTATAGGTTACGGTGTAGGTAGGATTCGCCGTAGGATTCGCCGTCCACTTCGCGTACAGCGTCACGTTCGTCGTTCCCATGCTGAACGTAGCTCCAGCGGCATAAGTCGTTCCGTTGCCATCCGCTTGCGTGTTCCAACCCGCGAACGCGTAGCCGTTCTTCACCAGATTTCCCGTGTTGCTATACACCGAAACTGTGGCGCCCTGCGCATACGAGCCACTATCGGTCGGCGCGTTGCCAGATGTAGCGCCGTTGCCGTTATACATCACCGTATACGCCGGGATAACCGCTACCGTATACGTGACCTTCGTGGTCCCATCCTGCGCGGTAACAATTACCTTCTCGCCGGTTGCCAAAGCTGTAGCTACGGTTGTTCCGTCTGCATCGTACACCTCAAACGTTGCATTCGCTGCTGGCGTGATCGCTGCCTTGAATGCCGTTAAGGTAGTTCCGTAAGGAATGTTCGTGATGCTTTCATTCGTGGTTCCGCCTGTGCTTACCGTTCCTATGGTCGAGGTCAACGTTGCGGCTGTGCTTACGATCACTGTTACCGTATACGTTACCTTCGTAGCTCCATCCTGCGCGGTAACAATCACCTTCTTGCCTGTTGCCAGAACCTCTGCTTCCGTTGTTCCATCTGCATCGTAGACTTCAAACGTTGCATTCGCTGCTGGCGTGATCGCTGCCTTGAGGTCAGCTAACGTTGTGCCGTATGGAATGTTCGTGATGCTTTCATTCGCGGTACTGCCACTGCTTACCGTTCCTATCGTCGAAGTCAAAGTTGCTGCTGTGCTCAGTGTCTGAACCGGGATCGCCCCGCTCTTCGCCGATTCACCGGCCGCATTGTATGCGCTCACCGCAAACGTATAAGAGCTGTTCGGTGCCAGCCCGCTCACCATGTAGGTAGCGCTGGTCACAGTGGCAATCGCCGTATTGCCTCCATCCTTGTAGAGGTAATAGCCTTTCGCTCCTGCTACGGCATCCCATGATAGCGTAGTCGATGTAGTCGTTGTGCTGCTGGCCTGCAGATTCACAGGTGCTCCGGGAGAGGTCATTTGATGTACACCGTGCAGTCCCGCTGCATATAGCTTACCATTTGCCTCTAGGAGGGAATGCAGTTGACTCGGCGAGCCACTTACCTGTTCCCATGTGCCGTTGCTATACGACCATACGTCGTTATTACCGTTATCAGTCCCTGCATACAGCGTACCATTCACATTGATCAAGGTATTCACATCACTCGGTGCATGGCTGGTCGTCATCTGCGTCCATTCGGGTGCAGTTGCGTTAGTATCGTAAGTCCATACATCATTGCCACCATTAAAAGTCCCCGCATACAGCGTTGCATCGACATTGAGCAAGGCATGCACACTAATCGGCACATTGCTCATCGTCATCTGCGTCCATTCGGGCGTAGTCGCGCTCATGTCATACGTCCATACGTCGTTTATTCCTGTTCCCGCATACAACGTACCATTCACATTGAGCAAGGCATTTACATTACTGGGCATATTGCTTGCCGTCATCTGCGTCCATTCGGGCGTAGTCGCGGCAGTATCATAGGTCCATATGTCATGGTCACCGTTATTCGTCCCTGCATATAGCGTACCGCCTACATTGAGCAAGACATACACATTACTCGGCGCATGGCTGCTCGTCATCTGCGTCCATGCGGGCGTAGGCGCGGTTGTGTCATAAGTCCATACGTCATTGTCATTGTCGTCATTTGAAGTCCCCGCATATAGCGTACCGCCCACATCAATCAAGGCATACACATAGCCCGGCGAGCCGCTCATCCGTGTCCATCCGCTACTGTCCGTGTACGCCCACACGGAATTCGTGTCGTTATTTGTCCCGGCATACAGCGTACCATTGACACTCAGCAAAGTGTTAGTATCGCCTGGCACAACGCCCATTTGTGACCATGCGCCATTCCTGTACGTCCACACGTCTTTGTCTCCGTTTTTCGTCCCTGCATACAACGTCCCGTTGTCATCAAGCATAGCATATATGTTGCCCGGAGATCCGAACATATGCGTACATGAAGTGCTCGTACATGTCCACATATCATCGGAGGTGGAAGCAGTCCCTACATACAACGTGCCGCCCATATTGAACAAGGTTCGCGCATAACGCGGCGAATTGGAAATAGGCGTCCATGTACCGCCACTGTACGTCCAGACATTGTGGGTTCCGCCGAAAGTCGCCGCGTACAGCGTGCCGTTGACATCAACTAAAGAAACTACATTTGTTAACGTGTTAGACCCACTTGGCGTGCTGCTCATCGGCGTCCAAGCCCCATTACTGTAGGCCCAAATGCCATTGCTAAACGTCCCTGCATATAGTTTGCCATTTACATGAATTAAGGCTTGCACGTCAGTCGGCGTATTGCTGGTCGTCATCTGTGTCCATGCAGGCGTAGTCGCAGTAGTGTCGTAAGTCCATACATCTTTACTGTTGTTAATGCCACTAGAAGCCCCCGCATATAGCGTGCCGTTGACATCGATTAAGGAATACACATTGCCCGGCGAGCCGCTCATCTGTTTCCAACCGTCACTGGCCGTGTACGTCGACACGCCGTCACCCCAAGAACCCGCATACAACGTGCCCTCCGCATCAACAAGAAAGGTTCGCACACCTGCCGGTGAGCCTTCCATCTGCGTCCAAATGCCATTCGTGTTCCGCCATACGTCATTGTTGAAGTTCCCCGTCCCTGCATACAGCGTCCCGCCCACTTTGAGGAAGGTTTGCACGTTGGACGGTTGCACACTTTGTCCCGCCGCTGTCCAAGTTGGCGAAGTCGCATGGGCTGCCTTGCCTGCCCCCATGAATGGGATGAGCATTAAGGCGAGTAGACATGCCAGAACGATCCTACCAGACCGGGAAAACCAAATCTTGAGTCCTGATGTAGATAGCTTCATAAGTTCATACACACCTCTTCATTTGTCATTATGATTGCAAGCGACGACGTAGCGATGCAAGAATACACCGACAAACAACGATACTTCCCTCGCCATTCTTGTCGAATATTGCCACTTTAGTCCTAATTTTATGACTTTCATCCCAATAAAAAAATCCCCCATAGATGGGGGAGAAAAGTTAAAATAATGGGGGATATACATGATGCCAATCTGTATTGTATAATCATGTTTTTCTTCGTTACGATAACTAGCTTTACAGCAATTTCAATTCTTTTCCTTGCCTCAGCGCCTGTTCTCTGCTGTTCACATCAAGCTTTCTGTATATACTTTTCAGATGGCTTTTGACCGTTTCGGCTGTGATTTGGAGTTGTTCGGCGATCTGTTTATTCGACAGCCCCAGGTCAATCATCCGTAATATTTTTAACTCCTGTTTGGTGATAAGGGCTCCCGAGCTTGCAGTCTCATCCCTATGATCCGACATTAGCAGGAGCAATTCCCTGGCGTAGAGCACGCTCGCAGACTTGCGGTTAGCGTTGATCTGCCTTTGCCGGATATATTCACGTAACAGCTCAGCCATCTTGGCCCCTTCATCCACGAAACTGCGGATGTATTTCCCCGGTTCCGCCAATTGGAGTGCCGCCTCCAGCTTCATTACAGCGTTCGTCATATCTCCTTTTTGATAAAACGCTATGCTTTGCAGGGCGGCCACCTTCACCTTATCCCAAGTCCGATCCGCATCATCGACAAGCCGGTACAATTGTTCTAGCAATTGCAAAGCTTCATCAACTTCCCGACGTTCCATAAGCACACTTGCCAAAATAAGATATTCTTTGATCGGACCGAGCGGGATCGTATCGGTATGCTTGATGCCGCACGTTTGCAGCCACCGCTTATCGAAAGAACCGTTCGCAAGCGACAAATAGGCCTTCTCCGCCTCTATCCTCCGCATAAACATACTCTTGTCCACGGAATGGATCTTAGTTTTAAGCCCCTCAAGCAAATCAAACGCTTTAACCGAATCTCCCTTGGCCTGATAGATCCGCGCAGCATTGACAGTAGCGCTTAACAGGATAAGAGCATAAGGCTGCATACACGTTGACCTCAATACCCTCTCCGCATAAACTTCGGCCTCTTCCAAGCGGTTCCATTCATATAACAACAAACTGTACGTATTGTAGAAAAAACCGACGTAGGGATAATTGTCTCTATCTTCCCATACTTTGATCCATTTATAGAAGAATCTCTCCGCATCATGCAAATCATTGAAAAAGCTCAATAATGTGTCGAAATACATCGAATACGAGTTTGCTTCGATCATCTGGACATAGCTGCCCTCCGGCGTATGCCGATCAAAAACCTCAAAATACTCATTAGCCCGTCGAAAATCTCTTCGGTAAAAAGAAACAGCCGCGGACAAGAAATGGACGTTTTCTGCGTAAGGCTTCCATTCCGGATCTGATAGCTTATCCTCCATGAGGCGAAGTCTGGCTTGTGCCAACTCCATTTCATTCGTTTCCACCATCACTTTGACATATAGAAACTGAATTCTCAGCTTTCCAGTAAAGCAGGACTCCGGTAGATCGCGCAGCCATCGGTGAAGCACGCCCCTCTTCGCATGAAGGTTTTGCAGATGCTTTTCGATCAGATCGCTTGCTTCGAGATGATGCCCGTCCACAAACAGTTGCTCTACCGCTTCCTCCAAAAATCCGTGCTCCTCCAACCAATGGGCTGCCTTGACATGCAACTCCTTCGATTGTCCCGCATACCTCTGCCGGAAAAGCCTCCGTAAAAACTCGGAAAACAAATGATGATAGCGATACCACTCGCGCTGACCATCCAGAGGAATGATGAACAAGTTTTGTTGCTCCAGTATTTCCAGCAGCTCCTGACAATTGGCTTGTCCGGTAACCGTCTCGCACAAAGGGGCATTCATCCTGTTTAATAGGGAAGTTTCCAATAAAAAAGACTGAATCTCCTTGGACTGGAGACTAAAGGCCTCCTGAAACAAATAATCGGAAATGCTGCGATGTTCACCGCTAAAAGTGTGGATAAAATCCTGATAATTGCTGCTTTTATTCAGCGAAATTGCCGCAAGGTGCAATCCGCTTATCCACCCCTCCGTGCGGCTAACAAGATTCGCTATCTCATCTCCCGACAATGGCAATCCCAAGCATCCCTGATAGTAACGAATTCCCTCGTCAAGTTGAAAGCGCAACTCCTGAATCGTTATTTTCACCATCTGGCCGGTAGCCTGCAGCCTGGCTGAAGGAAAGGGCATTTCGGAGCGACTTGTTACATAGAGGTGGATATGAGCGGGCAAATACGCAAGAAAATAAGCCACCGATGCGTGAATGGGAGCAAGATCAATTACGTGATAATCATCGAATACAATGACCAATTCATCCGAAAAATGATCAAGCTCCTGAATCAAGGCTGTAATGAAAGACTCAAAAGCTCCCGACTTTAGGGATGGTAGATACGGTGTGACAACTTCTGCAAAATTGGGGTTCTTACTATTGACTGCAGCAATTATATAGCTCCAAAATTCAATCAGATCGTTATCTTCCAGGCCCCAGGAAATCCACGCGGCAGGTATGGCGATCTGCTGAAGCCACTGACTCAAGGCTGTTGTTTTACCATACCCGCCAGGGGCCGTTACAGTTGTTAGTTTGCACTTCAATCCTTCATTTAATAGCTCGGTAATCGCCTTTCGCTCAATGAGGTCATCACGCCGCGGTTGCGGGATATGGAGCTTGGTATTCAAAATCATAGTTCGGCACCTCGAATCTAGCTGTGAACATCTTTTCATCATTATATCTGATTCTAATGATTTCAAGATAGGTCTCACTCAAGGAAATTCTCGGCTTGGACTAATCCCATCCGGTAGTTTTGGCGAAACTATCTCATCTATTTTCCACCTGCATTTGTAATTGCTCATATAACTGTTTGGTTTGAAGTGGATCCTTCTCATTATAGTAAATATATACGTCCTCCAGTTTAATTTGGATATAGGGTGGGTTATTTTTGACAATATATAGCTTTGAGTTGCCTAAATCCTTTAAGTGAAAATTTCCTCGTAAATTTTTTTCTGTAGCTTCGCCATTTGACCTTGTCCCCGTAGGCACTTGCTCAACAAGCTTCAGTTGTTTAATTTCAGTCACATTAAAATCGAAGGAATACATAGGGTAATCAATCTCGATTTTGTGCTCCGGTGTGATTGTTAGAGTTGGCGATGTCAGCTCTGATCGAATCAGCAGGAAAGATGTACCTGCTATAACTGCTGCAGTTAAACCTACGATGCCCCCAATAATTATTTTCCCAGTCAAGGTGCCCGTATTTACTGTTAAACCTATTCCAACTCGTTTTGGGACTAAAACACTTCGATCTAGAGGGTTATGATAGGTAAATCCATTTGCCCAGTATTCATCATCATCCGTGTAGATTGTCTTACCGTCCTGTGCTAATATTTCTTTCTCTAAGGCATTGATTTTACGATATACATGCAATACCATCCAAATCGGAAATCCAGTAAACAGTATGGTAATTGCAACCCACACACCGGTCATACTTACTCCTTCATTAACAAGGAGTAAGCAGATCAATAGATAGTGAATATTCTCAATAATCGCCATATTGATCCATAAGTAAGATACAGCTCTGCGGTTTGCTTGATTTAAGCTTACATTCACCTCACTATTTGTGCTGTAAACTTTAGCCTTACCTCTACGCATTTGAAGTGAGATGAGCAAAAAAATACAAGTAAGCACGAAACCACCAGAGCTAATACCCAGTAGTTGAATTTCTTCGCGTGCCCCCCATAACATCAAACCAATCGCCATCGCAAAAGGGATACTGAACAGCCACAAAGGTGCTGATCGTTGGTTTTTTAAATAAGCAACACGAAGATCGCTCTGGATAACGTGCTTCGTACCGACAAACCAGTCATTATCCAACTTTAAAGCCAATGTATCACGATTTGCTCGACGAAACGGGACCACCATGATGATAACAAAAATGCAGAGCCATACTAAAAAATAAACAACTTGATATGCCGTCCACAAGTGGAGTATGAAAAAAGGAGAGAGAAATCCAGTCATCCATAGGCTGAGCTTTGTAAAATCCTTTTTAAATCGCTCTTGAATGTCCCGAATATTCTTATTATCGATGACATGATCAGGTAAGGTAACAGCAAACAGCATGCCATTGTTATGTTTAGCTTGTGGTTTATAGGTGGCAAATAACGCGATATAACAGATGATCGCCGAACCTAATAAAATCGCAGTTATGATAGGAATCCCTCATTTCTATGAGATTTATTAGTGCTGATACGTCATCCTCGAAAAAATCTGTGAGCATAGCGTTTGAAAGCGTGATTGATCCATCCCGCGAATGGTCGCTTGTGCAATAATTAATTGAAGCTGCTCCTCTAATTCTGCGGAATGATTAGGACTTTCATGTGCTGTAGGGCTTACCTTAGCTCCATGTCGCCGATCAATCACAATGTACCCTTGTTGTTTTAATAGTGCATACGTTTTGTTGACCGTCATCGTATTGATCCCCAAATCTTCAGCTAACTGGCGAACTGAGGGCAACTTCTCCTGTTCTGCTAATTCACCAGTCGCAATTCCGATGACAATCTGATTGCGAAGCTGTTCAAATAGTGGCGTTTCACTATCTAATTGCAATGAAATAATCATCTTATTTTTTCAACCTCCACCACCGACTTTTGTATTACTTATAGTAATGCAAACAATACTTAAAGTCCATACTTTATTGGAAAAATAATACTATTATAATTGATTCACTTGGATACTTAGGAATGCACGGCAAAAACCCACAACCTCAAGGTTGTGGGTTTGCTGTATGGAGGTGAGCCATGGATGGGTAAATCCACAATTCTCCGCCGCGTGATGTTGAGGATGTTTGGGGAGGTCGCCTAGTAATTCTTATTGGGAATCGAAATAAGCCTTACATCCATCGCAGAAACCATTAGAACCACTTATATTTAAATTGTAAACTTCTTCACAACGAGCACAAAACTTTAAATCATGTTGATGCCCACAAAGTACACATTTCCCAATACCACCAATATGATCAACCAAGCTTACGGAATTCTCCCCGCATTCTTCACAATCAAAATCAGCAATGGGATCCAAACCACCATCCTTTACAGATGAATACTGTTCAGCCTGTAGCTCAGACAAGTAATCTTGATAATTATCATCAACCGCTTCAATTATCTTTTCTGCAAAGTCTTTGAGTTCACTAGTATCAAATTTGTCTACAGCCGTTTGCTGATAATATCCTTCATCTGAATCCCATTCTGCATTACCATTAAAATTACTAATTTCGCAAGCTGCGATCTCTTGTTCATCAAGAAATAATTTCAACTCCAAAGAACTAGTTTCCCCAGGATCACCAGAAAGTTCTCTTATGACTGATTTTAATGTAATAATACTATTGTCAATACGACTACTGATATTTAGAAGTTCAGTTGTTTCTGACACTTCCAAGTTAGGCTTAGTATTATAGTCAACATCAAGAGCAGGACGGAAATATATCCGATCTTGAATGTCCGAAACAAACTCCACTAAAGTAGTTTCAAATAAACTTAATATTTGCCTCTCATTTCTAACCTCAACACCAGCCATCTCAAATGTCCGGCTTTTCATATCCTCTTCTATTATTTCCCTTAGTATTTCTATTTGTTCACGGCCTTCATCGGAAATTTCCGTTTGACTAAATTTCTCGGAAGCCTTATTAATCATCTCTCCAACAGAAGCTATATTTTTAGAAATCTTTTCATTCGCAATTTTATCTATTAATTTATTATGAGCAATATGGTTGCGATTTTTACTGAAGTTATCCCATTCTGGTAAAAATAGATCTGTTAAATATGGTTTAAAGAGCGTCTCCCATATTTTAACTTCTACTTTTAATTGACCTTTTAATTTCTCTGTTAATTTTATCACCTCACTTTGAGACAGGCTTCCTTTCTCAATTAATTTCTCTATTTCAATATCATGAGAAGGTTCCCACTTATGAAGTACATTTGTCATTACAGTCAGCAAGTCATCCGTATCAATTGCCATTAAATGATCATTTACATTTTGGAAAGAAACAGCCAGCCTCTTATAAGCCCCCTGACGAGCTTTATGTTTGTTACGAACTTCTTCAGGTACATATTTATCCCACCAAGATGCACCTAATTTCTTTACCATAACCATATTAATAAAATTTCTAAGCTCATTTTCAACTCTGTAAATACGCCCATATAGTTCTTCAGCAAATCTTGATGATTGTTCATCTGTTAACCATAGTATTTGTTCCCAATCTTTCTTCAAAACTTCTTTCAATATGATTTTGAGATCATGGAGATGGTCATCAAAGTGCATATCTTTTTGTGGCTGTAAAATAACACTTAATTGCTTTGTACCGTTGTATGTGTATAATGCAAACTTCCCAAAATAAAGATGGGAATTCCCAGTTTCGATTTTTGCTTCCCATTCATTTTCTGATTCATCGAATATGGTACAATTCTTAATAATAGCTGCCTGGTTACTAATAGTCTGAAGAAAACTAGGAACATAATTCAAATCTATATCCTTTTTAGGGTTGACCATTACGAACGTTATCATAATTTCCTCCAAACAGCAGAACTAATATAATTAATGTTTCCATCACCTATTTAACCCCCGTAACCATCATCAGAGTGTCAACTTAAACAAAAAACCTTCTGAACAAATTTGGATATTCCTCGGGAGGTATAGGTTCGTTATTGGGTCCCTTTCTAATGTGATATTTACCATCGTACAATGATGGTTCATTTCTACTTTCAATTTGGAATATCAAAATTGATTTATCGTAATAATTAATGAGTTTAATATTTCTTGAAATTTGATTTTTATCAGCTTCCGAGATCGGCATAGAAGCTATTTTTTGAATAATGAACTGAAAATAACTGTCAAGACCATTTTTATATTTTGCTGCCTCACCCTGAATACCTGTAATATGAAATTTGTTGAATACGGTTGAACTTGTTCCGTAAGTTGCTTCCACCCGTTTGGCTGCCACATCATTATCCGCTACTCCAATAATAACGTAGCCAACAATATTTGGGCCTACGTTAGCCATTGCAGTTAAGGTCTTAATGACTTTCTGAAAGAGTGCATCATCAAAGTCTCCATTGTCACCCAGCCTGTGAAACCCTTGTTTAAAGTCATAAAGTGATTGTTCTGTATAAGACTGTGTTAAAATATTTTCGAATTGTGTAATCCATGAATCTATAGCTGGGTCTCTTCTTTCTCTTTTAACAAATTCAGTTTTTATTATTCCCGCTACAGCAGCGATGTTGTTCTGACGTTCTCTAGCACTCCATCTTCCGCCTCCGCCGCCAAGATTCATGTTGCTACTTCCCATATTACTTAATAGACTGATTAATCCCTTGTAATTGGAAACATTTAGATTCTCAATAATTAAGAGTTCATATAATGCCAAGAACAGTATTTGAAAATAACGCGGTATCCTTGGACCTGCATCATCGAAAAGTAATCTATTAAAAGTTTGACCTGAAATGTTTAGTATCTTTTTAAGCTCATCATAAACGTGGACAAACTGACGACTCAGAACTTCAGAGGTAATTTTCAAAACAGCCGATTCGATTTCCTGAAATCTATTATCCAACTCATTTCCAATTAATGAAAGTCCATAGTATTCGTCAAGAATTTCCGAGCTTGATGGTGGTTTCGTACTGAGCGCCATATAAGCAAGGATATCTGCTACAACTTCCTCATCACGGGAATTTCTTACATATTCACGAGTTAATACACCCTGAGCTACCCAAAATACATTATCCACATTAATTCCATAAGGTAAATCACGGCTTGTTATACTAATATTTTTCATATCATTTAAAAGAAGTCTATCGTGTGCGGACACATCACCACGGACCTTACTAGATAGTTGTCTAACTAATTGCGCAAAATGGCCTGTAGCACCCGCTTGCCTTAGCTCTTGTTTAGACAAATGTTTACCGTTAGAATTAATTCTACGAAAAATTTCATCTATTTTATCAAGTCCTTCAAATGAGTAGATTGATAAAGGCAAATTATAACCTGCTATTTGTGTACACACTTTCCTGTCCATCTTTGGACTCTTTTGAATCAATTCCTCACTATCCAATAACAACTTAGTTTTTGCCATAGTCTCAAGATCAAAGTATTCCCCATCTAAATCGAACTCACCTTCGATGAATGAAATAATTGCATTTAAGCGCTGCATACCATCAATAATTTCGAAGTTCTTTTGGTCATTAAAGTTTATTTCAGCTACCAATATTAATGGGATAGGAAACCCTTTTCTTATAGAATCAATAAATGCCTTTTTTTCTTCAATACTCCAAACTAATTTTCGTTGATATCTACGATTAACTAGAAAACGCTCACCAACAAAATAATCATATATCCTTTGTATATTTTCTCCACGTATGGCTAAATCCTGCATCAATCTATCCAAGTTAATTACCCCCAATTTTAAATCCATGAATTAATAATTCCATATTTAACCATGAATTTCCTTTATTTAAGTTCTATATTCTTATTGAATTTTTAAAAATCGCAAAAAAGCTCATCCATTATTGAAAATGGATGAGCTCTTTTGTGGATTTACCATATGGAGGTGAGGGGAGTCGAACCCCTGTCCGAAAATATCGCAACACAGGCATCTACGGGTGTAGTCACAGTTTTGATGTCACCCGAGCATCGCCCCGTAACCGGCTATGCGTTGGGTCAGCCTGATTGTCTTCCTACGTCCGACCCCAGGCGGAGACCAAACGTCGTATCCCACTATAGTTGAGCCCCTATCCCAGTCACATGGGCGATGCTGAGGAGGAGCACGCTAACAGGTTATTAAGCTGCTAAAGCGTAGTTGTTTTGTGTTTTGCCATTTAATAGGCTTTAGCGTTTTATAGTGGACGCGGCCCCACTACCCGCAACCCGAGCCCAAACTATCCCCGTCGAATCCAAGAACACCCCCGGATTGCCTTCATGTCCGTCATAGACGGCGAAGGTTAAGACGCTGCAAGTTGGAACTAGGTTACATTTAAATCTTTGCTGCTAAATTAGTATACCACAAGCTGAAGAAAAATGAACGGCTAGGTTCATGGAAGTCGAGGTGCTGGCTTCCAGTCTGGACTCAGCCCAGCTATTTAGCGATCTTTTGTTTCTCACGCAGCGCACGCTGGATATCTCGCTGTGCATCTTTTTTCGCTGCGGATTCCCGCTTGTCATACTGTTTCTTACCTTTACCTATGCCAATCAGAAGCTTCGCGTAACCATTGCGAATATACACTTTCAAAGGAACGACGGTATATCCTTCTTGTTTCGCTTGGCCTAGTATTTTGGCGATTTGCACTTTTTTCAAAAGGAGTTTCCGCGTCCGTGTTGGATCTTCCGGATTACTGCGGTTGCCTTGCTCGAAAGGGCTGATATGCATGTTGTGTACAAAAGCTTCACCATTTCGAATGGTCGAAAAGCTGTCGCCTATGTTAGCCTTACCTGCTCGCAAGGATTTGATCTCCGTGCCGGTCAGGACAAGACCGCATTCATACGTATCTTCAATAAAATAGTCGTGTGATGCCTTTTTGTTCTGGGCGAGCAATTTGCCATCGGCCTTTTTGGTTGCCACGTGAGATCCTCCTCCCGCATACTGATCACGCAGGTAAATAATGCTACAATGTGCATCCTATTGTAGCAAGATCGCGATCGAAAAGCAAGAAGCGGCGACTATCTCCGCCGCTTCTTGCTGCCGTCCCCGTCGTCGCTCCGGCGACGACCGCCCTTGGCGAGCGCGTTCACGCCGCTCGCCCAATCACTACCGCCCGCTGGGGCTTCGCCACCCAGCGAGACCGCGCCGCGCCCGCGCTTGCTTTCGCCGCGGGTCACACCGCTCTCTGTCCGCCCTGCGCCGACAGATTCAAGCCGTTGGCTCAGGCTGCCGCCTTCGCTGAGCTTAGGGCCACGCGCCTTGCCGCCGCGCCCTTTGCCGCGGCTGTCGCTCCACGGCGTGCCGCCAGCCTTCGCGCGCCGCGGTTTGCCTTGCCCCGCCGCGCCTTCGACGCCTGCGCCCTTAGCTCTCGCTCCCGCCGCACCTTCGACGCCCGCGCCCTTAGCTCTCGCTCCCGCCGCGCCTTCGACGCCCGCGCCCTTAGCTCTCGCTCCCGCCGCGCCCTCGACACCCGCGCCCTTAGCTCCCGCTGCGCCTTCTGCGCCACCAGCTCTTGCGCCCGCTCCGCCATCAACGCCAGCCTTAGCCGCCTCTTCAATCCTGCGAGCAGCTCCACCTTTGCGACGCCCTTGTTCCTGACCCTCTGCTGCCGGCCCCGTATTCACCGCTAAGCCATCAACAGCGTCACCGCGTTTTCTTTTTCTTCGGCCTTGCACAGCGTTCGCATCGACGGCTCCGCCAACCGCAGCGCTATCACGCTTTTTCCCTTGTGCGTTGACATAGCCGCCCTTGCCTTTAGCGGCAAAACCGCCTTTATCTTTACCCGGTTTTCCCGATTTCCCCTGACCCGCAGCAGCGCCCGGCTTACCGCGGAAGCCCTTAAAACCAGCAGCCCCCTTAAACGGTTTCCCGCTGCCACCGCCGCCGCGCTTAAACCCACCCTCTTTGCGAGGCTTCATATCCAGCAATTCAAAATCAATCGTATGCTCCTCCATATTCACGCGAGCCACACGAATTTTAATTTCATCACCGATCCGATAAATCTTCGACGTGCGCTCGCCAACAAGAGCAAACTGTCTTTCATGGAAATTGTAGTAATCATCGGTCAAATCACTTAAACGTATCAAGCCTTCAACGGTGTTATCCAGCTCGACAAACATCCCAAAACCAGTAACACTGGAGATGATGCCTTCAAATTCCTCGCCAACTTTATCCAGCATATACTGGGCTTTCTTCAAAGCTTCTGTCTGACGCTCAGCATCCACAGCCACGCGCTCACGCTCGGAAGATTGCTGCGCAATATCGCTCATGCGGGAAGACAGATATTCATGACGAGTATCCGATAAATTCCCGCTCTCCAGTACTTCTCGAATAACACGGTGAATAATTAAATCCGGATACCGCCGAATCGGGGATGTGAAATGGGAATAGAATTCCGCAGCCAAGCCGAAATGCCCCAAGCTCTGCGCATCATAACGCGCCTGCTTCATCGAGCGCAGCATGATTTTGCTAAGAACTGTTTCTTCCGGCGTACCTTTGATCTCTTCCAGCAACGTCTGCAAAGCACGAGGATGAATGGCGTTGCCCTTGCCTTTGATCGTGTAACCGAAATTGGTCACAAACTCCATGAAATTCATTAATTTCTCAGAATCCGGGTCTTCATGAACACGATAGAGGAACGGGACTTTCATCCATTGGAAATGCTCAGCCACGGTTTCATTCGCCGCTAGCATGAATTCTTCGATCATCATTTCCGCGACGGAACGCTCTCTTTTCACGATATCCGTTGGTTTGCCGTCAGCATCGACGAGAATTTTGGACTCCTCAAAATCAAAATCAATCGCGCCGCGCTTCATCCGTCTAGAACGCAAACGATCAGCCAGCTCTTCCATGCGTTTGAAGTCTTCCATCAGGTAGGCATAACGCTCCACAAGCTCCGGCTCAGCTTCACCAGTCAAAAGCTTGCGTACATTTGTATATGTCATTCGCTCACTAGTTTTAATAACACTTGTAAAAATCTCATGGTTAACGACTTTTAAGTTCTCATCGAATTCCATCTCGCAAGACATCGTTAGGCGATCTACTTTAGGATTCAAGGAGCAGATCCCGTTAGACAAACGGTGCGGCAGCATCGGAATAACCCGATCGGTCAAATACACCGAACAGCCTCGGTTGTACGCCTCGATATCCAGTGCAGACCCTTCACGCACGTAATAGCTCACATCGGCAATGTGCACACCTAATTTATAGTGGCCATTTTCCAAAATCTCGACATTTACCGCGTCATCCAAATCCTTGGCGTCTTCTCCATCAATGGTTACAATCCGCTTGGAACGAAGATCACGACGGCCTTGACCAATGATCTCTTCCTCCGTAATGGAATCCGGTGCCGCTTCTGCTTCAGCCAGGACTTCCTCGTTAAACGCTTCAGGGAGCTGGAATTTACGCACAATCGCAAGGATATCCACACCTGGATCGTCCTTATGGCCCAGGATTTCAATAACTTCCCCTTCAGCCGCAGAGCGACCTTCCGGATAGTTAACGATCTTGACTACAACCTTCTGCCCTGTAACCGCTCCATTAAAAGAATGCTGCGGGATGAAAATATCTCTCGATACCCTTTTGTCATCAGCAATCACGAACGCATAGGTATCCTGACTTTGGAAAACACCGACGATCTGCGTGTTGGCACGCGTTATGACGCGCACAACCTCGCCTTCCATGCGGCCTCCGCCTTGGCTTCTGGAGGTTACCTTCACGAACACGATATCTCCGTTCATGGCTGTGTTCAAATCATGTGCATTGATATAGACGTCCGGGTGCTCCCGATCATCTGGAATTAAGAAAGCAAAACCCTTCGCATGCGCCTGCAGCTTGCCTCTGACTAAATTCATCCGCTCCGGCACGCCGTAACGGTCACTTCCGCCACGCACAATATGGCCGCTTTCTTCGAGTTGGTTTAATAATTTAATAAAATCCTTAAACTCGTTCGCACTTTCAATACCAAAATGCTTCTCGAGCTCTTTATAGGACATAGGCTTATAAGCCTCTTCTTGCATTAAACTGATGATTTGTTTATCTGTTGTCATACTCTCTTCACCTTCTTGTTGTTGTTGAGCTAGCCTTCCAGCGCCGTTCCTGATTCCTTTACTCCATAGTATGCCACTTCCAGCGAAAGGATAAACTCGGCAATATCGGCGTAGACTCGCTCTCTCTCTTGATCCAGCAGTAATCCATGCGAGGATTCCGGATAATAATTCAGTTCCTTCACTTTGGAGCGAACACGTTCATAGACGAATGCAGCGCTCTCTTCACGAACTACGGCATCTTTACTGCCCTGCCCTATCCATAACGGGGCCTCCACTTGGGGCAGCAATTTTCTTACTTGTTTTAACAACTTGCGCAAGCTGACGACACAACGAATCGGCGTTTTGGTATATGCACATGACTCATCTAATAACGTAGAGACTCGTTTGGGCTTTTTAGCTATGTATTTGATAAAATACTGCAGCAATACGGCCAGCACCGTCTTCCTGGAAGCCAGAAAGATCGGCGTCGCTATTGAAACAACACCTGCGGTACGACGTTCCACAGCTAGCTTCAAGGCCAGCAATCCACCCATGGAATGCCCCATAACAACGATGTTCTTGCATTTCTTGGCAAGTTCATCATAACTCTCCAGCACATGCCCATACCAATCCGTCCATCCGGTACGCATCATCTCTTCGGGTGAGGTCCCATGGCCTGGCAGTCTAACAGCTTGGATGGTATATCCTTCTTCACGAAGCTCATACCCAATTCTTCTGAATTCCGAGGGCGAACCTGTGAAGCCATGTATCATTAATATACCCATTTCTTGCTTGTTCCCACTGCCTGTCCAATAAAAAGGCTCTGTCGATTTGTATACTCTACGCTCGATGACAAACAACTCCTACTAGTGACCCGTTTAAAATGAAAAAACAGCAGGAGTAGATTTCCCCTGCTGTTATCGTTTTATGTGTGTTAAGCCTTCACTACGTATGCTACGACAATGGAAAGGATAAAAAATGCAGCAGCAAGCCCCATCGTGAAACGGGACAAGAATAGTTCCAAACCGCGCGCTTTTTGCTTGCCAAATAAGTGTTCTGCACCACCGGAAATGGCACCGGACAAGCCTGCGCTCTTACCTTTTTGTAAAAGGACGATTGCAATTAGTCCGACTGAAGCTATGATCAACAAAATTTTCATAAAGATTACCATGTTATTAGCACCCCAATTGCCTATTCTTTGCTTATACAACTAGCATGAGTATTTTAACACAGATCGTCCTAGAATACAATAAAACGGGTTCCTAAGGACTTCCAGTTCATCTTAGTCACGGTAGGCGGATGCTGGTGTTTGTCTATTCGAGGCTCTAACGCCTCTGCTGCGCCCCAAGAAAGCTTGCACAGCACGCTTCGCACACCATAAGGCAAACAGTGTGAAGAAGAGCGCCCACGCAATCGCGGGAATGCCTGTGTGATTCGCCAAATTGGTCGCATCCCCCGCTGCCCGGCTATTCTGCCAAGCATATAGGACCAACGACAACGGACCAAACACGGATTCTTCCAAGCATAGGAAGGCCATCAACAAGTAGTAGAAATCACGCAGCCATTTGGGCGTGAGCGCCAAAACAATGATGGTTAAAGCCATGAAACCGATTAGGAACATGATTCCGAATCCGTTGCGAACGAATAGGGCTAGCGATAAGCCAGACAACGCAATCATCACCTGCAAACCAAGACGCTGCTTGCCTTTGGCATAAGCGGAGAACAGGAACCAGGCAAATATCGATGCCGTCATGTAACCTGCGAGCGAAACCGGAATAAGGGCCCATGATTTGGAGATCGAGGAGTACGTCACCCCGCTGTGATCCGCATACAGCTCAATGTACATCACTTTCCCCGATAAGGCCAAGGTAACAACCGCATGCCCAAATTCATGAACCATCGTATCCAGGTTGCGAAAAAATGAAGAGGGGATCCAGTGCGTGAGCAGCGCCGAACCTACCAGAAATAAAATAGTTTTCAGCCAATTGCTCATACAGAGGACCCCCAAAGGTAATATTTAATTATTAAGTACGTCTGCTATTACTTGAAGTTTCTCAAGTTGTAGAATGCTTTTTTGCCAGCGTATTGAGCAACGTTGAACAACTCGTCTTCGATGCGAAGAAGTTGGTTGTATTTCGCAACGCGATCCGTACGGGAAGGAGCACCTGTTTTGATTTGACCAGCGTTCGTTGCAACAGCGATGTCAGCGATTGTGCTGTCTTCGCTCTCACCGGAACGGTGAGAGATAACCGCTGTGTAACCAGCGCGTTTCGCCATTTCGATCGCGTCAAAAGTCTCAGTCAGCGTACCGATTTGGTTTACTTTTACCAAGATGGAGTTACCGATATTTTCTTCGATACCTCTGGAAAGACGCTCAGTGTTCGTAACGAACAGATCGTCACCAACCAGTTGAACTTTGCTGCCCAATTTCTCAGTAAGCAATTTCCAACCTTCCCAATCATCTTCGGAACAACCGTCTTCAACTGTGATGATTGGGTATTTGTCAACCCATGCAGCAAGGAAGTCAACCCACTCAGCGGAAGTGAAGGATTTGCCTTCGCCTTCAAGGTGGTATTTGCCATCTTTGAAGAATTCTGTGGAAGCAACGTCCATACCCAAGAATACGTCAACACCTGGTTTATAGCCAGCTTTTTCGATCGCTGTAAGGATCGTTGTGATGGCTTCTTCGTTGGATGTGAAGTTAGGAGCGAATCCGCCTTCGTCGCCAACTGCTGTGTTAAGGCCTTTTTCTTTCAATACGGATTTCAAGCTATGGAAAATCTCAGCGCCGATGCGAAGAGCTTCTTTGAAAGTTGGAGCGCCAACCGGAAGAACCATGAACTCTTGAACGTCAACGTTGTTGTCGGCATGCGCCCCACCGTTGATGATGTTCATCATTGGAACCGGAAGTGTTTTGGCATTGAATCCGCCAAGGTATACGTACAAAGGAACGTCCAATGCGTCTGCTGCTGCGCGAGCTACGGCCATGGAAACAGCAAGGATCGCGTTAGCGCCTAATTTAGCTTTGTTAGGAGTACCGTCAAGCTCGATCATTTTGTTGTCGATGCCAACTTGATCAAGTGCGTCTAGACCGATGATTTCAGGAGCGATGATTTCGTTGACGTTGTCAACAGCTTTCAGAACGCCTTTACCAAGGTAACGACCTTTATCACCATCACGAAGCTCAACAGCCTCGTATGCGCCTGTGGAAGCGCCTGAAGGAACGATAGCACGGCCGAAACCGCCGGACTCCAAATATACTTCAACCTCTACCGTTGGGTTACCGCGGGAATCCAATACTTCGCGTGCATAAACATCAGAAATCGTAGTCATTGTTAGAAAACACTCCTTTTATATAATAGGTGACTTGCTATTTTTTTAGAATAGTGGCTCCGGTCATTTGAACCGGCTGCCCAACTTGTAAGAAATCAAGCATGGTTGGTGCAATATCTGCCAAAATTCCGCCATCTCTTAGTGTAACAGATTTGTCCGTCACAATAAAAGGTACGGGATTTGTTGTATGTGCCGTGTTGCGTGATCCGTCTGCATTCGTAACAACATCTGCATTACCGTGATCGGCTGTAATGCACACCACGCCGCCTTTGGCGAGGATTGCTTCTACAACTTGACCTAGACAAGCATCTGTTGCTTCGATGGCCTTCACGGTAGGCTCCAGCAAGCCGGAGTGACCAACCATGTCAGGGTTAGCGAAGTTGAGGATAATCACATCATGACGCTCCGCTTCAACTTCCTTAACCACAGCAGCCGCTAGTTCATAAGCACTCATCTCGGGTTGCAAGTCGTACGTAGCTACTTTGGGTGAAGGAATGAGAAGACGCGTTTCGCCTGGCAATTCCGCATCGCGCCCGCCGCTGAAGAAGAACGTGACGTGCGGGTACTTTTCAGTTTCCGCAGCGCGAAGCTGTTTCAGACCGTTCTGAGCCAATACTTCACCCAGCGTGTTGTCGAGATCCTTAGGCTTGTAAGCTACGAAGCCGTCAACCGACTCGCTGAACAATGTCAGACATACGTAGTACAGGTTTTTGGCAACTTTAGGACCACGGTCAAAGCCGCGGAAATCTTCGTTCGTGAACACTTGGGAAAGCTGAATCGCACGGTCAGGGCGGAAGTTGAAGAAAATAACCGCATCGCCTGACTCTACAAGTCCTACCGGTTGACCATCGTCACCAACAATAACGGTCGGCATAACGAACTCGTCAAACACGGATTTCTCATAGGATTCAACAATCGCCTTCATCGGATCTGTATAGGCAGGGCCTTCGCCATAAACCATAGCGCGATAGGATTTCTCTGTCCGCTCCCAGCGTTTATCGCGATCCATCGCATAATAACGACCTTGAACCGTCGCAATTTTGCCTACGCCGACTTCCGCGATTTTTTGCAGCAAGCTTGCCATGTACACCTTAGCGGAGTCCGGAGCTACGTCGCGGCCATCGAGGAAGGCATGGATATAGACATCTTCGAATTGCTCTTTTTTAGCCAAGTCCAGCAAAGCGAACAAATGCTGAATGTGACTATGTACGCCGCCATCGGAAAGCAGCCCGTACAGGTGCAGCTTCTTGCCGTTAACTTTGGCATGACGAACAGCGCCTAAAATAGTTTCATTATCATAAAATTCGCCGTCACGAATCGATTTGGAAATCCGCGTCAAATCCTGATAAACAATCCGGCCTGCGCCGATGTTCAGGTGTCCTACTTCAGAATTCCCCATCTGGCCTTCCGGCAAACCTACAGCTTCACCGCAAGCGGTTAATGTGGTATGCGGGAAAGTCGCCCAATAACGGTCGTAATTCGGTTTTTTCGCATGAGCAACCGCATTCCCCTGCTCTTCCGAGCGGAGTCCGAAGCCATCGAGAATGATGAGTGCTACCGGTTTCGGTCTGGACATGTTACTTCGCCCCCTGGACAAGTTGGATGTAGGAAGCTGCTTCCAAGCTCGCTCCGCCTACAAGTGCGCCGTCAATGTCCGGCTGTGCCATGTACTCAGCAATGTTGTTTGGCTTCACGCTGCCGCCGTATTGAATACGAACTGCGTCTGCTACGGAAGCACCGTACAAGCCGCTGACAAGCTGACGGATGTAGCCGATAACATCCTGTGCATCTTCAGCCGTGGAGGATTTGCCTGTGCCGATCGCCCAGATTGGCTCATAAGCGATAACCACTTGCGCTGCTTGTTCTGCGCTCAGACCAGCGAAAGCTGCTTCTGTTTGCACTTTGCAAACATCTTTGGTTTGACCTGCTTCACGCTCTTCGAGCTTCTCGCCTACGCAAAGGATTGGCGTCAAGCCGTGTTTGAAAGCTGCAACGACTTTCTTGTTCACGATTTCGTCTGTTTCCGCGAAGTAAGCTCTGCGCTCGGAGTGACCGATAATGACGTACTCTACGCCAAGATCCTTCAACATCACGCCGCTGATTTCACCTGTGAAAGCACCGTTGTCTTCAAAATGCAGGTTTTGTGCGCCAACATGAACATCCGCGCCTTTCGCAGCTTCAACCAGTGCTGGCAGATTCGTGAAAGGAGAGCAAATTACGCTCTCTACGCCTTCAATTGTGCTGCCTTTGATTTCATTCACGAAGCTTACAGCTTCGGAAACGGTTTTGAACATTTTCCAGTTACCCGCGATAATCGGTTTTCTACTCATTGGATTGATGCTCCTTTGTGAAAAATTATTTATCGTTCAAGGCTACTACGCCTGGCAATGCTTTACCTTCCATAAACTCCAAGGAAGCTCCGCCGCCAGTGGACATATGGTTCATTTTATCAGCCAAATGGAACTTCTCTGTAGCTGCAGCGGAATCACCGCCACCGATAACCGTGTAACCGGAAGTTGCTGCACAAGCCTCAGCTACTGCACGTGTACCATGGGAGAAAGGCTCGATTTCGAATACGCCCATCGGTCCGTTCCAAACGACCAGCTTGGATTTCGCGATAACGTCTGCATACAGCTCACGTGTTTTCGGTCCGATATCAATGCCTTCCCAATCTGCAGGAATGCCATCAATGCCAACGATTTGCGTATTCGCATCAGCACTGAATTTATCTGTAACAACGATATCTACAGGAAGTAGGAAGTTCACGCCTTTTTCTTTTGCTTTCTCAATAAAGCTAAGCGCTAAATCAAGCTTCGAATTGTCCAAAAGCGATTTACCGATTTCATAGCCTTGTGCTTTCAAGAATGTATAGGACAGACCGCCGCCAATCAAGACGTTGTCTGCAATGTTCAGGAGGTTTTCAATGACAGCGATTTTGTCTTTCACTTTGGATCCGCCAACGATAGCTGTGAAAGGACGCTCAGGGTTGTTCAGCGCTTTGCCTAGAACATCAAGCTCTTTCTCCATCAAAAGACCGGAAACAGCCGGGATGTAAGCAGCGATTCCTGCCGTCGAAGCATGCGCACGGTGAGCAGCGCCGAAAGCATCATTCACGAACAGATCCGCAAGATCAGCGAAAGCTTTGGCCAATTCAGGATCATTCTTCTCTTCGCCTTCGTTGAAACGAACGTTTTCAAGCAAGAGAACATCGCCATTTTCAAGCGCATCGACTTGTGCTTTCACGATTTCGCCAACGGATTGATCCGCTTTAATCACGTTTTGGCCAAGCAGCTCAGCCAATTTCGCAGCTACCGGCGTCAAACGAAGCTCTTCAACCACTTGTCCGTTTGGACGACCAAAATGAGCTGCAAGAATGACTTTAGCGCCTTGCTCTACTAAGAATTTAATCGTAGGAAGCGTTTCTCTGATCCGAGTATCATCGGTGATTTGACCGTTCTCTACAGGTACGTTGAAATCAACGCGAACAAATACTCTTTTACCAGCTACTTCAACATCGCGAACACTTTTCTTATTCATCGTAAAAGCCTCCCTGAGCGTGTATGGTTTTCTTCCGGTCTACCTTTTATATGGGAAAATCGCACATAAAGAGGAGAATCGCTTCTCCCCTTCATGTCGTTTTGTGTGTGTTGCTGCTATGGAATTACAGACCTTTTTTCGCGATGAAAGCTACCAAGTCAACTACACGGTTGGAGTAACCCCACTCGTTGTCGTACCAGGAAACCACTTTCAGCATGTTGTCGCCAACTACCATTGTGGAAAGAGCATCGATTGTGGAGGAAGCTGGATCGCCATTGAAATCGCTGGAAACCAAAGCATCTTCTGTGTAGTTCAGAATGCCTTTAAGAGGGCCTTCGGAAGCTGCTTTCAGAGCTGCGTTTACTTCATCAACTGTTACGTTAACTTTCAACTCAACAACCAAGTCAGTTACGGAAACGTTAGGCGTAGGAACACGCATAGCCATACCGTTCAATTTGCCTTTAAGCTCAGGAAGAACTAGGCCGATTGCTTTTGCTGCACCAGTGCTGGAAGGAATGATGTTCTCAGCTGCTGCGCGAGCACGACGAAGGTCTTTGTGCGGAACGTCAAGCACGGATTGGTCATTTGTGTAGGAGTGAACAGTTGTCATCATCCCTTTTACGATTCCGAAGCTATCGTTGATAACTTTCGCGAAAGGAGCCAGACAGTTTGTTGTACAAGAAGCGTTGGAGATAATTGTATGAGCAGCTGGATCGTATTTGTCTTCGTTTACGCCCAGTACGATAGTGATATCTTCGTCGGAAGCAGGAGCGGAGATGATAACTTTCTTAGCTCCACCTTTCAAGTGAAGGGCTGCTTTTTCTTTTGCTGTGAAAATACCAGTAGATTCGATAACGATTTCTGCGCCTACAGATGCCCAAGGCAGGTTCCCAGGGTCACGCTCAGCAAAAACTTTGATGGAGCGACCGTTAACGATCAATTCGCCTTCACCAGCTTCAACTGTAGCGTCTAGTTTACCGTGAGTTGTGTCATATTTGAGCAAGTGAGCCAATGTTTTAACGTCAGTCAAATCATTTACTGCCACGATTTGTACTTCTGAATTGTTCAAAGCTGCGCGAAATACGTTACGACCAATACGTCCGAAACCGTTAATACCTACTTTTGTTGTCATAGCCAATTCCTCCTAAGATTAAATAAATAATTATATTTCAAAACGCAGCCGGTTAAGGCATACGTTATGATGTCTTTCTCACACATGTTTCATTATTTCCAGTGCAGCCGCTTCATCCGTTACAAGCACGTTCTCTTGCCCGTGACGAAGGACCGATGCGATCGCTTCACCTTTGCTCTTGCCCCCAGCTACGCCAATCACAACTTCAATCCGCTGCAGATCCTCCAGTCGAAGTCCGACCGTTGGCATCTTGTGAACCACATTTCCTTGTCGGTCAAAATAGTACCCGAATGCCTCTGCAAGAGCGCCATCGGCTTGTAAGCTGCGTGTCGTTTCGGCATCTACCTTGCGCCTGCGCGCCATGACCATAGCATCTCCGATACCGTGTACAACGATGCGACAACTGCGAACAGCGTCAACAACTTCCTGAATCTGCGGATCTTGGATAAGGGATTGATACGCTTCCTCTCCGAGATGATCCGGTACGTGCAGGAGCCTGTATTTCCCGCCAGTCTTCTTGGCCATAATGGAAGCGATGGTGTTTGCCTGCATATCCACGCTTTCCCCAAGTCCACCGCGAGCCGGTACGAACCAGCTGCCTTTCAGGGAAGAAGAAATCGCCAGATTATTGGCAATCTGCGCCATGGTAGAGCCGCCTGTAACCGCGATGATATCATCTTTGGCTACATATTTGCGCAAAGCTGCTGCGCCTGCCCGGCCAAGCTCCTTCTTCGTGAAATCCGAAGTATCCGAGTCGCCTGGTACTACAATGACTTGTGAAAGTCCGTACGCCTTGGCAATGCTCTCCTCCAAGTCGGTTAAACCAAAAGCAATCTTGATGATCGGCAACATGTCTTCAAGCAGTTGACGACCGGACTCGGTAATTCTCATACCTGCTGCATCGGATTCAAGAAGCCCAAGCTCCTTCAAGAAATCGACTTCACCGCGGAGCACGCGCTCCGTCATATCGAGCGACGAGGCTAATGTGCGGCGTCCGACAACGCCGGAAACCAAGATATGATGCAGAATCGAGTACCGCTTCTTCATGATGTCCAATAGATCTGGCAAGAGCTGTTTCTGAATGTCAAGTATTTCTCTCATATGACGACGACTGACGCTCCTGATCCTATTGATGGACGTTTTGTGTCCCGGGTCTGCATTTTATGTCCCACCCGGGCGAAAAAAAAGTGACTTACCTCTTTCCGGCTTCGGAAAGCATATTTCACTGAACTTGATTACATTTTTATTATAACCAATTCTAACTGAATATTCAACATTTGTTCAAACATTTTCAGTAAAAAAGACTGAAAGGGCTTACTGTCTTGCTTTTTATGGAAGTCTGACATATAATAACCCTTGCTTCACTTTTTTGCAGATATGCGCCCGTGGTCCAATGGATATGACGTAGGCCTCCGAAGCCTGAGATAAAGGTTCGATTCCTTTCGGGCGCGTCCATAAGAAACACCCTGAATCAGTTCTCGAACTGATTTTTTTTATTCTTAGTTTGACCTTTCTTGACCTTCAGAGGTTTTTTCGTTATCATACTTGTAGATACTGTAAATAGTATGTACCCCGGAGAACAATTTCATCAGTCTCTGATTGAACTGGCTCCACACATTAAACCAAGTACCCACCCCAAGGAGGTCATTCTCATGAGTTTTATCCCTATGGTAGTCGAACAGGACGCGCGCGGTGAAAGAGGATATGACATCTACTCTCGCTTGCTGAAGGACCGCATCATTTTCTTAGGCACGGGTGTCAACGATGTTGTGGCGAACTCCATCATTGCTCAATTACTTTTCTTGGCCGCCCAAGATCCTGATAAAGATATCTCGCTTTACATCAACAGCCCCGGCGGATCCATCACAGCCGGTATGGCGATCTTCGACACGATGCAGTTCATCAAACCAGACGTATCCACGATCTGCGTTGGTATGGCTGCTTCCATGGGCGCATTCCTGCTGACGGCAGGCGCCAAAGGCAAGCGCTACGCGCTGCCGAACAGCGAAGTCATGATTCACCAACCGCTCGGCGGTGCTGAGGGTCAAGCCTCCGACATCGAAATCCGCGCGAAGCGCATTTTGAAAATGCGTGACAACCTGAACACAATCTTGGCAGAGCGCACAGGGCAAACGTTCGAGCGCATCGAAAAAGATACGGACCGCGACAATTTCATGAGCGCTGCTGAAGCAGCCGCATATGGACTCATTGATAAAGTGATCGAGCGCGTCTAATCGCAACAATAAAAGCCAGCCTGCATGGACACTCAGCCGAGTGCCGCGCGGCTGGTTTTTTTATTGGCTGGAAAACAACTTTTAACGCCCTCTTACACACCTCTGTGCTTCGCGTCCGGGTCTAAGCCACCAAAACCAGCGAATAGGCCAAGAACTCGGGCATCTTCGCTGACTTTAAGAGTGAATTTCAGCGTTAAGTCCAGCTTCCCGCTCATTCCACCCACTTTAACGTTGAAAAACATCCTTAACTCCACCCACGCGTCCCAAACTCGGCATATACGATGACTTTAAGAGTGAATTTCAGTGTTAACTCCAGCTTCCCGCTCATTCCGCCCACTTTAACGTTGAAAAACATCCTTAACTCCGCAGCCAAGCCCTCGTCCGTCATCCCACACCAAAAGAGCCCCTCGAGCCTCCATCCAATGAATTTCATTGAAAACAGGAGATCTCAAGAGGCTCTAACTCTTACTAACTCTTACTAACTCTTACTTACTTCTTCTCATCCAACGGATAGAAAATCAAATCAATCGGGAAGGCCGAACCCGCAGGAGGCGTGAACTCGATGTCGAGCGCATCTTCCGTTCCCGTCGTCCGAGCTAGCACTTCCATCCCGTCAAAGGCGGTAATGACGCCGGAGTACGGCACTGGAATGATCTCGCCGTTAATCTTGAACGGGCCTTTGAACACGCCGCCTTTGGCCATAATCATCACAGCCATTTTGCGCGGCTTATCTGCATGGATTTTGTAGACCACGCCGTAGTTGCCGCCGTTTTCTACATTCTGCTTGCGCATTACGTCATATCCCTTGACGAACGGATCGGTTTTATTGTCTCCTATCGTCAAGACGGACGTTTTGGTGAAGCTGGTCGCGTCAATATCCCATTTGAGCTCAGAGATGGGGAATGTCCCGCGCACATGCCCTGTGAAGCCTAGAAGCGGCAAATCCTGCGCTGTCGTCGGGGTCAATCTTTGATCGGTTACACCAAACGAGATTTGCAGCTCGCCGTCTGTTTCCACATCATAGAACAAGTTCACACCTTGCCCAGGATAGAAGTCAGGCAGCTTGGCGTAGATATAGGTATCATGCGGAGGTACCGTCAACTGTTCCGTGTACACATTTTCAAGAAGGAAATCGACAGAAGCCTCGCTGCCAATCAAGTTGGCATAGACGGAAGGGTAAACCTCACCTTTGTTCGTCGTCTTAATCGTCACTGGTTTGTCCGTGTTGTTCGTTGCGAAAATGGCCATCGTCATCTTCTGTTTCGTGCCATTGATGTGATCGGCGTACAATCTCGCCTTCCCATTAATGTTATCTCGGTACAAAATACCGCGCTCCGTGAACTCTTCCGGACTATCACTCACGAGCAGAGTACGCCCAGGAACTTCAGTCACTTTCTTAGGCAGTGGAAGCATTTGATTGAAATGCGCCCAAATGGTTCCCCAGTCGGACTTGATAAATCCGCCAACTGGCTTCGTGTAGATCGGGTATTCCACTTCAGTGAGGTAAGTCTCATCCACAACAGTGACGTAACTTTTGAACAATTTGCTCACATGTCCATGACCGTCTTTCACCGTCAACGTAACGGGATATTTCCCAGCTTTGAAGAACACGTCCTGTTTTCCCGTCCATTCGTACGAGGCAATCCCCTCTGCATCCGGATCATAGCTCAAATCCAGATATTTCACAGGCTCTCCAAGGCGGTATGTCGGCTTCGCAGTCGCGAATTTAGCCACAGGTCGGGAATTGCTATCCTGGTCGATATAGATGCCCTCAGGATTCTTGAAGTGCACAATTTCCACACGGCGAAGTTCACTGTTATACGTATATTTAGCGCCCATATAATCAGCCAACCAAGTCAATTTCACCAGAAGCTTGCCATTCACAATCGCTGCAACGGAGTTGAAAGGCGTATCTACGCCGTTCGTCGTTACGGTCTTATGATCGGCATCCAAGACGATGTTGTAGCCCGGAGGCGTCATCTGGATCGTTCTGGAGGCGTCGTTCCACTCGACAGTGAACCCCATGGTATCTCCGAGGAATTTAGCAGGCACGTACGTGCTGCCATTAATGATCGTAGAAGGAGAATCCAAATGAATTTGCTCTTGATTCACAAAAGCTTCAGCCTTATCAATATAAAGTAGGATAAAGGACGCTCCTGCCGATACCGCTTGGGCAGCAGGTGCCGCTACAGCACTAGCAAGAAACACGAAAAACGCGAGTAGGGCGATAATCTCTTTCTTTAATGCATGGAATTTCATTCTCTCTCTGGCTCCTTTGGGGATTATTGCGAAAACGTCAGGAATGGCAAATAGCCCTTTCCTTCATTGACCACGTTCATTAGACGCAGGCAATAGAAAAAGGTTGCTAATTCCCCTAGATGTTAACAAAATTGACACTTAGAAAGTATCCAGCATGCTAACTTATCACTTGCAAAAAAGCCTCCTCGAAAGGAAGCTTTTGAAGGATTATTGGTTTTCCAATTCTTCTTTGCTGACTAATGTGACTAAAGCGTTTACAGCCTGCTCTGCGTCCGAACCTTCTGCACTTATGAAGACTTCGGTCCCTGTGCTGATCGCAAGACTCATAATTCCCATGATGCTCTTGGCATTCACTTTCTTTTCATCTTTCTCAACAAAGATCTCGGATGAAAACTTATTCGCCTCTTGAACAAACAATGCCGCAGGTCTGGCATGAAGTCCTGTTCTCAACTTCACAACGACTGGACGTCTGGACATGGAACTAATTCCCCCTAGTGTGGAGCTTATATGAATTACTTTTGATAACAGCGTTATACCTTATGTTTTAACATTATAGCATTTTTCCCCGAAGTACACTAGAAAAAATGCGAAAAACTTATGGATGTGTGACAGAAGTGCTTCTTATCTACGAATTTCGCTGTTTTTCAGCCAATTCGTCAATTTTTCGCAGCCGATGGTTAACCCCGGATTTGCTTACACTGCCTTTCAGCATGTCGCCTACCTCTTTGAGATTCAGATCGGGATGCTGCAGTCTAATTTCGGCAACTTCGCGCAGCTTCTCAGGCAGGCTATCCAGGCCGACTTCTCTCTGGAGAAGTCGGATATTCTCAATCTGTCTGACCGCCGCGCCGATCGTCTTGTTCAAGTTCGCTGTTTCACAGTTGACGATCCGATTCACAGAGTTCCGCATATCTTTCATAATCCGCACATCTTCAAAACGCAATAATGCTTGATGCGCGCCTATGATGCTTAGAAACTCAATAATTTTCTCGCCTTCTTTGATGTACAAAACAAACCCTTTTTTACGTTCGATGAAACGCGCGTTCAAATCGAATTTGTTCGCTAGCTGCGTTAGCGCTTTGCAATGCTCCTCATAAATCGAGGCGATTTCCAAATGATAGGAAGAGCCTTCCGGATTATTCACGGAGCCTCCCGCCATGAAAGCGCCACGGAGATACGCACGCTTGCAGCAGTTGCCGCGGATGATCTCTTTATTAATTCCGGTTGTGAAAATAAATCCTTCGGAAACAATTTTGAGATCACTTAGCAGTTCCTGCACCTGCCCGGGTACTCGAACAATGTAAACATTGTTTTTCTTCAGACGCATTTTCTTACGCACAAGTAATTCCGTGTGCAATTTGTACGCCTTTTTGATGAGCGAGTAGATCCGTCGGGCTATCGCCGCATTTTCCGTGGAAATATCGAGAACAACACGTTGGTTCGTTAACTGAACCGAGCCATTCATACGAATCAAGGCTGACAGTTCGGCTTTTTCACAACATGCTTCCGATTCCGTTATTAGGGTTAACTCTTTTTTGGTTGTTGCCGCAAAGGACACGAGACTCACTTCTTCCTTAACATCCAGCTTTCGACGAGCTGATAAATATGGTCACTCAATTTCTCGGCATCATGACGAAGGTAGGTGCGAAATAACACGAGCCGATCAGCAATAACACGGTACCCTCTTTTGGTGACTTCATCCAGGTCCAAATGAACCGCTTTCGAACCCTTCTCGGCATATTTGGCCTGGACTTGCGGAGGAATTTCCCCATTATTCACAATGACATAATCAAATAAATGCTGGTGCAGGTGATCATAAATCGCATCCAGGTGATCACTGACGGAATAATCATCGGTTTCCCCTGGTTGTGTCATGACATTGCAGATGAACAGTTTAACGGCTTTCGACTTCACAATCTCATCTACAATCCCGGGAACAAGCAAATTCGGCAGCAGGCTGGTGTATAAGCTGCCAGGGCCGCACAGGATAGCATCGGCTTCCCGAATGGCCTGAACAGCTTCAGCAAGCGGAGTCACATTCGTAGGCTCAATGAATACCCGCTTGATGCGTCCATCCGCTTTGGGAATCTTCGACTCCCCTTCGACCAAGGTTCCATCCTCCATGATCGCTTTCAGCACAATGGCCTGATTCGATGCCGGAAGTACACGGCCACGAACCGCGAAGACACGGTTCATCTCTTGCACGGCTGTAACAAAATCACCCGTTATATCCGTAAGTGCCGCTAAGATTAGATTCCCCAAACTATGCCCAGCTAATCCAGTTCCTACTTGAAATCGATACTGCAAAATCAGAGAAAGCAGGGGCTCGACATCGGCAAGAGCTGTCAAGACGTTACGAATATCGCCTGGTGGCGGCATTTGCATCTCACTTCGGAGAATGCCGGAGCTCCCTCCATCGTCAGCTACCGTGACAATCGCTGTAATATCAACCGGTTTCTCCTTCAAACCTCTAAGCATAACCGAAAGACCTGTTCCGCCACCTATAACGACGATTCGGGGAGTGCGTTGTGATTTCACAAATTCCATACTTCTTTCACCCTCTTCATCGTAAGACCGCTTAGACGCGATCCCGTTCAGCATCTCGATGACTTAACCGCACCGTTTCCGTTTCACTGTTCCCCATGACTTTACCGAGATATTCGGTAATGGCCACGGATCTGTGCTTACCGCCTGTGCAGCCAATTCCTACAACAACCTGGCTCTTGCCCTCTTTCTTGTACTGAGGCATCAAGAAATTCAGCATATCGAGCAGTTTGGTCAGGAATTCTTGTGTCTCTGTCCACTTCATCACGTAGTCATACACATCGGGATCTTGGCCTGTCTGTGGGCGAAGCTGCTCCACATAGTGAGGGTTCGGAAGGAAGCGAACATCGAAGATGAGATCAGCATCAATAGGCACACCATACTTGAACCCGAAGGAGATTACATTTATAGATATGCGGTTCGTTTCCAAATTGGTAAACCGGGAAATAATTCTTTCTTTGAGCTGCACCGGCTTGAGCGTGCTTGTGTCGATAACCTGAGTGGCTAAGCCCTTCAGCTCTTCCAGCAGCTTACGCTCAAGGCCTATCCCTTCCAACGGCGCTCCATCAGGTGCGAGCGGATGACGACGCCGGCTTTCTTTGTAACGCTGAACGAGCGTCGCATCGGTGGCGTCAAGGAACAGAATTTCATAACTAAGCGTATAATTCTCTTGAATATAACGAAGCGACTCCTGAAGTGCCGTGAAAAATTCACGCCCCCGCAAATCAATCACCAGTGCGACTTTGCCGATTTTCCCCATCGACTGCTCGATTAACTCTGCAAACTTAGGAATAAGCACAGGCGGCAGATTGTCGACACAGAAGAATCCGAGATCCTCCAGGCTTTGTACGGCAATTGTCTTTCCAGCACCCGACATTCCTGTAATAATGACCAGTTTCGCTAAAGGGTGGTTTTCTTCCATGAGTGACAC
Organism: Paenibacillus sp. HWE-109; assembly: GCF_022163125.1. Lineage (NCBI taxonomy): Bacteria > Bacillati > Bacillota > Bacilli > Caryophanales > Paenibacillaceae > Paenibacillus > Paenibacillus sp. HWE-109. Next base: position 7,657,797 of record NZ_CP091881.1, on the reverse strand, counting down.
CTTCCTTTGGAGTGAAGCTATACCTCAATCTAGACGTCTATCGTAAATTTAAACCAGCAGCGCCAACAACACCTGCATCATTGCCGAGTGTTGCAGCAACGATCTCAACACCTTCTGCCGCTGTTTCCGGTGTATATTTCTTAAATGTTTCGCGAATCGGTTGGAACAGAATCTCGCCAGCTTTGGATACACCGCCACCGATAATGAATCTCTTCGGATTCACAATAACAGCCATCGCTGCCATGGAACGACCCAAATAATATGCTGCGCGATTGACAATGCGCAAAGATACTTCGTCTCCGCTTTTCGCAGCATCGAACACGTGTTTGGCCTCGATTTTCTCATGAAGGGAAAGTGTCGTTCTTTCGCCGCGTTCCACAGCTTCATTCGCCATGCGAACGATACCTGTTGCAGAGGAAACGGTTTCCAGGCAGCCCATTTGGCCGCACCCACATTGAATAGCTTCAATATCAGGCACGATAGACATATGCCCAAGCTCGCCAGCCATACCCGCAGAACCTTGATAAATCTTGCCATTGATAATGATTCCGCCGCCAACGCCCGTTCCAAGCGTATAACATACAACATTCGGAATTCCCGCTCCAGCCCCAGCCCAAGCTTCGCCTAAAGCAGCAACATTGGCGTCATTATCGATTTTCACCGTTTTACCAAGGAGAGCTTCCAACGTTTTCTTCGCTGGCACATTGCGCCATTGCAAATTAGGGGAGAATTTGACGAAACCTTCCGGAATATCCATGAATCCAGCAAGACCTGCGCCAATACCCGCTACTTGCTCCCACTCATAGGAAGATTCTTCGACAATTTGCTTCACATATTGCGCGATCCGTTCCAGTACAAACTCAGCACCATTTTCCGCACCTGTTGGTCCTTCAAGCGTATGCAGCAATTTCCCCTGCTCGTCGCAAAGACCGACTTTAATATTGGTACCGCCTAAATCTACACCGATATAAATCTGGTTTGACATTGCAAAGTCACCTCATGAATAATCATAAAATTTTCGGATAATTTCCGGGGTCCCCGCAAAGTAATCGGATTATGCTTCGAAGGCTATGCGTCACTTTGCGGGGTTTACCTATGCTCCTGTTCCCACTATAAGTCAAGCCTGTAAACTGGTCAAGATTCAACTATTGCCCCAATGAAAAGAGAAAACGTGGAAAGCTTAGCCTCCCACGTTTGCTGTAACGACACTGGTCTTCTTACAGCGTTTGGCTCCAATCGTGCACGATGCTGCCTTCAAGGAACTTCTCTGCTTCCAAAGCGGCCGCACAACCACTGCCTGCTGCCGTGATGGCTTGGCGATATTTGGTATCTTGCACGTCTCCACAAGCGAATACGCCTGGGATGTTCGTTTCTGTTGTACCTGGTTTAACTACAATGTAGCCATGCTCATCAGTATCGATTTGGCCACCGAGGAACTTCGTGTTAGGCGTATGCCCGATTGCTACGAAGATACCGTCTGTTTCGATGATTTCTTCTTCACCGGTCACATTATTCGTCACTTTCAGACCGGTTACCCCTTTTTCACCTGCAATGACTTCAAGCGGCGTATTGTTCAGGGCCCATTTCACTTTCTCGTTGCCGCGAGCACGGTCCTGCATGATCTTGGAAGCACGAAGCTCATCACGACGGTGAACTAATCGAACTTCAGAAGCAAAACGAGTCAAGAAGTTCGCTTCTTCCATCGCGGAGTCTCCACCGCCAACAACGATAATCTTTTTGCCGCGGAAGAAGAAACCATCACACGTTGCGCATGTACTAACGCCGCGTCCGATATTTTCTCTTTCGTTCGTAATGCCAAGCAAACGTGCAGAAGCACCAGTGGAGATGATCAGCGTTTCGGTTTCAATCTCTCCTAAACCTTCAACCTGCAGCTTGAACGGACGGTTCGTCAGCTCAACCGAGTTGACCCATCCGGTTTTGAACTCGGCGCCGAAGCGCTCTGCTTGCTTGCGCATGTTCTCCATCAGTTCAGGTCCCATGATTCCTTCAGGAAACCCTGGGAAGTTCTCTACTTCGGTAGTAGTGGTCAATTGACCGCCTGGCTCTGGTCCTTCAATAACGAGCGGGCTCAGGTTGGCACGCGCTAAATAAATGGCTGCTGTTAGACCGGATGGTCCTGTTCCTACGACGACTGATTTGTACAAATGGTTTCCCTCCTAGGGTGCTTTCCTCAAGAAAGCTATCTTTGTCATTCCTATTATGCTTCTTACTTGCGCTCGCGAGCAGTCATACTGCCGCTAAATTTATGTATGAAAGCCGGGTTTTGCAATAGAACACAACCCCAGCTATCAAATGCTCGTAAATTTATTGAATATCGCTTCCATTTTCTCACGCAAACCGCAGGTGTCATCGATTAGCTTAACATTGCGGCTTACGGTGGAAACCGTCACGCCATAACGGGTAGACACTTCTTGATAAGAGATCGCCCGGCGGTGCATTTTGGCAATCAAATATTCCAACGCCGCTGCCCAACCCTCGGATTTATTAATCTTAGGCACTGTCGGGTAGATCTTCGTTAGAAATTCAACCCAAAGAATTTCCAAGTCGTATTGTTGAACCATGTCATAGCGCTTATGCATATGTGAGAGTGCTGTTTCCATCACACTCTGCCATTTGGCATCCCAAACAGGCAAATGAGGCGAATAAGGCGAAGCTTCTACCATAATTTCTTCATTTTCTAAATAGGCAGGAATCGACTCGCGAATTCCCATGCTGCGAAGCACGAAAATCGCTACCTTTTTCAAATAATCGTCCTCTTGCCGATCCAGAATGAAGTCCTGCAAAGCGTCCCTCACTTCATTGTCAGCAATCAAGCCAAAGGCTTGAATCACTTGCAGCTTCGTCTCGATATCGCCATGACGCAAAGCCCAGAAGAAAGAGGATCGCACGAGGGGATCTTTCTTCAATTGGTCCGGTATCCCTTGTGTCGACTTCTCCAGCACGCGGAACTGCTCCTCGAATGGCAGATGGTAGTGATAACTCCACGTTAATGAACCCTCTACCTTATCGCGAGTACGCAGCTGTTCCAAATAGAACTTGGATATTTCTGCGCCCGGATCCAGCTTCTGCACTTGCTTCCAGTAACGGTAAGCTTCGTCAAACCGCCCAATATGGCAGGCTGCCACTGCCGCGTAATGATAAAGACAAGGATCCGACGCGCCGTCTCCTGCTTTCAGAAGTCGTTTAAACAAGTGATACGCCTTCTCATGCTCCGATAGAATCCCCATCGTAGTCGCCAACTTGAACACATGGTCCTGCTGAAATGGAAACGTCTTGCGCAAGAGATCGGTTAATTCGGCAAGTTCTTTCTTATTGCCAAAATGCTGGTGGAAAATCGCCATATTGCATAAAGCATGCAGATTTCCGGCATCGATCTCAAGCACACCGCGAATCGTTTCCATCGCTTTCTCAAATTGCCCCATGTAATAATAAGCAAGGGCCAAGTTGTTTCTGGCGGCTGTAAATTCAGGCTGAGTCTTCACCAGCTTCTCCAGCTGCCTGACGGCTTCGGCGAATTTCCCCTCTTCGAGAAGAGCGCGGGCCTTATCATGCTCGAAGAGCCCTTCTCGACTCTTGATGCTAGTGAGAGGGGCGGGGCGTTCAAGCTCGTAGCTCAGCATTTCCATCATTTCTTCGGATTCTTCCATGAATTGACCTGTAGGGTCATTCTCTAGATACCGAACTAATGCCTGTTCTGCCTGCTCGAAATTTTCCATGTTCGCATAGTTGTTTGCCATATAAAAGTGACATTCCGTCATCTCGGGATCAATGGTTTCAAGGATCTGCTGCAAAATTTGATTCGACTCGTCGTAATTACCCATTTCCGAGAGAACTCCCGCGAGATTGCAGTGATTCACAGGATTATCCTGCTCATACTCTGCCGCCCGCCGGAAATATTTCAGTGCCTTATCATAATGAAACCGATCCAAAGATTGAACCGCTCTCTCGAAAAAGAATGCGGCATCCATGTTAATCGAAATAACTTTTGGCTTTGGTGCTTCGGACACACGCTTAATCTTTTCCATAGCAAGACACCTCCGGCAATTTGATTACACTCAAATTATACCATAGATCGCTTGGAAGCCAAAAACATTATCCGAAGGTAAGATCTGGACTAAGGTTGGACGAAATCCGAGGAACGAGGAACGGAGCGTAGGTGAGCCTACGTGAGTACCGCAGTTCCCGGATTTCGTTCAAGATTCGACGCCGAGCCGCCCCTTGATTACTCTTCGTTTTCAAAGCCGATTTTTTAAGTTTCCTTTTACACGCCGCCGTATTTGAAGAGGGAGGATAGGGAACCACCGTCATTAATAATACGGATCGCATCCGACAACAACGGAGCCACAGAAAGCACATTGAATTTATCCGAATGCCCTTCCGGAATCGCGATGGAGTCGGTAATGATAACTTCCTTAATGTTCGGGTGATCCAAACGCTGCAAGGCAGGACCTGAGAAAACAGGATGCGTCGCACAGATATATACGTCGTGAGCTCCTCTTTCCTTCAAGCTCTCTACAACATTGACAATCGTTGTCCCCGTATCGATGAGATCCTCGATAATGATCGGCGTACGGCCCACAACATCACCAATTACATGAGTAATCACGGACTCGTTGTGTTCAGGACGTTTTTTGATCATCATAGCGAATGGCGCATCCAGGATGTTAGCCATTTTCTCAGCGGTAGTGGCACGGCCTGCATCCGGAGATACGATGATCGGGTTCGGCAGGTTTTTCTTTTTGATGCAATCACTGATCACGTCCAGCGCAGTCAGGTGATCCACCGGAATATTGAAGAAGCCTTGAATCGCAGGCGCATGCAGGTCAATCGTAACAACACGAGTAGCACCGGCAGCACTGAATAAGTCAGCTACTAATTTAGCAGAAATCGGCTCACGCGGAGCAGCTTTACGTTCTTGACGAGAGTAACCATAGTAAGGGATGACAAGGTTGATCGTTCTTGCAGAAGCTCTTTTTGCCGCATCCATCATGACCAAAAGTTCCATCATATGTTCATTAATCGGATGGGAAAAGGTTTGTACCAGGAATACGTCACAGTTACGAATTGTTTCTTCGTAAAGGCAGTAGATTTCTCCGCTTTTAAAACGGGATAGTTTGATTTGTCCAAGCGGCTGGCCGAGCTCTTTACAAATACGTTCCGCAAGCTTCGGATTCGAAGATCCGGAAAAAATTTTAACATTGTCGCTTTGCATGGTTAATGGTTACCTCCGAAGGTTCATTAAATAGATTGTTCACGCCCTACTCATTATACATGAAAGGTGTCGAATTTAAAAAGTCACAAGTTGTCGTTTTCGTGCTTGAAATGTGGCTATTTCGTTAAATCCGATCATTTTCAACAGGTCTCTAGCCTCATCCAAATACTGGGCAAGTCGTTCTGGTTGATGGGCATCTGAACCTATGGTGAGCGGGATTCCCACCTTATGGCAATATTCCAGCATTCGGCGGCTCGGAAACATCTCTTTGCACGGCATCCGCAAGCCGGATGCATTAAGCTCGATGGCAAGGCCGCACTCTTTGACCGTATCCAATGCCGCCTTCTCCAGTTCCCACGGATCACGGTCCGGCGTGTAGCCGAAGCGTTTGATCACATCGATATGACCGATATAGTCATAGAGTCCCGTTCGCACTGCTTTCTTCACGGCATCATAGTACTGGGTATACACTTCGTAGATATCTTTGCCATCCCAACCTGCGGTCTGCCTGAAATCGGAAATATCCCACTCACCCAGAAAGTGCACCGAACCAATGACATAATCCCACGGATACGCCTTGATAATAGCGGCAATTTCCGACTCGTAACCTTCGATATAGTCACCCTCTAAGCCAACGCGGATATCAATCTGGTCCTTGTACTTTTCTTTGAGATGCAGGCACTCCTCGACATAGCGGGGCAGTTCCTCCATCGGCATAGCCATCTCCGGCCAATATTCCTGCGGATTCACATGCAAAAGCGGCATATGATCCGAAAGCCCCAATTGGACCAGCCCGATCTCGATGCCGCGTTTGACGTAAGCCTCCAGTTCCCCGGAAGCGTGACCGCAGCGCACATGATGTGTATGATAATCAATCAACATCGTGAATTCACTCCAGGTCGTTTTATTTATTTTTTGACATGCCGATTGGCTAACTCTTTCATAATATCGTCCAATGGCAATTTATTATTGCGAAGCAGAACCATCAAGTGGAAAATAAGATCGCTGGCTTCATAGCGAAGCTCGTCATTGTCTTTATTTTTGGCTGCGATAATGACTTCGGCGGTTTCTTCTCCGACCTTTTTAAGAATCTTATCGACACCTTTTTCGAACAGGTAGGTTGTATAAGCACCCTCTGGGCGCTCGGCGTCACGGGAAGCGATAACGGCTTCGAGTTCGCCAAGAATTGCGAAACGGTTGCCCTCTGCGGCAGACACGGCTTCCTGAGCGGCCCCCTCCACAGGGACGTTTTCTGTGAAACAAGTATACGTGCCGTTGTGGCAGGCAGGTCCCACTTGTTCTACAAGAACAAGCAGCGTATCGCCATCACAGTCGTAGCGCAGTGATTTCACTTTTTGCGTGTGACCGGAAGTTGCCCCCTTGTTCCAAAGCTCCTCGCGGGAACGGCTCCAGAACCACGTGTCCCCCGTTTGAATCGTGCGCTGCAAAGACTCGCCGTTCATATAAGCCAGCATAAGCACTTCTTTACTAACAGCATCCTGCACGATAGCAGGTACAAGTCCGTGTGCATCAAATTTGATTTGATCAATTGAAAATGTCATCGGATTTCAACCCCTTTAGCTTTAAGGTCATCTTTGACCCCTTGAATCGTTAACTCTTTATAGTGAAAAATGGTGGCGGCCAGTCCTGCATCCGCTTTGCCCTCTGTAAAAACATCATAGAAGTGCTCCGCTTTACCCGCTCCGCCTGAAGCAATGACAGGAATCGTCAGCAGCTCAGACACTGCTCGTGTCAGCTTCAGATCAAAACCGTCCTTCGTACCATCTGCGTCCATACTGGTAAGGAGAATCTCGCCTGCGCCCAGCTCCTCCATCCGTTTCGCCCACTCCAGCGTCTTGATGCCTGTGGCATTGCGACCGCCGTGCGTGAACACTTCCCACTCGCCCCACTCGCTGTTAAACTTGGCATCAATAGCAACGACTATACACTGGGAACCGAACTTGCGCGCTCCATCAGATACGAGCTGAGGGTTGCGGACCGCCGCCGTGTTAATCCCGATCTTATCCGCTCCGGCACGCAGCAATCGTTTCATATCGTCCACGCTGGAGATACCGCCGCCCACGGTGAAGGGAATCGTAATCTCTCCCGCAGTTTGACGAACGACTTCAACCATCGTAGCCCGGCCTTCTACGGATGCCGAAATATCGAGGAAGACAAGCTCATCCGCGCCTTCTTTATCATAAATCGCTGCCAGCTCCACCGGATCGCCCGCATCGCGCAAATTCACGAAATTCACGCCTTTGACCACACGACCATCCTTGACGTCTAGGCAAGGGATAATTCTTTTGGCTAACATGAGGGGCACCTCCTTTTCTTAAGAGCTTGTAGCCTATCGTGCGAACAGCCATAAGAGTCCCTAAAGACTTCTATTGGCATAAAATCAACCCAATTGCTCCATTTAGGAGTCTCCAAAGACTTCTATCTTTCCAAAATCAACTCAATTCCCGCAATCCCGCGCCAATAAGAGCCCCCAAAGACTTCTATCCGCTGCCGAACCCTGCAATCCAGCCAATTAAGAGACCCTAAAGCCTCCTATTTCGGCTACTTGCACATAGCTAGAAAATTGTTCAACAGTTGCATCCCAATATCCCCGCTTTTTTCGGGGTGAAACTGCATGCCGTATACGTTATCACGGCCTACAATTGCCGTCACAGGCTGGTAGTAATCTGTCACCGCCAACAGATCGCTTTCGCGCTCCGGCTTCGCATGGTAGGAGTGCACGAAATACACATGCCCTTCTTCGATGCCTTGGAAAATGGGGCTTCCACTCTGCTTGTAGCTGAGTCGATTCCACCCCATATGCGGAACCTTGTAATCTCCGCGGAAACGAACGACTGAACCTGGCAAGAGGCCAAGCCCCTCATGGTTTCCATGCTCCTCGCTGCTGGCGAACAACAGCTGCATCCCAAGGCAAATGCCGAGCAGCGGCTTCCCAGACTCCGCATAGCGCCGAACAACGCCGTCTAGTTCCGACTCACGCAATTGCTCCATCGCATCGCCGAAAGCCCCTACACCGGGCAGGATAGCTCCTTCAGCGGCGAGGATCTGCTCTGCATCCCCAGTCACAACAGCTTCGTAACCAAGACGCTCCACCGCTTTGCTGACGCTATGCAAATTGCCCATTCCATAATCAATAATGGCGATCATGCTTACAGCACTCCCTTCGTCGAAGGAACCCCCTGCACGCGAGGATCAATCGATGTCGCTTCATCCAAAGCACGGCCTAAAGCTTTAAATAAGGCTTCTACCATGTGATGCGTGTTCTGCCCATAATGCACGATAACATGAAGTGTAATGCGGGCTTCCAGCGCCAGCTTCCACAAGAACTCTTGAACCAGCTGCGTATCGAAGCTGCCAACATTCTGTGAAGGATACTGCGCACGATATTCAAAATGCGGACGGTTGCTAATATCAATGACGACTTGCGCAAGCGCCTCGTCCATAGGAACAAATACGCTGGCATAGCGTTTAATTCCGCGTTTGTCACCAAGCGCTTCTCGAAGCGTCTGGCCTAAACAAATCCCGATATCCTCTACCGTGTGATGATCATCAATCTCGATGTCGCCTTTGGCGTCGACATTCAGATTGAATTGCCCATGCTTCGTGAACAAATCGAGCATATGATTGAGGAAAGGCACATCCGTTTGAAGCTCTGAAATCCCTGTTCCATCTACCTCAAACTTCAGGGCAATGTCGGTTTCATTCGTTTTGCGGGCTACACTCGCGGAGCGAGTCAAAGCTTTATCCTGTTCAGCCATCTACTTCAACTTCCCTTCCTTCTTGAGTCTTACTTCCACCGCTCTCGCGTGACCTTCCAGCCCTTCATTGCGGGCAAGTGTCATGATCATATCGCCATTCGCGAGCAGCGCTTCCTTGCTATAGTGAATAACGCTTGATTTTTTGAGGAAATCATCCACATTCAGTGGAGATGAGAAACGTGCCGTGCCGTTCGTCGGCAGCACGTGATTAGGTCCGGCGAAATAATCGCCGACGGGTTCTGTACTATAGGCGCCAAGGAAAATAGCGCCAGCATTCTCGATGCGCGGCAGCAGGTTGAAAGGCTCCTGCACCAGCAGCTCGCAATGCTCCGGTGCCAAGCGATTGACGACGTCCACGCCCTCGTCGAGACTATCGACCAAGAGGATCGCTCCTTTGGTCGCAGTGGACACCGCTGCGATGGCTTTCTTCGGCAGCACATCCAGCTGCCGCCATAGCTCCAGCCGAACCGATTCGGCCAGCTCTTGCGACGGTGTCACCAGAATCGCCGGTGACATCTCGTCATGCTCGGCTTGCGCCAGCAGATCAGCCGCGATGTATTCAGGATCGGCGTGCTCATCTGCCAGCACGACGATGTCGGTAGGCCCGGCGATCATGTCGATATCGACGACGCCAAACACGAAGCGCTTCGCCAGCGCGACGTAGATGTTGCCCGGTCCGACGATCTTATCGACCGGCGGTATGGACTGCGTCCCGTAGGCCAGCGCGGCTACCGCCTGCGCCCCGCCTACGCGGTAGATCTCTTTCACACCCGCTTCGGCTGCTGCCACGAGAATATGCGGGTTGATGCCCGCTTCGCCCGCGGTGGCCGGAGGCGTCACCATCGCGATCTCCGGCACCCCCGCAACGATCGCGGGGATGGCGTTCATGAGCACGGAGGAAGGGTAAGCCGCCTTCCCTCCGGGCACGTACAATCCGACCCGCTTCAGCGGTCGGATGATTTGGCCCAGCAGGCTGCCGTTCGCCTGCAGGTCCATCCACGACGTGCGTTTCTGTTTCTCATGAAACGCACGAATATTCGCGGCGGCTTGACGCAGCGCCGCCAGGAACTCGGCGTCCACCTGCGCGTACGCCGCCTGGATTTCCTCGTCGCTGACGCGAAGCTCAGCGATCTCGACGTTGTCGAACTGCTGCGCCATGCGTATCAGCGCAGCATCTCCGTCCTGGCGCACCTCATCGATGATGCGGCGGACGGTCTCATTTTGCTCCGGTGAACCATATTCGACCTCGCGGTTCAACTGAAATTCCGAGGCGGGAAGTATCCGCATCTCCATCATCCTCTCTTGATCTTGCTCCACTTAATCTTGCACTTGGTCTTGTACTTGATCTTCCGTCCATCTATACCTTAGTCACAGGCAGCACTGCCTGAAGCATATCACACAACCGCTGAATGGAATCATTCTTCATGCGGTAACTTACACGATTCGCAATCAAGCGACTCGTAATTTGGAAAATCTCCTCTTGCTCAACAAGTCCATTCTCCTTGAGCGTTTGACCCGTTTCAACCATATCCACGATACGATCAGCAAGTCCGATAAGCGGCGCAAGCTCGATGGAACCGTTCAGCTTAATCACTTCAACCTGCTGACCCTGCTCGCGGAAATATTGGGAAGCAACATTCGGATATTTCGTCGCAACTCGCGGATTGATCACTTGCTTCCAATCCGGCAAACCGATGACTGACATCCGGCAGCGGGCGATCCCCAAATCCAGAAGCTCATACACGTTGCGATTTTCTTCCATGAGCACGTCTTTACCCACGACCCCGATATCCGCTACACCGTACTCCACATATGTTGGAACATCTACGGGCTTGGCAAGAATGAATTCCATTCTAGCCTCAGGCACTGGAATAATTAATCGGCGCCCTTCTTCCAAATCCTCAGGTATCGCCAAACCTGCCTGATGAAAAAGCTTTGCTGCTTGTTTATAAATACGGCCTTTCGGCATCGCTACTTTAAGAATATCATCCACCGTTCCAACCTCCTTCACCAACCGTTAGTTCAACTGCTTAATCGATCAACTTGATAACATCCTGATACACCGTTCCGCGAAGCTCGTAGTCACCGTCTTCCTTCTCCGAAAAATCCTTGGACCAAGCTTCCTGATCGCTCACCAGCTGCGTAATCACGGTAACCTCTTGCTCGCTAGCCCGCATCGCCTTCGCCAATTGCAGCGCTTCTTCCCGATGATCGATATCATAGGCAATCAGTACACGACTTGGCGCTTCTACGGTCTCTTTGCCTGTCACTTCAAGAATGCGATTCGTCTTGAGCGCGAAGCCTGTTGCCGGCGCCGGACGTCCGAATTGAGCCAACAGATTATCGTATCTGCCGCCGCTGCACACCGGGAAACCAAGATCAGCTGCATACCCCTCGAACGTCATACCTGTATAGTAGGAGAAATCTCCAATCATCGTTAAATCAATGACCACATGTTCGCTTACCCCGTAAGCTTTGAGCACATCCCATACTTCGCATAGATGTCGAATGGCATCTTGCGCGATCGGATGCTGCGAAACCATACGAGCTTGCTCACAGATTTCATCGCCGCCCCTGAGCCGCAATACTCCGTTAAGTTCACGATCTACCTCTGGCGTAAGCGCCAGGGACTTAATCGCTTCCCGGTATCCAACGTAATCGCGACTTAACAAATGCTCCTTGAGCATAAGCTGTGCATCGCTGCGACCCTCCAGCGTTTCTTGGAACAAACCATTAAGGAAACCTACGTGTCCCAATGCGATTTTGAACGTGTTCACACCTGCTGCCTGCAGAGAAGCAATCGCGAGCGCCACGACTTCCGCATCCGCTTCCGATGAAGCATCGCCAACAAGCTCAACGCCCGTTTGGAAGAACTCCGAATCACGGCCTGCTTCCTCTTCAATCGCGCGAAAAACATTCGAATGGTAAGATAATCGCAATGGGAACGCATGTTCCTTAAGCAGAGATGAAGCTACACGCGCAATCGGAGCCGTCAGCTCCGAACGTAGAACAAGCGTCTTTCCTTTGCGATCCAGCAGTTTGAACAGCTTTTTATCTTCTGTGGAGCTTGCCACTCCAACGGTATCATAATATTCAAGTGTAGGCGTGATAATCTGGTTGTACCCCCAGCGTTCCATACAAGCCAGTACACGGTATTCAATATTGCGCAGCTTCGTCACTGCATCGGGCAAGTAATCCTTGACCCCTAACGGTTTTTCAAATACTTTTGGCTTCGACACCGTCTCACCTCAACATCTAGGAATACATTCTCATTTCCTGATTCAATTTACTTTAATGCGGTAACGTGCTACCATACTACCAAAATAAAGAATGTACGGCTATTTTATCACGTAACCCTGGGACCGTCAATTGTCACTTTGCGTATCCTAGCCTGTTTTTTACGGCTCTACATGCGCAAAGAAAAAGAGCTGCACCTGCGAGTAGCGCACAACTCTTATTGGTCCTTATGTCCTTCTCTTATCGTCTGCAGGGGGTTCCCTGCCACAAAACTATAGGGTGCCACATCTTTATGGACGACAGAACCCGCTCCTATGACCGCGTAGTCCCCAATCGTTACACCGGGTAGAATTGTTGTATTGGCGCCTACCATCACGTGTGATCCAATATGCACATCACCGAGTCTGTACTCATGGGTTAAATATTCATGAGCCAGAATCGTTGTGTTATAGCCGATAATCGTGTTGGTTCCAATATGAATCTTTTCCGGGAAAAAGACATCCACCATCACCATTAACGCAAAAGCGGTATGTTCCCCAACCGTCATACCCAAAATATGACGATAGATCCAATTCTTCATCCGCAGGGAGGGCGAATACCGTGTAATTTGGATAAAAACAAAATTCCGGATCGCCTTCCACTTACTGACGGTGTGATAGATTTGCCATAAGGCATTGGGGCCGTCTACCGGATACTTGTCCGTTTGTCTCAACCAGCATTCACATCCGACGTGAGTCCCACGATTGGAAGCAGGTCAAACATATCATCAATGAGGTAATCAGGGTTGTAGCCTTCCAGATACGAGCGGCCTTTCCATGACCAGGTGACACCGACAGCGGTGACTCCCGCATTCTGGGCGGCTTCGATATCATAATGACTGTCTCCCACCATGATCGCTTGATCAGGGGAGCTGCCTAATTCTTTTAACGCTGCCAAAATACCTTCTGGATGCGGCTTTGCCTCTTTTACATCTTCCACGGTTACAATCGTAGAGATGAAAGTGTCCAATCCACATAACTTTAGCCCCATCAAGGTTGTTTGACGAATTTTGCTGGTTACGATGCCAATTTTGATGCCATTCGCATGAAGCTTTTCCATCACGGTATGTACATTGGGAAACTCTTTAACCAGCTCATCGTGCTTCGATAAGTTGAAGGTTCTGTATTTCTTAATGAGAGCATCCACTTGCGTCTTCTCTGTTCGTCCAGTAAAAAACTCCATTTGCTCCACGAGCGGACGGCCCATATTCGGAATAATCAATTCCCTGCTCAGCGGTTCCGGCGTTTCACCTTCCAAGCTATGCAAGAAGGATTGCACAATCAACTCATTTGTATCTACAATCGTGCCATCCAGGTCAAACAGTACGGTTTGAATCATAATTTGCTCCTTTATCCTCTACATCTTGATCTTTGATCGCTTGATTGTTCTCCCCGGCTTTCGTTGATACAATCGGATCCGAGTAACGCACGTTAGCGTAGCCTTTTTTCCTTCTCACGATAATGACTACCGCCAAAACAACTACAATCAGAAGTGCTAACAGCTGTGAGAATCTCACATTTCCACCATACGTCAGAACCCCTGGCTGGAAAACAAGTGTCATCGGTGACCATAATGTATCCATCAGCGACGCCAACCATGTTGGACCTGTGATGTCCAGACTATCGGTCCGCACACCCTCGATGAAAAAACGGCCAATCGAATACCAGATGAAATAACCGAAGAAGAGCTCGCCAGCACGCAGGAACGGTCTCCGGCGCAGCCATAGCAGCACGAGCAGCCCAAGAATATTCCATACAGACTCATATAGAAATGCAGGGTGATAGAACGTACCCTCAATGTTCATTTGATTTACGATAAAATTCGGGAGGTGCAGCGTATCTCGCAGAAAAGATTCCGTGACCGGCCCGCCATGCGCCTCTTGGTTCATGAAATTGCCCCAACGCCCAATGGCTTGGCCTACAATCAACCCTGGCGCGCAGATATCGGCGATCCGCAAGAACGAATATCCTTTCGCACGCATGTAGAAAAAAGTCCCGATAATCGCGCCGATTAAGGCTCCGTATATCGCAATTCCACCATGCCAAATCATAAATATCTCAGCTAGATTATTCTTATAATCGTCCCATTGAAAGGCTACATAATAAATTCGCGCTCCAATAATGGCGGAGGGGACGCCGATTAATAGTAAATCCATAAAGAAATCAGGCACGATACGGAATCGTTTGCCTTCCCGGATTGCTAACATCAAGCCAATCAGCGCTGCTGTACCTAAAATAATTCCATACCATCGGACATGTATCGGTCCAAGGGAAAACGCAACACTCTCGAGCATAGTTTCACTCCTTCATATAGTTGATATACCGACTATCAATCGAAATCTTCGAAATTTTCATTCAGTGATTCGGTCAGTTTATTCGTAAACTGCAGCGCCGCGTTATAGCCCATATGTTTCAAACGATAGTTCATCGCGGCCACCTCCACGATAACGGCCAAGTTTCGGCCTGGTCGAACCGGGATCGTCACGAGAGGCAAATCCGTATCAATGATTCGAGTCAACTCTTCATCCAGGCCTAATCGGTCATATTGTTTGTCTTGCTGCCAATTCTCCAGCTTCACCACGACCGAAATTTTCTTCACATTCCGAATAGCCCCTGCTCCGAACAACGTCATCACATTGATGATACCGACTCCGCGGATCTCAAGCAAATGACGAATGAGCTCAGGCGCGTTGCCCGTCAATACTTTATCGCCATTCTGACGAATTTCTACCGCATCATCGGCAATAAGGCGATGGCCCCTTTTAACAAGTTCAAGTGCCGTCTCGCTCTTGCCGATACCGCTGCTTCCCGTAATCAGCATCCCAATGCCGTATACATCGACCAGTACGCCATGAATGGTCGTACTAGGTGCTAGTTTATTCTCAAGGAATCCTGTGAGTCGACTTGCGAAGATCGTTGTCGACATCTGACTGCGAAGCACGGGAAGATCCCGCTTTGTTGCTTCTTCGAGCAGTTCAACAGGCACATCCAGTCCTCGTGTCACAATGATGCACGGTGTTTCTTCCGCTGAGCACAGCTGTTCCACGCGATTGCGCCGAACACCCGTTGTTAACATTTCCATGAAGGTAATTTCCGTCTTCCCTAGCATCTGGATACGTTCTCTTGGATGGTAATTGAAATACCCTGCCATCTCAAGACCAGGGCGGTACAGATCTCCGGTTGTTATCGGACGTTTCAGTCCAGATTCACCTGCAAGAACCTCCATATGGAGTTGTGCCACCATTTCGGAAACCTTCACTTTTTTGGCCATCGTCCTATCTCCTCCGAGTTTCGCCTATGCATAACGTGCTTCATCTGCTTATATTCATTTCTTTCCAATACTTTCATCGTAATGGAATACCTAAGTGAAATCAACTATCGTCTTCGAGATACAAACAAAAAGGCCAGCCGATAACGGCTGGCCTTTCTAATTAAACCTACAGGTTTGGATTAACCAGGATGGATAATGTAGTATCTTTATCGAAGAAATGAACTTTGTTCATGTCCAAAGCCAATTTCACGTTTGTGCCTTCTTTGATTCCGGAACGACCGTCAACACGTGCGATTACTGTGTTAGCGCCGATACCATTCAGGTACAAGTACATTTCGTGACCCAAGTTCTCAGTCAACTCAACGTTAACGTTGAATACTGTGTTCGGGGATGCTTCCAAGAATACAGGCTCTTCGTGGATATCTTCTGGACGAACTCCCAGAATCACTTCTTTACCAACGAAACCTTTGTCTTTCAACACTTGTGCTTTGCCAGCTGGAACTTCAACGTTAACAGATCCTGCTTTGAAGAAGATTCCGCTTCCTTCTTGGGACAAAGTACCTGTCATGAAGTTCATGGATGGGGATCCGATGAAGCCCGCAACGAAGATATTCACTGGGAAGTTGTAGATTTCTTCTGGTGTAGCTGCTTGTTGAATAATACCTTTGTCCATAACAACGATACGATCGCCCATTGTCATAGCTTCGATTTGGTCATGCGTTACATAGATTGTCGTAACACCAAGACGTTTTGTCAATTTTGTAATTTCCGCACGCATTTGTACACGAAGTTTCGCATCCAAGTTGGAAAGCGGCTCATCCATCAAGAAGACTTGTGGCTCACGAACAATCGCACGACCCAAGGCAACACGTTGACGTTGACCACCGGAAAGAGCTTTTGGCTTACGATCCAGCAAGTGAACGATATCTAGAATTTTCGCTGCTTCGCGAACGCGAGCATCGATATCAGCTTTTTTGAATTTACGAAGTTTCAAACCGAATGCCATGTTTTGATAAACAGTCATATGCGGATAAAGGGCATAGGATTGGAATACCATCGCGATATCGCGATCTTTTGGAGCGACATCATTAACAAGGCGGTCTCCGATGTACAATTCACCTTCAGTAATTTCCTCTAATCCTGCGATCATACGAAGAGTTGTGGATTTTCCGCAACCGGATGCTCCAACCAATACGACGAACTCTTTATCTTCAACTTCAAGATGGAAATCTTTAACTGTAGATTCTTCTGCACCAGAATATCTTTTAACGATATGATTTAAACGTACGCCTGCCATGGTTTCATTCCCCCTACGATTTATCGATTAATGACTTCTTAATCAACTTTTCAATATACTCATCTTACCCTACAGATGCCTGACTGACTATGCACAATCCCTACAAAAAAATCACTTTCTTTTCGTTACTTTGTACAATAGCAATGCCAGTCTTACCAAAACAGCATGATTGAAGGTTCTCACATCAAGTCCTGTCTCGTTTTTGAACTTGTCCAAACGGTACAACAAGGTATTTCTATGAATATATAACTTCTTCGCCGTCTCGCTAACATTGCAATCAAGAGAGAAGAAATGTTCCAGCGTCGTCACCGTCTCTGTATCCAGGGCATGATCCGTGCCGCGGAGCACCTGTTCTAAGAATTCTGACTTTTCCTCTTCATCGATCAAATGCAGCAGTTTCTCCAATCGAAGCTCCCAACGCAAATGAAGGAAGCTGCCTACATGGAAAGAACGACCTAGCATAATCGTTTCCCGCAATTTAAGAATCGTTGCGAATAAGGATTTGGCCGGTTTAACCGGATAATCAATAGCGAGATGACATTCGCCCACCCATTCATTAGCCAGCATTTCATATAAACCTGAACCAAGCGCATCGAGAATTTGCTCAACACTCTCTTCCTCATCGCCATCCCGTTCCTCGCTGCCACTGGTTAATAAGCCTTCAGGAGCGAGAATCAACCACTCTTTATCCAATAATGGAATTAAGATAATCTCGGATTCAAAGAAGGATTCCAGCAGCTTCTTCAGTTCCGCGTAGGAAACACTCTGATTTTGAGAATAATCGCCATATAAAAGCAATGGAATTTTGGTCGAATAGAGTGAGGATTGGGAAGCCAGCACATCGGGCAGTTCCGCATACGTTGAACCGCGTTCCATCTGCTCAAGCAGCCAATCTCTTAATTGATGCGCTTTTCTTTCATCTTCCGAAAGAAATGTGCCCCATTGCTTCTTTTCTTGCGATTGCTTGGACTCAACAGTCATTTCTACCAACTTGCGCTCAGATACTGTTAGTTGGGCTCCGAATACTTCCAGAACGCGAATATCCGTCTGTTCCTTTGATAAGTAAAACAGCACTTCCTGACCACGCACAACACTTCGGCCAAAGCCTTCCGCATTGCTTTCCTGTTCTTCAACCAACTGCAGCCAAGCTGCCTCGGGTAGGGAACTAATCTGTATAGGTGTCTGTAAAACCGCTTCCAATCGCTCTTTGACTCGCTCCCAATCCATCTGCCTCTCTCCTTACTCCAATAGCTTTCTTCTATATCTATCTCTCTATTGTAGCATATGTGACCCCATGGATGTGAAAGATCCCTTCTGCACATAGGTGCAAAAGGGATTCTTATCCAACATCTATTTCAAAACACGGCGAGCCGTCACGTAATGATCCGCCCACCACTCTTTATTAATGGAAGTAAATTTCACGCCGCCCTCGCCATACGTATGGATCATATTGCCATCACCGACATAGATGCCGACATGACCGATATTCTTACCGGAGTCTATCGTTGTGAAGAAGACTAGATCACCCACTTGCAGATTGCTTTTGCTAACGTAAGTACCTTCTTTCGCTTGGTCGCGGGACACACGCGGCAGCGTTATGCCGTATTCCGCGAATACCGTTTTCGTAAACGAGGAACAATCCATTGTCTTGGTTTGTCCATATTTCGCCCCAAAGACATACGGTGTGCCTAGATATTTTTGCGCTGTCAAAATCAATTCTGCTTTCAGGCGATCCTTGGCGGAAAGGATGCTTTTGCCACTGATGAAGCTACTCTTATAATCGTTCACATTGCGAGTGACGACTTCGTCTTTGCTCTGGGAAGCCATGACCATTTTACCTGCTCCTACATAGATCCCAGCATACGTTGGCTTATTGCCACTACCAAAGAACAAGACGTCACCTGGCTCCGCTTTGGCCAAACTCGAAATTGTTGTTTTATTCATAGTAAACTGCTCGTTAAGCGCTCTGGGAACCGAATAATTCAAAGTTTGATAGACGTAATAGATCAATCCCGACGAATCGAAACCTGCCGATGGCTTCTCATTGCTTTTGGAGTAATCAATACCAACCATTTTTTTCGCCAAAGATACAGCATCCATATCATCATTAGCCGCATATGCGGAAACAGCCGTTGTCGCAGATAAAGCAATCGTTATCGCCGCAGTGATTCCCAGCGTACGGTGTGCCAAACTTTTCATCATTATATTTCCTCCTGTGCGAAATTATTTGTATAAATGGGAAAGTTCTCTCGGTCTAGAATAAGATTACCATGGTAATGAAAAGTCTTTCATTCCTAAAATGTTTCCTATATGCCACAACATTACCACTCTTGCCAAATCATTCATTGGGTTAAAACCCATTACTTTCTTAAACTCTCTAAACAATGATGTTTGGCTAATCGTCTGTTCTACTCATATTCTTCGTGAATTTGGAAATAATTGTACAGAGACTGCTATGATTCTGAGGAGATAACTGATGACAAAAAATTCCTACTATCCGACATATAACGTCATGGATGAACAAAATGAATGGGATCCACATACACGCTCTATCGTTGCCGCCCGCTTAATACGCGAGCAGTCCTACGGTTTCTTAACCATCGTTGAGGCTGAAACTTTAAGAGCATGGTGCGGCCTGCTCATGAATGATCAACGTGGGGATATTATGCAATATATACTTAGTCATATGGATCAAACTTTGACTGACAACAAAGGGGAAGGCCAGCGTAAACGCGACACTCCCCCCATTCGACACTTGCTGCGTCAGGGATTAAAAGGGATTGACGAGGCCGGCTGGCTAACCGCAAGTCTTCCTTTCTTCAAACTCAACGAACCTGCGCAGCGCCAAATTATGCTCCAAATCAGCTCTGCAACCTATCCTCCCACCCGTACATGGGATGGTATCCCTCAGAAAGATCTGTTTCAGAAACTGCTTCAACTGAGCGTAGAAGCCTACTATTCTCATCCTTTGATTTGGTCAGAGATCGGTTTTGGAGGCCCCGCTTATCCACGAGGGTATGTCAGAACAGCGCCGGGCCAAGTCGATCCTTGGGAGGCCGTGAGGAAGCCATGAATTGGAGACATGAACATGATGCTGTCGATATTCTGATTGTAGGGGCAGGAGCTGCCGGCGGCGTGCTGGCCAAAGAGCTCAGCGAAGCTGGGCTTAGCGTTGTCGTCCTTGAGGCGGGTCCTTGGCGGGACCCAGAGAAAGACTTTGCCAGCGACGAGTTAAGCATGCGTCAGCTAGCCTGGGAGGATACGCGGATATTCGACGGAAGTGATCCTTTTGACATGGGATATGACCATTCCGGCAGGGGGGTTGGCGGGGGAACACAGAACTTTACCGGTGTTTTTTTGCGATTCCATGAATCAGATTTCAAAACCAAATCGATCGACGGCGTGGGCGAGGATTGGCCGATTCATTACAAAGATCTAGAACCCTATTACAGCAGGATTGAAAAAGAAGTCGCGGTATCTGGACCCAAATATTTCCCATGGGGGAATTTCAACGGTCCCTATCCTCATCCACCGCAGGATGCCTTGAGTACAAATGCTTTTCTATTTCAAAAAGGCTGTGACACTTTACGTATTCAGTCTGTCGTGACTCCCCTCGCCATTTTGTCTGTTCCACAGGAAGGTCGATCCCCTTGTACACATCGAGGTTTCTGCATACAGGGCTGCATGACCAATGCCAAGTTCAGTACATTGATCGTCCACCTCCCTCAAGCTGTTCAAGCAGGGGCGGAGGTGCTAACGAATTGTATGGTCACTCAAATCGAAATCGATGAATATGGACATGCCTGTGGCGCTCTCTTTGTCCATCAAGGAACAACCTATCGCCAGCGAGCCAAAACAGTGATTGTATGCGCGCATGCCGTAGAAACTCCTCGTTTGCTGCTGCATTCAGCTACACCGCTATTTCCCGATGGTCTCGCAAATTCCAGTGGTTGGGTAGGTCGTGCGATCATGACACACAGCAGCAACGATGTGTATGCCAAATTTGATCAGGAAGTGCGCCTCTACAAAGGAACGCCTGTCCTTGCGTCCACACAGGATTTCTACGAGACCGATCCGCATAGAGGATTCGTACGTGGCTATACCCTTCATGCCCATGGTACAAGACCCATTGACATGGCTCATGGGATCAGCAAATCTGCTGAAGATTTCTTATGGGGAGAACATCTGAAAGAAGCGATGCGTGATTACAATTACTATGGACGGCTAACCATGGTAGGCGAAGTGCTTCCGCAACCTGACAATCAGGTCATTTTATCCGAGGAAAAAGACGAAAACGGCATGCCGCGCGCTTCTGTCTCATTCGCATATAGCGCAAATGATCGAAAGCTCATTGATCATGCCGTTGACAATATGAAGCTGATTCTGAAGGCAGCCGGTGGCCAGATTGCGTACGTGGTGCCAGATACGCAGCATCTGATGGGCGGTTGCCGCATGGGTAATAACCCCGCCACTTCCGTTGTGAACGCTTATGGCCAAAGCCACGACATTCCTAATCTGTTTATCTGCGACGCCAGTGTATTTGTTACCTCCAGCGGAGTCAACCCAACGAATACGATCATGGCGCTTGCCGCCAGAACAGCTGACTACATCATCGATCTGGCTAGCTCCTAACATTGCATTCTATGGCGCCACTCCTCTACAATAGGAGGTGCAGCCTTATCTAATGAAAGGAGACAACAACATCCAATGGCCATCGCTGAATTCACCATTATCCCCATAGGAACAGCAACTACCAGCCTAAGTAGCTATGTTGCTGACTTGCACAAGGAATTAGAAAAACATGCGGATATCACCTTCCAAATGACACCTATGGGCACCATTCTGGAAGGCTCCTTAGATCGCATACTAGCTGTCATACGTGCCGTCCATGAGGTTCCCTTTGCGAACGGTGCTGAACGCGTCTCCACCTCCATCAAAATCGACGATCGCCGCGACAAACCGGCATCCATGCAGCAAAAAATGCAGTCCGTTGCCGATAAGTTGAAATAGCATTTAGGGAAGATAATCTTATAAGAACACGGCTTGGCCTCTAGGAGATGAGCTTATTAAGAGCGGGGAGGAATCCTATTTAGGGAACTCAGGTACGCTATTTCGGCGAATAGCAGGGATGCTGGAGCAATAGCGGAACTACAGTCCTTATTTCTGCTACAAACGCAGAATTTCCCCGCAAACAGTAAAATAGCGGCCTGTAGCTCCCTCAAGCTCACGATAATGATGCTTTTTCCTAGAATAGAGGCTTCAAGTTCCCTTATCTCTGCGCTAGGCAGCTGCTGCGTTACTCCTCGGTGGCTCCAAAACAAACATGTAAATTCTTTTTTGAAATGAATCCATTGAACAAAAAAAGGCTTCCCTCAGGTTTTAACCTTTCTGGGAAGCCTCTTCCTATAAAAAAAGACCCTAACTGGTCCATGTTGTTTACTTATAAAAGTGAGTCATGTAGGATTCGAACCTACGACACCCTGATTAAAAGTCAGGTGCTCTACCAACTGAGCTAATGACTCAAGGAAATATGGAGGCTGATGGATTCGAACCACCGAACTCGGAGAGAGCAGATTTACAGTCTGCCGTGTTTAGCCACTTCACTAAGCCTCCAGATACGAGATACTGTGCTGCTTTGATGCAGCACAACCATCTCAATGGCTCGGGACGGAATCGAACCGCCGACACGAGGATTTTCAGTCCTCTGCTCTACCGACTGAGCTACCGAGCCTTATGTACGTACTACTAGCTTGTCTTACTTAAAAATAATGGCGGAGCTGACGGGATTCGAACCCGCGGTCTCCTGCGTGACAGGCAGGCATGTTAGGCCACTACACCACAGCTCCGTGCATTATAGATGGTGCCGTCGAGAGGACTTGAACCCCCAACCTACTGATTACAAGTCAGTTGCTCTACCAGTTGAGCTACAACGGCGTATAAGGAAATGGTGGAGGCTGACGGGATCGAACCGCCGACCCTCTGCTTGTAAGGCAGATGCTCTCCCAGCTGAGCTAAGCCTCCGAATTGGTTGGTTTTATGGTAGCGGCAGAGGGGCTCGAACCCCCGACCTTACGGGTATGAACCGTACGCTCTAGCCAGCTGAGCTACGCCGCCACATAAAAAGTGTATATAGTTGGAAACTGGCGGAGAGAGAGGGATTCGAACCCTCGCACCACTTACGCAGTCTAACCCCTTAGCAGAGGGTCCCCTTATAGCCACTTGGGTATCTCTCCAAGCTATAATACACAACCACAGGAAATAGTATTCCCTGAAAACTAGATACGAAACGTGCGTAAAGTTAGTTGTTCTTAGGTTTTCTGGGCCCCAATCAAGTATTCGGAATCAGCTACAAAGCCTTTCTTCACTTGGTTGGGATTAGGTTAAGCCCTCGACCGATTAGTATTCGTCAGCTGCATACGTTGCCGCACTTCCACCTCGAACCTATCAACCTCGTCGTCTACAAGGGGTCTTACATACTGGGAAATCTCATCTTGAGGGGGGCTTCGCGCTTAGATGCTTTCAGCGCTTATCCCCTCCGTACATAGCTACCCAGCTATGCCTCTGGCGAGACAACTGGTACACCAGCGGTACGTCCATCCCGGTCCTCTCGTACTAAGGACAGCTCCTCTCAAATTTCCTACGCCCGCGACAGATAGGGACCGAACTGTCTCACGACGTTCTGAACCCAGCTCGCGTACCGCTTTAATGGGCGAACAGCCCAACCCTTGGGACCTACTTCAGCCCCAGGATGCGATGAGCCGACATCGAGGTGCCAAACCTCCCCGTCGATGTGGACTCTTGGGGGAGATAAGCCTGTTATCCCCAGGGTAGCTTTTATCCGTTGAGCGATGGCCCTTCCATTCGGTACCACCGGATCACTAAGTCCGACTTTCGTCCCTGCTCGACTTGTAGGTCTCGCAGTCAAGCTCCCTTATGCCTTTGCACTCTGCGAATGATTTCCAACCATTCTGAGGGAACCTTTAAACGCCTCCGTTACATTTTAGGAGGCGACCGCCCCAGTCAAACTGCCCACCTGACACTGTCCCCATACCGGATCACGGTACCAGGTTAGAACTCCGATACGATCAGGGTGGTATCCCAACGGCGCCTCCACCCAAGCTGGCGCTCAGGCTTCAAAGGCTCCCACCTATCCTGTACAGATCGTACCAAAGTCCAATATCAAGCTGCAGTAAAGCTCCATGGGGTCTTTCCGTCTTGTCGCGGGTAACCTGCATCTTCACAGGTATTAAAATTTCACCGGATCTCTCGTTGAGACAGCGCCCAAGTCGTTACGCCATTCGTGCGGGTCAGAATTTACCTGACAAGGAATTTCGCTACCTTAGGACCGTTATAGTTACGGCCGCCGTTTACTGGGGCTTCAATTCATAGCTTCGGGTTGCCCCTAACCACTCCTCTTAACCTTCCAGCACCGGGCAGGCGTCAGCCCGTATACTTCGCCTTGCGGCTTCGCACAGACCTGTGTTTTTGCTAAACAGTCGCTTGGGCCTTTTCACTGCGGCCCCCTCGGGCTATTCACCCTACCGAGGCACCCCTTCTCCCGAAGTTACGGGGTCATTTTGCCGAGTTCCTTAACGAGAGTTCTTCCGCGCGCCTTAGAATTCTCTTCTCACCCACCTGTGTCGGTTTGCGGTACGGGCACCTTCGCCTGGCTAGAAGCTTTTCTTGGCAGTGTGAAATCATGACCTTCGGTACTTAAAGTTTCCCTCCCCATCACAGCCCAGCCTTACGGTTAGCGGATTTGCCTACTAACCAGCCTCACTGCTTGGACAGACATCCATCAGTCTGCGTCACTATCCTTCTGCGTCACTCCATTGCTCATAACGGCTACGGTGGTACAGGAATTTCCACCTGTTGTCCATCGACTACGCCTTTCGGCCTCGCCTTAGGTCCCGACTTACCCTGAGCGGACGAGCCTTCCTCAGGAACCCTTAGGTTTTCGGCGGATCAGATTCTCACTGATCTTTTCGTTACTTATACCGGCATTCTCACTTGTATGCGCTCCACCTGTCCTTACGGTCAGAATTCAACGTACATACAACGCTCCCCTACCCATGCACAAAGTGCAAGCCATAGCTTCGGTGGCGTGTTTAGCCCCGTTACATTTTCGGCGCAGAGTCACTCGACCAGTGAGCTATTACGCACTCTTTCAATGGTGGCTGCTTCTAAGCCAACATCCTGGTTGTCTGTGCAACTCCACATCCTTTCCCACTTAACACACACTTGGGGACCTTAGCTGATGGTCTGGGCTGTTTCCCTTTTGACAATGGATCTTAGCACTCACTGTCTGACTCCCGGAATAAAGTTTGTGGCATTCAGAGTTTGACTGGACTTGGTAACCCTTGGCGGGCCCCGCACCCAATCAGTGCTTTACCTCCACAACTCATCTTCCGAGGCTAGCCCTAAAGCTATTTCGGGGAGAACCAGCTATCTCCGAGTTCGATTGGAATTTCTCCGCTACCCCCACCTCATCCCCGCATTTTTCAACATGCGTGGGTTCGGGCCTCCAGTGAGTGTTACCTCACCTTCACCCTGGACAGGGGTAGATCACACGGTTTCGGGTCTACGTCCACGTACTAAAGCGCCCTATTCAGACTCGCTTTCGCTGCGGCTCCGTCTCTTCGACTTAACCTCGCACGGGAACGTAACTCGCCGGTTCATTCTACAAAAGGCACGCCATCACCCATAAAGAGGGCTCTGACTTTTTGTAAGCACACGGTTTCAGGTTCTTTTTCACTCCGCTTCCGCGGTGCTTTTCACCTTTCCCTCACGGTACTGCTTCACTATCGGTCACTAGGGAGTATTTAGCCTTGGCAGATGGTCCTGCCGGATTCCGACGGGGTTTCACGTGACCCGCCGTACTCAGGATACCTCTAGGGATTTCGTTCGATTTGGGCTACAGGGCTTTTACCTTCTATGCCGGACCTTTCCAGATCACTTCGCCTATCGAACTAACCCCATATCGAGGTCCTACAACCCCAAGGAGCAAGCTCCTTGGTTTGGGCTATTCCGCTTTCGCTCGCCGCTACTGACGGAATCACTATTGTTTTCTTTTCCTCCAGGTACTTAGATGTTTCAGTTCCCTGGGTATGCCTCTACTATTGCTATGTATTCACAATAGAGTAACTGCGCATTACCACAGCTGGGTTCCCCCATTCGGACATCCCCGGATCAAAGCCTGCTTACGGCTCCCCGAGGCATTTCGTCGTTCGCCACGTCCTTCTTCGGCTCCTAGTGCCTAGGCATCCTCCGTGTGCTCTTTCTAGCTTAACCTAGAAAAAACTTTAAAGATTTTTGTGCAACCCGAAGGTTAACACAACCTAAGTTCTTACTTTACGTTTCATTTCGTTATCTAGTTTTCAAGGAACAACATTGTAGCAATGTGAGTCAATTATCCTTGCCCTATGTCAGCGGCGAAAGTTATCTTATCACATCTTCTTGCTGCATTTCAAGTCGAAATTTCTTGGAAATTCCTGTCTTAAAATGTGTTTTGGTGGAGCCAAGCGGGATCGAACCGCTGACCTCCTGCTTGCAAGGCAGGCGCTCTCCCAGCTGAGCTATGGCCCCAAACGATTATGAAAATAATTGGTTGGCCCTAGTGGACTCGAACCACCGACCTCACCCTTATCAGGGGTGCGCTCTAACCAGCTGAGCTAAGGGCCAATATATGTTTGGGATAAACTTCCCAAAATAAAAACCCACCTACAAGCTTTCGAAGCTTTCTCCGAAAGCTTGCCATGGGTATCGCTTGGCAACGTTCTACTCTCCCAGAACCCTGCGGTTCAAGTACCATCGACGCTGGAGGGCTTAACGGTCGTGTTCGAGATGGGAACGCGTGGGTCCCCTCCGCCATCATCACCAAACGAGTGCAACATGGTGGTAACCATCCTGCTGAAAGATTGCTCTTTCAAAACTGAACACGAGTGAGTAAGCGATTGTGTATCCGAAGATACTTGACTGGATCTATCAGATCCGAGTCTCCATAGAAAGGAGGTGATCCAGCCGCACCTTCCGATACGGCTACCTTGTTACGACTTCACCCCAATCATCTACCCCACCTTCGGCGGCTGGCTCCCTTGCGGGTTACCCCACCGACTTCGGGTGTTGTAAACTCTCGTGGTGTGACGGGCGGTGTGTACAAGACCCGGGAACGTATTCACCGCGGCATGCTGATCCGCGATTACTAGCAATTCCGACTTCATGCAGGCGAGTTGCAGCCTGCAATCCGAACTGAGATCGGCTTATAAGGATTCGCTCCGCCTCGCGGCTTCGCTTCCCGTTGTACCGACCATTGTAGTACGTGTGTAGCCCAGGTCATAAGGGGCATGATGATTTGACGTCATCCCCACCTTCCTCCGGTTTGTCACCGGCAGTCATCTTAGAGTGCCCACCCGAAGTGCTGGCAACTAAGATCAAGGGTTGCGCTCGTTGCGGGACTTAACCCAACATCTCACGACACGAGCTGACGACAACCATGCACCACCTGTCTTGGGTGCTCCGAAGAGGGGCACTATCTCTAGTGCTTACACCCAGATGTCAAGACCTGGTAAGGTTCTTCGCGTTGCTTCGAATTAAACCACATACTCCACTGCTTGTGCGGGTCCCCGTCAATTCCTTTGAGTTTCACTCTTGCGAGCGTACTCCCCAGGCGGCATACTTACTGTGTTAACTTCGGCACCGAGAAATCGAATCCCCGACACCTAGTATGCATCGTTTACGGCGTGGACTACCAGGGTATCTAATCCTGTTTGCTCCCCACGCTTTCGCGCCTCAGCGTCAGTTATAGGCCAGAAAGTCGCCTTCGCCACTGGTGTTCCTCCACATCTCTACGCATTTCACCGCTACACGTGGAATTCCACTTTCCTCTCCTACACTCAAGTTCACCAGTTTTGGATGCGAACCGGGGTTGAGCCCCGGGCTTAAACACCCAACTTAATGAACCGCCTGCGCGCGCTTTACGCCCAATAATTCCGGACAACGCTTGCCCCCTACGTATTACCGCGGCTGCTGGCACGTAGTTAGCCGGGGCTTTCTTCTCCTATACCGTCACACACAAGGCAGTTACTCCTCATGCTGTTCGTCTAGGGCAACAGAGCTTTACGATCCGAAAACCTTCATCACTCACGCGGCGTTGCTCCGTCAGACTTGCGTCCATTGCGGAAGATTCCCTACTGCTGCCTCCCGTAGGAGTCTGGGCCGTGTCTCAGTCCCAGTGTGGCCGTTCACCCTCTCAGGTCGGCTACGCATCGTCGCCTTGGTGAGCCGTTACCTCACCAACTAGCTAATGCGCCGCAGGCCCATCTACCAGCCACAGATTGCTCCGTGTTTCATAATTCTCTCATGCGAGAAAACCAATTATCCGGTCTTAGCTATCGTTTCCGATAGTTATCCCGATCTGGTAGGCAGGTTACCTACGTGTTACTCACCCGTCCGCCGCTAACTTGTCCCCGAAGGAACAAATCCGCTCGACTTGCATGTATTAGGCACGCCGCCAGCGTTCGTCCTGAGCCAGGATCAAACTCTCCATAGTAGAAAAGCTTAATTGTACTCATTGACTTGCTAGCGAGATTTTGCAATCTCTTTTATAGTCGATTGCTCGACTGTGCTTACTCACTCGTTGTTCAGTTTTCAAAGATCAATTACTCTTGTCCAACCCGCTCTCTTTCGAAAGCCGGAAGACCAATATACCATACTGAGTTTTGCATTGCAACTCTTAATTTCAAGTTGTTGTTCTCACCAATTTCTCAGTGCTCAGCGGCAACTTTTATAAGATACCACAGACGATGCAAACATTGCAAGTACTTGTCGCAAAAAGTTTTGGGACACCCAACGATGCCCCAAAACAACTGCGTTTTACTCTCCTTGACGCTGACGCATATGTGGGAATAAGAGGACATCTCGGATGGAGGGCGCATTCGTTAATAGCATAACCAAACGATCTACCCCTATTCCTAATCCGCCAGTAGGCGGCATGCCATATTCTAGAGCTCGGATGAAATCTTCATCCATCTCATGCGCTTCATCATTGCCTTGTTCTTTCTCACGAAGCTGCGCTTCAAACCGTTCTCTTTGATCAATCGGATCATTAAGCTCAGTAAAAGCATTGGCATGCTCACGCGCCACGATAAAGAGTTCGAACCGATCCGTAAAACGAGGATCCTCTGGATTCTTTTTGGCAAGCGGTGAAATTTCTAATGGGTGTCCGTAAACAAAGGTCGGTTGGATTAACGTTTCTTCAACAAATGTTTCGAAGAACTGGTTCACAATATGACCGAATGTCATATGCGGCTCAACAGATACATTATGTTCCTTCGCTAAACGGTGCGCTTCCTCATTAGACATATGCGCATTAAAGTCTACGCCTTTGACTTCTTTAATCGCATCGACCATGGAGACGCGTCTCCAGCCAACGGCTAAGTTAATCTCGTGATCGCCGTAAGGAACTGTCGTACCGCCTAGTACTTCTTGAGCAATGTGAGCAACTAACTCTTCTGTAAGCTTCATGATGTCTTTGTAGTCCGCATAGGCCTCGTACAACTCTATCATCGTAAACTCGGGATTATGACGCGTAGAGATACCTTCATTCCGGTATACACGCCCAATTTCGTATACTTTCTCCAGTCCGCCAACAATTAGACGCTTCAAGTGAAGCTCAATAGCAATTCGCATATGCAGCTGCATATCCAAAGCATTGTGATGTGTGTTGAAAGGACGTGCTGAAGCTCCGCCCGCGATCGTATGGAGTGTAGGTGTTTCTACTTCTAAGAAGCCTAGCGAATCCAGGTAGCGACGCATAGCCTGAATAATGCGGGAACGCAGAATAAAGGTTTGTTGCACATCTTGATTCATAATCAAATCAACATACCGCTGGCGGTAACGCAATTCCACATCACTAAGACCATGGAATTTGTCCGGCAGTGGCAGCAAGGACTTGGTTAGAACTTCAAGGGAATGTACCTTAATAGAAGTTTCACCGGTTTTTGTTTTGAAAACGACCCCTTGCACACCCACGATATCGCCCAAGTCCAAAATATCAAAGGCTCTATAGATAGCAGTATCCAAAGCATCTTCACGCACATAGATTTGAATTTTGCCAGTGATGTCTTGAAGATGTGCGAAGCTAGCTTTACCCATCCCTCTTTTTTGCATAATACGTCCGGCAATACTGACCTCAACGGCTTCAGCATCCAGTTCTTCTTTGGTTTTATCCTGGTAGGCCGCAAGAATTTCTTGGGCCGTATGCGTTCTCACATATTTTCCGCCAAATGGGTCGACACCCAGACCACGAAGCTCGTCCAATTTATTGCGACGAATGACGAGCAATTCATTTAACTCCAATTCCTGACTCATGATTTCATCTCCCACTTATTAGTAAAGGGTGCTAAACCGGAAAAAAGCTTCCGAAAGGAAGCTTTCCAAAGGGCTGCACGCTACTTTTTAATATCAATAATTTGATACTGAATGACGCCAGCAGGAACGACTACATCGACGTTCGCGCCCCTTTGTTTACCTAGAATAGCTCTGCCTACAGGGCTTTCATTGGAAATCTTATTCATCAACGGATCGGATTCCGCCGTACCTACAATGTTGTACTCGACTAGATCACCGAATTCTAAATCCTTCAGCGTTACAATTGAGCCAACACTTACGGTATTGGTATCGACATCGTCGTTATTAATAATACGCGCATTGCGCAGCAGTTTTTCTAATGTAATGATTCTACCTTCAATAAAAGCTTGTTCGTTCTTAGCATCTTCGTATTCTGAGTTCTCACTGATATCACCATATCCGATGGCGACCTTGATTCTCTCAGCCACTTCGCGACGCTTCACTGATTTCAGATGTTCGAGCTCATCTTCAAGCTTCTTTAAACCTTGTGGTGTAAGAATGACCTCTTTTTCAGCCATTAACAACTGATCTCCCGTCATGTGAAAGATTTTCATATCGTTGAATCGATGCTTCCTGCTAGGAGTCGGGTCTTTATAGAGCTGATTCAAGTAGTATGAATTCACGTTTCATAAATCGCTTAGGTGCGCGTTTGTCTTTCAATATATGCAGGAACACATTAATATTGACTGATTATATTGCAACGGTTTCAAAATGTCAATCTCAACCATCGCGTGATTATTTATTGCACAACAGCTGATTCTTCAGCAGTTGGCGCCAGCGTTTCTACAGAGAGATGCTCGACATATTCATTCAAAACCCGCACCATCTCATCCCGCTTGAGCATCTCCATGATGGCATCCTTCACACGAGCTGAACCTGTTAAGCCTTTGAGATACCAGGCCATGTGCTTGCGCATTTCCTTGACGGCAACGTGCTCGCCTTTGAGGGCGATAAGACGGTCCATATGGAGGATGGCGATACGAATTTTCTCTTCCGGCGTAGGCTCAGGAGGCAGTTCCCCGTTAGCCAGATACTGTACCGTGCGGTATAGCATCCATGGGTTGCCTAGCGCTCCACGTCCGATCATGACGCCATCTACACCCGTGTGATCCAACATGCGCTTGGCATCTTCGGGGGTTACAACATCGCCATTCCCAATTACCGGGATCGAGAGTGCCTGCTTCACATCACGGATAATATCCCAATCCGCTTTCCCTGTATACAGCTGCTCTCGTGTACGACCGTGCACACTGACGGCACTTCCTCCGCCTCTTTCGACAGCTTTCGCATTCTCGATCGCGTAAATGTGTTCGGAATCCCAACCGATCCGCATTTTCACGGTTACCGGCTTGTTTACAGCAGCAACAACGGTTGCGATCATTTGCTCAATCTTGTCAGGTTGGAGCAGCCACCGCGCTCCAGCGTCGCACTTGGTGATCTTGGGAACCGGACAGCCCATATTGATATCGATGATATCCGCATTCGTATGCTGATCAACAATTTTGGCTGCTTGCACGAGGGTTTCCGTATCACCACCAAAAATTTGCAGGCTTAGCGGCTTCTCACGATCGTCTACATATAGCATCTCCATCGAACGCGTATTCCCGTGAACGATAGCTTTATCACTAACCATTTCTGCACATACCAGACCTGTGCCAAATTCCTTGGCAATCAGTCGAAATGCTGGATTACAAACGCCCGCCATGGGGGCGAGCACAACGCGATTGGGAGCTTCGACATTTCCTATTTTCAGCACCGAAGATTCCACTCCTCTCATCTCGCAACCGCCGCGACTAACTCGTCGGGCTCTATATTAAGGACTTGCGAGATCTTGTTTATAATTTTCGTATCCGGCTTGCGTGTGCCTCTCTCAATCGCTCCCAAAATGGCAATCGAGACGCCAAGCAAATCAGCCAGTTCGTTCTGTGTATATCCCTTTAATTTGCGAAAAGCGCGAATGCGCTGAGCTACTGAGCTTTTTTCCATAGAACGACGCCTTCCTTTCCTTCCAGTTTCTCCAAATGCCCGGAGATGAATTCAAATGCAGCATCCTGCCGTTTAGAGAGAACCTCTGTGAGAGGAACTAATACAAAAGCCCGCTCATGCATCCGCGGATGCGGAATGATCAAGTCGGGGGTTGTAAGCTGCTCATCGCCGTAAAGGAGCAGATCCAAATCGATGGTTCTTGGACCCCAGCGCAAATCCCGCGTACGGCCCAAACGGTTCTCGATGGCAAGCAAAGTGAACAGCAATGCTTCTGCAGGCAGACTCGTATGAATTTGAATAACCATATTGAGAAAAGCAGATTGATCCACATAGCCAACCGGTTCGGTTTCGTAAATACTGGAAAGGCCAGTTACTTGGATACCCGACTCCTGGTGAAGCGCTGCAATCGCATCCTGCAAATAATGTTCACGATCATCGATATTAGATCCTAGTGCCACATAGGCGGTAGTAGTTGGTTCTCGTTCTTCGGCTGTCATTGTACGGCCCGCTTTCGGTTAATCTCAATGGTGACGCCGTCAAATATAACGGCAAAGGGTGGATGCGGCTTAATGACGCGCACCGTCACTTCATTGATACTAGTATAAGTATGCAGCAGCTCGGATGCAATATTTTCTGCAAGCGCCTCAATTAATTTGAAGGTGCGCCCTTCGACAATTTCCTTCACTTTGAAAAAAACTTCGCCATAATTAACGGTATCATCCAGATGATCCGACTTTCCCGGTTTGCTCAAAGGCAGCATAAGCTCTACATCAACATAGAAACGCTGACCTAGTTTATTCTCTTCCGGAAACACGCCATGATTACCAAAAAACTGCATGCGGGACAGGGTTATTTTATCCATCCTTATTGCCTCCATCGTTATGTTATGAGCGGATAATGGCATCTGTCATGACCGCTACTCGTTTCATTGCTTGAATGTCGTGCACACGAATGATTCCACAGCCTTGAGCAATCCCTAGTACAACCGTTGAAGCCGTGCCCTCAAGACGCTCCTCAGGTGGCAGGTTAAGGGTTAGGCCAATCACGCTTTTCCGGGATGTCCCTAGAAGGACAGGGTAACCGAGAACAGTAATCTCAGCCAGTTGATTCATTAACTGCAAATTTTGTTCATAGCTCTTGGCAAATCCAATACCGGGGTCTAAAATAATACGCTCCTCCCGAACACCAGCCTCTAGCGCTTGTTTCGTGTAAAGAAGCAAATCGTTGATAACATCGGGAATGAAATCGGAGTATACCGAGTTCGTGCGATTATGGGTAATGATAAATGGACAATCGTAGCTGGCAGCTACAATTGCCATACGCGCGTCGGCTTGACCACCCCATACATCGTTGATAATGTGCGCTCCCGCTTCTAGTGCTTGTTTAGCAACTTCAGCTTTGTAGGTATCTATCGAAATAGGAACATTAATTTCCCGACGCAGTGCCTCAATGACAGGGATAACACGTCGCAACTCCTCTTCCTGAGTAACCGCAGCGAATCCCGGCCGGGTAGATTCTCCTCCGATATCAATGATATCAGCGCCTTCAGCAACCATTTGCCTAGCCCTGCTCACCGCATCCGCAACCCGGACGTAATCCCCGCCATCAGAGAAGGAATCTGGTGTTACGTTCAATATGCCCATAATGATCGTTCGATCACCAATGGGCAGCTCATGTCCTCCGCAAGATAACACGTTCATCTTCTGTTCACTTCCTATAGCTGTCAGATGTTTAGTGATACGACTCCATAAGTCGGCGCGTTAACGGCCCTACCAAACCAGAGCCAACTGGGTACGCTTGTCCACTGGGTGTATACAATGTTGTGACGGGAACGATAGCTTGAATAGAATTAACGAGAAAAACTTCGTCAGCCTCGGTAAGATCTTCCCAGCGATATAAGCCATCCTGGGTTGGAATTTGCTGCTGCTGCGCAAGACCAAGCACATGGGCTCTAGTAATGCCGGGCAGTATGCCCGTGTCCAATGAAGGCGTATAACCGATGCCATTTTTGACGAAGAAAATATTGCTGACGATGCCCTCGGCCACATAGCCGTCTTCGCTAAGCATTAAACCCTCTGCGCCAGCAGCCCAGCTGTATTGCTGAAGCTCTCTTTTGGCAAGAATGTTGTTCATATAGTGAAAAGACTTGAAGCGGTACAGCCCTTCAGGCGTATTGCGGGGCAGCTTCAGCAGTTGCAGCGCTTTGCCTTGCTGGTACGTTTTCTCATCTCGTGCCGGAAGTGATTTGATATAGATAATCTCTGTTGGTTGCTTGTAATCTTCCGTAGGCAGACCTAGAGCTTCCTCTCCCGCCGAAACGGAATAACGAATATAGGCATCCTCTAGCTCATTAGCTTGCAGCAATGACGCGATTAAACCTTCGAGACGTTCAAGATTTGGTTCAAATACGATACCAAGTTCACGACAGCCTGCGGATAAACGGTCGAGGTGCTCCCTAAGCAAAAAAGGCTTCCCCCCATAGGTACGGAAAGTCTCGAAGAGACCAAGCCCGTAAAGAAAGCCGTGATCATAAACCGAGACCACGGCCAGCTTGTCATCGATCAGGTTTCCATTAACGCTGATGATCATAGTTACACTCCCGCTTTGGCCGTCCGGCGAAGAAAGTTCCGCAGAATCTGATGGCCATGCTGTGTGATGATCGATTCGGGATGGAACTGAACACCCTCGATCGGATATTCCTTATGGCGCAAAGCCATAATTTCTCCCTCTGCGGTATGTGCGCTTACTTCCAAGCAATCCGGCAGCGTCTCCGCTTTGACAATTAAAGAATGATAGCGTGTTGCTATAAATGGCG
The DNA here is from genome assembly GCF_022163125.1 of Paenibacillus sp. HWE-109. Classification (NCBI taxonomy): domain Bacteria; kingdom Bacillati; phylum Bacillota; class Bacilli; order Caryophanales; family Paenibacillaceae; genus Paenibacillus; species Paenibacillus sp. HWE-109. The sequence goes on along the minus strand of NZ_CP091881.1, from coordinate 7,622,734 downwards.
AAGGCAGTCCTTCGAATAACGTTTTCCCGTCATGGAAAATTTCTGAGGTTTTGCCATGCATTAAACGTTCTGCACGAATAACGTCGCCGCCAAAAGCTTGACCAATGGATTGGTGGCCCAGACAAACGCCGAAGATGGGAATTATACCCTTGAAATGGTCAATCAGTGATAAGCTAATGCCGGCTTCATTCGGCGTGCAAGGTCCCGGAGATATCAAAATGTGATCAGGCGCCAAAGCCTCTACACCCGCTAAATCGATTTCGTCATTGCGACGAACGATGACTTCTTCACCGATCTCCCCCAAGTATTGGACGAGGTTGTACGTAAACGAATCATAATTATCAATCACTAAAATCATTCTAAGCTCCCCTTTCGTCAGCCCGTCTTGGGCCCTAAGCTCGGCTCATGCTCCGCTCGCTATATTCTATCGCTTTCCACATCGCTTTGGCTTTGTTCAGGGATTCGATATATTCTCGCTCCGGAATAGAATCAATGACGATCCCTGCCCCCGCTTGAATATGGCCTACTCCTTGCACAGCTACCAGCGTTCGTATAATAATATTAAATTCCATATTGCCGTTATAGTCAATCCATCCCATCGAACCCGTATAAGGTCCGCGACGCACGGGCTCTAATTCTTCAATAATTTCCATCGTCCGAATCTTAGGAGCTCCGGTGATGGTTCCTCCAGGGAATGTCGCAGCAATGACATCATAGACATCCTTCCCTTCTGCCAGCTCACCAACGACTTCCGAGACGATGTGCATGACATGGGAATAGTATTCTATGACCATGAAGTCCTTCACTTGGACAGTGCCGTACTTGGAGATGCGGCCCAGGTCGTTGCGCTCAAGATCGACCAGCATGACGTGCTCGGCACGCTCTTTGTCATTGTCGATGAGCTCGCCAGCCAGGCGCAGATCATCTTGCTCGTCCTTGCCGCGTGGACGCGTGCCAGCGATCGGACGCGTCCGCAGGACGCCGTCCTCGAGCTGCACGAGCAGCTCCGGCGAGCCCGATACGAGCGCGAAGCCGTCGAAGCGCAGCAAGCCCATGTACGGCGAGGGATTGACGATGCGCAGCGCCTCGTAGATCTCCTCCGGCGTAGTGCTCAGCTGCCGGCTCTGTCTAACCGACAAGTTGACTTGGAACACGTCACCTTGCGAGATGTAGGCTTGGATGCGCTGCACCGCCGCGATGTAATCGGCTTTGCCGAAGGCAGGCTGGATGCCTGCGATGCTTTCGACGTCGATGTGCAGCTGCTCGCGCGCGAGATCAACGCCCGCGCCGCCAAGCGGTGCGCTTCCAGAGGCGCGGATGGCCTGCCAGCGAGCGAGCATCGCGTGTGCGTTATCGCGCGCTTGCTGGTAGAGCTGTTCGAGATCGGCAGCGTCTGCTGAGATATCGGATATCTGTGTATGAACCGCGATATACAAACTTTTTTCGGTATGATCCAAGATCCATACCTGATCATACATAGCGAAGCTGTAGTCTGGAATCGGCAAATCATTAGCTGCCTCTTCCGGAAGCTTCTCGATCGTGCGGATTACATCGTAGCTCCAATAGCCAACGCATCCGCCTAGAAACTTAGGAGCTCCCTCTACATTAGGACTATGAAAAGGCGCCATCCATTGCTTGACGATGTCTAGCGGCTTGCCTTCCCGATGCAAAACGTTGGTTCCTTCATTGTTTGTGAGAGGCAGCCTGGTGATTTCGGCAATCAAACCGGTTCCACGCACCGTGGAAAAAGGCTGCAGACCGAAAAAGGTGTAGCGGCCACCCTTGCCGCTTTCCAGAACAAATGAATCCGGGGAGGCGCCCTTCCAGGCTGCTTCCCATGAAGCTACCCGCTCTTCGGCCAGTCCCAGCTTCATGACATAAGGCAGCATGGTGTAGGTGGATGACCAATTACGCCACTGCTCTAGGGATGTTAGGATCATGCTTGCCCTCCTTCCGTTCGTCTCCGATGATTAGTTGTCCATTAGTATACTCCAACCTTACACAGAAAAAAAGCCCCCAGCTGCAGCAGCCGGGAGCTCGTTTGTTCTTGGAGTCTTATTGCTCTTCGAATTGGTAAAGTGGCGTAGAGAGGTAACGCTCTCCGTTACTTGGGATAATAGCAACAACACGTTTGCCAGTTCCAAGTTCTTTTGCAACTTTCAGTGCTGCGAAAATCGCCGCTCCGGAGGAAATACCACCAAGAATACCTTCTTCTTTGGCTACACGACGGGAAGTTTCGAACGCATCTTCGTTCTCTACTGCAATGATTTCATCATAAATTTTCGTGTTCAAGATGTCCGGAACAAAACCTGCACCGATCCCTTGAATTTTATGAGGACCTGGTTTACCGCCGGAAAGAACCGGAGAAGCCGCAGGCTCAATGGCGTAAATTTTAATTCCCGGGAAATTTTCTTTCAGCACGCCGCCAGCGCCTGAGATCGTTCCACCAGTACCGATACCGGAAATGAAAGCATCTAATTTGCCATCATGCGCATTGATAGCTTCAACGATTTCTGGTCCTGTTGTTTCGCGGTGAACCTTCACGTTAGCCGGGTTTTTGAATTGTTGCGGGATGAAGTAAGAAGGGTTCTCCGCTTGAAGCTCTTCCGCACGCTTGATAGCCCCCTTCATTCCTTCTGCACCAGGCGTCAGAACGAGCTGTGCACCGTAGGCGCGAAGCAGGTTGCGTCTTTCCAAAGACATCGTTTCCGGCATAACCAGAATCGCCTTGTATCCTTTGGCTGCTGCCACTAAAGCTATTCCGATTCCTGTGTTACCGCTAGTTGGCTCAACAATCGTATCGCCTGGCTTGAGTTTGCCTTCTTGCTCAGCTACTTCGATCATGGAGATGGCAATGCGGTCTTTCACGCTGGCACCTGGATTCTGGTACTCCAGCTTTACATAAACCTCAGCGCTTCCTTCCGGAACAACGCGATTCAAACGAACAAGAGGTGTATCTCCAATCAAATCAGTAATGCTTTGAACTAATCTTGCCATCTTATTTCCCCTCCAGGTTAAGTGATGAATGATTTCCGAGTTAATTAGTCGGTATTAATACATTAATCTTATCAATGCGCTTACAGGTTGTCAACCATATTTTCACAATGCGTTAACGTAATTGCGGGTCTATGATTGACACTTTCCACTTGTTGCGGAGCTGCAGCACATAATCCTTCAATGGCGGGGCTTCCTGAAGAGCCAGTTCCCTGCGCACATTCTCCCGAATAAAGCCTTGTTCCGGATTCACTTTCTCTCGCTTGTTCTTCAATTTCACGATCGCGAAGCCCTGTGGCAAACTAACAGGCTTGCTTACTTCCCCTACCTTCAGCAATTTAGCCGATTCCAGAACGGGCGCAGCAACAAAGGGATCATCTCCCTCGATCCAACCCAAATCACCACCGGTGTTGTTGGTTGCATCATCGAGCGAGCGATCTCTGGCCAAGGTTGCAAAGCTCTCCCCTTTAGCCAGTTCCGCAATGACTTTGTTCGCTTGGTCCTTGGTGGACACGATAATCTGAAGGATGTTGTACTCTGTTGCTTGTTTGAATTCATCCGCATGTGTCTTGATATACTCATCTACTTGTGCATCGGTAATATGGACATGACTCGTTGCAAGCTTCTCAAGCAATAACTTATTCGTTACATCCTCTTGGATTTCTTGCTTCGACAGTCCTAACTGATTTTGCATAGATGCGTAGAATTGTTCTTCGCTCTCATATCCTTGCTGCATCCGCTTCAATTCACGGTTAATCTCCGCGTTCCCTATCGCAGTCCCCGTCTCGTTTCCTTCCAGACTTATCACTTCGCGATCCAACAATTGACCCAGTAGTTCCGTCCCGTAATGGCGTTCCAACGCCGTATGCAGTTCTTTTATGGTTATTTCACGATCCCCAATTTTGGCGACTACCCGCTCGTTCTTCTGCTCACCTTGCTGTTCAGGTTCTGTAGGCTGACTTGGTTCTGTTTGATTCATGGAATGGGTGATCAGCAAGGATGTGAGCACGAGATTACATACAGCCAGCACAATGATGGCTCCCCACAATCGTTTTACGTTCTGCATCCTGACTCCCTCTTTACTTCCATCGTGCTTGTGTGGTCTATAGATCGATCATTCTTTGTAAATCATCTTCCTCATAGCGATAAGCTTCATTGCAGAAATGGCACACCACTTCTGCGAATCCTTCGTCTTCAAGAATCTCTTGCAATTCTGATTTCCCTAAAGAAATCAATGTGGACTCTACCTTTTCACGACTGCATTTGCAGCGGAACATGACATCCATCTGATCCAATGACTGGAACGAAGGCAATACCGTTTGCAGAATCTCTTCTAAATTGAGTCCTTCCCCCAACATACTGGTGAAAGAAGGAGTACGACCCAGCATTTCCTCAATTTCAGCGATCTCCTCGTCCATTAACCCTGGAAGCAATTGAATCACGAACCCGCCTGAGGCCAGGATAGAATGATCAGTATTAACCAGCACGCCGAGCGCCACGGCGGATGGTGTTTGTTCCGACTTTGCAAAGTAGTAGGTGAAATCTTCCGCCAATTCCCCTGAGATGAGAGGAACACTGCCTTTGTATGGCTCTTTCAATCCCAAATCTTTCGTTATGTACAAAAAACCTTCTGTCCCTACAGCGGCTGCTACATCAAGCTTGCCATTCTCTTTGAGCGGCGGGTCGACCAGCGGGTTATCTACATAACCACGCACCTCACCCTTCGCGTTGGCATCAACGACGATTTGACCGATGGGCCCCTCGCCCTTCACTTGAATGATGAGATTCTCCTCACCCTTCAACATGGCTCCAATTAAAAGGCCAGCCGCAGCTGTCCGTCCAAGTGCAGCCGTGGCTGTCGGCGTCGTTTGGTGTCTCCGACTGAGTTCTTCGGTGAGAACGGTCGTTTGCACCGCAAACGCTCGAACCCTGCCCCCGAGAGCCGTTCCTCGAATTAAATAATCGCTCATGTTACGTTCCTTTCCTTAAACAGCTTATGCATTTTTCTCATAAATCATTTGCAAACCTTGCAAAGTGAGCAAAGGATTTACAATTTGTATCGTACGCGACTCACTTGAAATCAATTCCGCCAGTCCACCCGTCGCGATGACAGTCGGATTGACATTGAACTCTTGCTTTACGCGTTCAACAATCCCATCTACTTGACCTACATAGCCATAAACAATACCCGCCTGCATGGCGGCTACCGTATTGCGTCCGACCACGCTCTTAGGCTTGACGAGTTCAATGCGCGGCAACTTCGCCGCCTTCTGATATAAGGCTTCGGTAGAAATGCCAATTCCCGGAGCAATCGCGCAGCCAACAAGCTGCTGGGCAGGATCAATATAATCGTACGTAGTTGCCGTTCCGAAATCTACAATAATGCAGGGCGCTCCGTAGAGCTCAAGAGCTGCAACCGCGTTAACAATGCGATCGGCACCGACCTCTTTGGGGTTATCAACACGCACATTGAGCCCTGTTTTGATCCCTGGGCCTACAATAAATGGCGTTCTTTTCAAATAATGCAGGCTTAGGTTCTCCATCACACCCATAAGCGGCGGGACAACGGATGAAACAATAACGCCTTCCACCTCGTTGAAAAGGATACCCGAGTGTTGGAACAAACTATACAACTGCATCCCATATTCATCGACTGTCGCCGAACGGTTCGTACTGATCCGCCAGTGATGCAGCAGCGTGCGATCTTGATAGAGTCCGAGCACTATGTTCGTATTCCCTACATCGATAACGAGAATCATAGCGCTGTCTCCTTCCGTTCATTCAGGTCTAGTGAAATATCGAGCGCTGCAACCGAATAGGTTAAACGGCCAACCGAAATGACATCAACACCTGATTCTGCCATCGCTTTAATGGTCTGGACGGACACGGAACCTGATCCCTCTACAACAATATGCGGGGCTTTGCTTTTAATTATAGCAACGGCTTCTTTCATCCTGGCCGGAACCATATTATCCAACATGATGATATCGGCTCCAGCTGCTAATGCTTCCTCAAGCTGGGTAAAGTCTTCGACTTCGACTTCAATTTTCATCGTGTGCGGAATTTGTTGTCGTGCCGATTGAACGGCTTGCGTGATGCCGCCCGAACCCTTAATATGATTATCTTTGATCATAACAGCGTCATAAAGACCGAATCGGTGATTATGACCCCCTCCGACACGGACGGCATACTTCTCAAGAAGTCTGTGTCCTGGCGTCGTTTTGCGCGTATCCACAAGTCTGGTAGGCATGCCTTCTAAGGCATTGACGAATTCACGCGTCTTGGTAGCAATACCTGACATTCTCTGCATAAGGTTCAAGCTCAAGCGTTCTCCGAGCAAAATACTGCGCGTATTTCCCTCCACCTCTGCTAGTATGGTCCCTTTTAATACAGACGATCCTTCGGCCACTTTTGTTTCAAAACGGAGCGAAGCATCTACGACTGCAAATACTTCTTGGGCAATGCGCAGCCCGCAAACAATTCCGTCTTCTTTGACGTGGATAATCCCTTTGGACACCTGTTCCAAAGGGATTGTTGTCAATGTGGTGACGTCGCCGGTGCCAATATCTTCTTCCAGCCAAAGCCGAATATGTTTACGAATTAATTCCATATTTAAATCCAGCATTTAAATCCACTCCTCAATCCTATCTTCCCCGCGCTTAAATACAATATGCTTCTTCCACATCTGATCATCTCGATCCGGGAAATCTTCCCGATAGTGACCACCGCGGCTTTCTTCCCTCGCCAAAGCGGCTATTGTCGTAAGCAAGGAGCAGTTCAATAAATTCGCAAACTCGTAATCTTCCCGTTTCGACATCATCGAATCGAAGAAGGCTAATTGTCTGGTCAATTCATCATACCCTTTTTGCAAACCTTTGGCTGATCGCTTGAGTCCTGCATAACGCAGCATAACTTTCTGCAGCTTCAACTTTTTCTCAACTACAGCTTGGCTGGAAATTTCAGTTCTCGGCGCTTCAGCCTCAGCACGTATTTGGATGTTTCCTTGCAGTGGAGGAAGCTCCTGAATGCGTTCAATGATTCTCCGCCCAAAAACAATCGCCTCAGACAGCGAGTTGCTCGCCAAGCGGTTAGCTCCATGTACGCCTGTGGATGACACTTCGCCGCAAGCGAAGAGTCGTCGAACCGCCGTCTCGCCATGCAGATCCGTCTTCACGCCGCCCATCATATAATGCGCTGCCGGCGCAACCGGAATCCAGTCTGTGCTCATATCAAGCCCATAATTCAAACAATATTCGTAAATCGTAGGGAACCGATGTTTAATCAATTCTTCCGATTCGTGCGTAATATCAATGTAAACAAAAGTCGATCGGCAATTTTCCATTTCATCGACAATCGCGCGAGCAACAACATCTCTAGGCGCAAGCTCAAGCTGCTGGTGATACCGCTCCATGAAGCGCTCTCCTTTGATGTTGCGCAGATAAGCGCCCTCGCCGCGCACAGCCTCGGAGATGAGGAAGCGCGGTGCGCCTGGGTAGCAAAGCGCGGTAGGGTGGAATTGAACGAATTCCACATCCTGGATTTGCGCCCCGGCACGATGCGCAATGGCAATGCCGTCTCCGGTGGCAATGTCCGGGTTCGTGGTGTAGCGGAACAGCTGCCCTGCTCCACCGGAGCACAGGATCGTGGCGTTGCCGCGGACGAACACCCGCTGGCCGCCTGGCTTCTGGACGAGTGCGCCGTAGCACTCGCCGTCTTGTGTGATCAGGTCGATCACGAAGTGATCGTCCCAGATTTCGATGTTCGGATCTTGCTTCGTGCGTTCCGACAAGGCTCGTACAATCTCAGCGCCTGTGGCGTCGCCATGCGCATGCAAGATACGGCGCTGGCTATGCGCGCCCTCTTTGGTCAAGGCGAACTCCCCGTTCTCCAAATCGAACTGGGTCCCCATCTTGATCAAGTCCTGCACGCCGTTAGGACCTTCGTGAACGAGCACGTCAACAGCTTCTGGCGAACAGAGCCCTGCTCCCGCAATCAGCGTATCCTGCATATGATATTCCGGCGAATCCTCGTCCGATATAACCGCAGCAATGCCGCCTTGGGCGTAGCGCGTATTGCTGTCGAGGAGCGATTTCTTCGTAATCATCAGCACTTTCTTATTTTCACTAGCGCGGATTGCAGTGAACAATCCTGCAATGCCTGCACCAATCACAATAACATCTGTATGTACATGAGGAATGGAATCTAAATCTACATCTACGAGGTATCTTGGAATCATTGGGCCGTTTCACCTGTTCTCCGCCATGTATTGCCCCGTCATGACAACTAACGCTTCCGTCAGTTGCCATAAACGGGGGGCTTATCAGAAAAAGACCGGATCCTTGGTCAAAGGCGGTCTTTTCTATATGGTCATTCCGTCTTGATTTAGAAATTATTTCACTTGAAGCATACGCTCCAGAGATAGTCTAGCTTTATCAGCTACATCTTCCGGTACGTAGATTTCTGGCTGCATCGTTTCAAGACATTTTACAATTTTCTTCAAATTGTTTACTTTCATGTTCGGGCATACCAAGTATTTGGTTGCAAAATGGAACTGTTTGTCCGGGCTGTCCATACGAAGTTGGTAGCCAGTACCGTCTTCCGTTCCCACGATGAATTCCTTGCAGTCTGATTCTTTGCAATATTTAATGATCGCTGTTGTGGAGCCTACGAAGTCGCCCAATTTCACGACTTCTGGCCGGCATTCTGGATGGACAACGAACTGCGCATTCGGATACTGCGCTCTCATTTCCTCAACATCCTTCACGGTCAGCATATCATGAGTGTTGCAATAGCCTTCCCAGATGATCACTTTTTTGCTTGTGAATTTTGATACATAGTCACCCAAATTTTTATCCGGCACCCAGATGATTTCATCCGAATCGACGGAATTGATGACATTGATGGCATTTGCTGACGTACAGCAAATATCTGTTTCTGATTTCACATCAGCAGATGTGTTAATGTAAGCAACCACTTTGGCCTTGGGATGCTGCCGCTTGAGAGCTCGCAAGCCTTCCACATTCACCATGTCCGCCATAGGGCAGCCTGCACGTTCGTCAGGAATGATAACCGTCTTGTTGGGAGCTAATATCTTAGCGCTCTCTCCCATGAAATGAACACCACAGAACACAATAACATCTGCATCTGTTTGTGCCGCCTTTTGCGCTAGCAGAAAGGAATCCCCCCGGAAATCGGCAACTTCTTGAACTTCGTCTCGCTGATAATAATGAGCAAGTATAATGGCATTGCGTTCTTTCTTCAGCTGCAGCAACCGTTCTTTGAGTTCGCGGTTCTGTTCAGCCTTGCGTTCCAATGCTAAAGCTTCCATGGATGCTTCCTCCCCTATCTGGGACGTAAAATGGACTAACTATCTTATCTAAAAGTAGTATGATCTAATCTTTAGAAAATTAGAGATTTACAACTAATTTACACATTCCCGCATCCCCTGTCAATGCGCAAAAAGGCCGAAATAACCAGAAAATCCGGGTACACCTGACGTGTACACCGGATTTACGAGTTGCTATTGCTTGTTACTCTTCGGATTGATCCGAGTTCGGATCTTTCTCTTTGTCGAACTCTAATTTATTGCTGTCACTGGATTGGCTTTGACCTTGAATGTTCACTTTGACTTCTTCATCATCTGTGCCGTCACTCAATCTGCCTTTCTCCAAAAGCGCAATGATCTCATCTTTGTCCAACGTTTCTTTCTCAAGCAACGTTTTGGCTACGAGATGAATTTGGTCGGCATGTTCAGTCAGCATTGCGCGAGCACGATCATAGCAGGTGCGGATAAAGCTTTGCATCTCTTGATCAATTTCATACGCAATAGCATCACTATAGTTCTGTTCATGGCCGATATCGCGTCCTAAGAACACTTGGCCTTGGGAACTGCCGAATTGCATCGGTCCGAGCTTGTCGCTCATTCCGTATTCCATAATCATGCGACGAACGATACCCGTTGCCTTCTGGAAGTCACTGTACGCCCCAGTACCGATTTCACCGATGAATAATTCCTCGGAAACGCGGCCACCCAAGAGTCCTGTTACTTTATCCAGCAATTCGTTCTTCGTCTGCATCATGCGATCTTCGCCTTCTTTGGGCAGCATCATCACGTAACCGCCAGCGCGTCCGCGCGGAACGATCGTAACTTTGTGTACCATATCGGCATTCTCGGCGTAATATCCGATGATTGCGTGTCCGGCTTCATGATAAGCAACAATGCGCTTCTCTGCATCGCTGATAATTCGGCTCTTCTTCTGCGTACCAACAATGATACGGTCAAAAGCTTCCTCAACCTCAGCCATGGAAATATCTTTACGGTTACGACGAGCAGCAATCAGCGCCGCTTCGTTCAATAAATTTTCTAGATCAGCACCTGTGAATCCAGTTGTGTAGCGTGATAGAGAATCCAGCTTCACGTCTTTGGCAAGTGGTTTGTTGCGAGCATGTACTTTCAGAACCGCTTCGCGGCCTTTGATATCCGGACGATCTACCGTAATTTGACGGTCGAAACGGCCTGGACGCAATAATGCCGGGTCCAAAATGTCAGGACGGTTCGTTGCTGCTACGATAATGATACCTTCGTTTGCGCCAAATCCATCCATCTCAACAAGCAATTGATTCAAGGTTTGTTCACGCTCATCATGTCCGCCGCCTAAGCCTGCGCCACGTTGACGACCAACCGCATCAATCTCATCGATAAAGATAATACAAGGAGAGTTCTTCTTCGCGTTCTCGAACAAGTCACGAACACGGGATGCGCCGACACCGACGAACATCTCAACGAAATCAGAACCGGAGATGCTGAAGAACGGCACGCCTGCTTCACCAGCGACTGCTCTTGCTAGCAATGTTTTACCTGTTCCCGGAGGACCATTCAAGAGAACCCCTTTGGGAATTCTTGCACCGACAGCTGCGAATTTCCGTGGATCCTTGAGGAACTCAACAACCTCGATTAATTCTTGCTTCTCTTCATCTGCACCTGCCACATCCTCGAACGTGACACGTTTCTTCTCTTCATTATATAAGCGGGCACGGCTCTTGCCGAAGTTCATTACTTTCCCGCCGCCACCTTGAGCCTGATTCAACAGGAAGAAAAACAAGATGAAGATAATGACGAATGGAATAATGGAAGTTAGGAAACTAATCCATACACTATCCCGTTCCATGGTCTCGTATGTTTCTTGCGGTACGCCATTGGCTTCAATTAATTGAACGACCAAAGGCTCATACGGGGCATGGGTTTCAAAGCTCTTCTTATCAGCACCACTTGGCGGGTTAATATACTTACCTTTAATCAAATAGGTGTATCCATCAAACTTCAGCGTGACGGATTCCACATTTTTGTTAACAACCGCTTGGCGGAATTTGTCGTAAGTAATTAACTCCTTTTGTTCATTCTGGGTACTGATGAAATGGACGATACCTACGGTTACCAAAAATATAAGTAAATAAAAACCGGTATTCCGGATAATTCGATTCATCCCTAGCCTCCTCTCGAACGGCACACTTTTATTATTTTACCACATCCCGGTAAAGCACTACAACATAACAGCATTGGCGGGCCTGCGGGAAATGACATTAGCTAGTGTAGATCTCTGGTTTCAATATGCCGACAAATGGAAGGTTGCGATATTTCTCTGCATAATCCAGGCCATATCCGACTACGAACTCATCAGGAAGCACGTATCCTGCATAATCAGGCTCGAGCTCAACGGTTCGGCGTGCCGGCTTGTTAAACAGCGCTACGACCGAGATTGTCTTGGCATTGCGTCGTTCTAGCACATCTATCAGATAACTAAGCGTTAAACCGCTATCGATAATGTCCTCCACGATTATAATGTGACGCCCTTCCACGGGTACGTCCAGATCTTTGATGATCTTGACAACGCCGGAAGATTTGGTGGATTGACCATAGCTGGATACAGCCATGAAATCAAGTTCCAGTGGCACTCTGATTTGCTTGACCAAGTCAGCCATAAAAATAAAAGCGCCTTTGAGTACACAAATGACCAATGGGTTCTTACCTTCGTAATCGCTCGAGAGCTGATCCCCTAGTTCTTTGATTTTGCCTTGAATTTGTTCTTCGCTGTAAAGAACTTCTTGAATGTCGCTGTACAAGGATGAACCCCCTAGATTATATTATGAATCCTTATAAATTTACATTCTAGAAGAACGAAATTTACACATGTTACTGCAGCACGAGCTTCATATGAAGCACACGTTCTGTATCCGGTCCAATCAATGCGTGTTTGGACCTACGAAAGCCAGCAATCCAGAGGATTTGCCCGGAAGCATCGACCAGTAACGGGATGACATCACGCCGACTTAGCGGCATTTTGGCATCAATGAACATATCTTTTACCTTTTTGGACCCGTTTAAACCATGTGGTTCCAATCGATCTCCAGACCGTCGATTTCTGACCACGAGCGGCAATTGGATTTGATCCAGATCCAAATATACATCCGTTGCCGATGAGATAAGATCAACATTGTTATTGGATTGAACAGACATCCAGGAGCAGTACAGATTAGCTTCGACTTCCGGCAGGCTCAGTCCGCTTGTCTCAAAACCGATCTCATACGCATATGACTTCGGAGATGGCACTATCGTCTGAAAGTGAATAGCTTCATATTCTCTCACTATATAAAGTTCTTCATCCACCTGTAAGACTTGATTCGAAACCTGGTCCTGCACAATCAACTCGCGAATTCGTTCAATTCGCCCAAATTCAAGGCGATCCATTCCCAAACAAAGACAGTTTAATATTAATTTAATCAAACGCCTTTGTAAAGCAAGGTGCAGTTCGGTGAAATCACCTCGCTCTAAGCGGTAACTAGCTTGCCCAGTCACGGTTATTCGCTGAAAAACCCGTTCGGTCTCTCTGGCCAAATAATCATCCTCGGCTTGCATCAGCTCCGTTAGTCGATTCAGTGATTCCGGAAGTTGTTCATTATACGGCTTCAGCATCGGCAGCACATCAAGACGAATTTGATTGCGGAAATACTTCCGCAGCTCATTGCTGCTATCCATACAATAAAGCATTTCATGCTGAGCACAATAGTTCACAATATCTGCTTTGTATATACGTAGAAAAGGTCGAATGAGTTCCACTTTTTTTTCAAGCCTTCGTTCGGGCATGCCCGTAAGCCCTGAGGGGCCCGTCCCTCTAAGAATTCGCATCATGACCGTTTCCGCTTGATCGTCGGCGTGATGGGCTAGCGCGATACGGTTGGCGCCATATTTGTCAGCTACCAGATGCAGGAATTCATAACGCTTCTCGCGCGCGGCTGCCTGCCCGTTGAGAGCAGTTTCTTCTATATAAGCCGGCACATTAATAACGCCAACTTCGCAGGGAAGTCCTTTGCTTGCAGCAAGTTCGTTGACAAAAGCGGCTTCCGCATCCGACTCCTCGCCTCGGAATTGATGATTAACATGAGCGACAACCAACTGCCAACTGTACTTCTCCCCCAATACAAAAAGGACATGAAGCAGCGCTACCGAATCAGGTCCTCCTGAAACCGCAACGACAACGACATCTCCTGGGGCGACGAGCTTTTGTTCTTTGATACGTTGTTCTACCCTCGCAACTAGATCGTGCTCCATATGGTGTTCCCTTTCTACCAATAAATATAAACGGTTGCTCCAAAAATAAAAATCGAAGCAGCGAAGCATATTTTCAGCCAAGGCATCTTCAGTGTCAATGGCCCTATCTTCTTCCCTGACACCAGTGAGCGCCAATATTGATAAGCTTCCTGGGAAGTATGGAACTCCCCGTTCAATGCTTTATGCAGAAATGGCGCGATATGAGCAGCAACTGCATTCTCACGAATAATGGCGGTTAGTTGCTCCAAATCTCTGGTTTGCGGCAGGGTTTGCGTTAATCCAGTAAACCGATTCCGCTGATCCAGCGATTTCAACAGCAAAATAGCAAAAGAGAACAAATCATAACTTTCCTCTGCGATACGTTCTCCTTTGTTCCAAAAGCCGCGATCGTAGACTTCCGTTAATTGCTTAATCGCTCTTCCCTTGGACGTGACTCCGCCAAAATCGATGAGATCCACATCCCCATAATTCGAAACAATCATATTCTCAATCTTCAAATCCCCGAATATATAGCCATTGCGATGCAATTCCGTTAATTTGCGCAGCAGATTCGTACCGATGACATAAACCCAATCATGTCCGCGCTTATGTATAAAATCAGAAATGGTCATTCCTTCAATATAACGCATGACGTAGAAAGAAATTTCTTTCTCTCCCACTGTCATATCATCAGCATCGATTAAAAAATTCTTGAACGAGGTCTCCGTCAGCGATATGGCCAGCAACGAGTTAATCTCAGATTGATGATCAACGGTTTCGTGACCTGCTTTCAGAGCAAATCTACCAGTCCCTCTACGTACGAGAGCCACAATCCCATTAGAACCAGCACCTAATAAACGTTCGACCATATAGACGCGGCCGTTCCATTTCCCTCGGATTTCTGATCCTGGACGGAAGGCATCCTCATACCACGTAGTCACTCAGCATCCCATCCTCGGTTTTTGGTGAGAAAGGTTTTTCCGTCATGAACTGCAGCGTTTGCAGCATAGCAGGACCTGTCGGCGTCGTACCCTTCATGTTTATTTTATAGAACATCTTGTCTAAATTTGCAAGCTGATTCGTCCAATTCAGATCCATTTCCAGTTCCTGATCGCTTGTTTTGGTTGATGGGAAGTGAAAAACCGCTAATTCACTCTTCCCACTGCGCGCCCTAAGACTCAATAGAAGATCATGAATCGCCTCACGAACTGCTGCAAGTTTCGGTTTCATACTAGCACTGGCATCTATTAGAAGCGCTACACGAAGGGAAGACGTTTCACTCATCGTATCGATCACCTGAACGACCTGAGACCGCTTGTCAGGCGACAGCTGCTCTAATTGATTTACACCTAGAATACTCTGTAACTCTTTGCCTACGGCATGCTGGATCGTTGTAGTAACGGTTTTGCGCGTCATCATCTGAACGGTTTGCGAAAGTTGACCCGAATTCACAATTCGGCTCATCCCTCCTCCGGCAGCGGCGATCTCTTTAATCTCCTCTGAGCCTAGCACCCCCAGCTCTCCGTGATCGATAACGCCAATCACATTCACGGTCACACCTTCTCCCTGCGCTTGCGCCGCGGCTATGACCGGACTCACCCCTACATTTGAACATCCGTCTGTGATTAAAAGAATCTGCATCATCATCTCATTTGCCTCCCTGACACTCTGATTTGCATTCTAGCAGTTTTACTTTCTAGTTTTTCCATTTTAGAGAGAGTCTAATCATGGGTTGTTCCCGTGAAAATAAAAAGACAGCCTACCAGTTTATCTGGCAAGCTGCCTCTTGATTTCCCGCTGTTACTTCGTAAACCGTCTTCTTAAGAGCAAGCCTATAAGAATCAGAGTGATACCTGCTAACTCGACATACAAATGACTGGATTCCCCTGTCGTCGGGAGTGTTTCTTGTTTCGTTATAGGTGGAATTCCACCTAAAGGCACATTATTATCGCCATCAAAAGGCGGATCCGAATCCGTAGATGGCTTGGGATCAACTGACGATGGTGTTGGCGTCGGTGTTGGCGTTATTGTCGGCGCTGGAGTAGGTGCAGGTGTTACTGTTGGTGTCGGCGTGATTCCTCCTGTCCCCGTGATTGGGGGTTTAGTTGGTACCGGCGTAGAAGTCGGTGTCTCCGTAGGGCTCGGGGTTGTTCCCGGACCCGATGGATCTGGGGGATCCGACTTTTTAACGTTTATCACGTTTAAGTTAAACTCTTCCCCGGAGTGAAGAGTCACTGCATTCTCTTCCAAATTCAAATTGTAGCCGGTAGGAGCAGTCTTCTCTTTCACCGTATATTCGCCTGCAAGCAATTCCTTAAAGACTACAAACCCTGTCTCACCGGTAGTAAGCGTGTTAATTAACGTTTTGGATTCCCCGGATTTCCGGAACAAATCAAACGTAGCGCCGCTCAGCAATAAGCCGTTATTGACTGAATCCAGCTTCTTGACCGTTATTGAGCTTCGGACGCCTCCGCCTGTTCCTGACCCGCCCGATACACCCACGATAATATCCTTCGTCTTTTCTTCAATGACCGTACTGACATTTTTGCCACTCAAAATGATATTATTGGAAATTTTATCGTGGTCATTTGCCGTTATGAGAGATTGATACTCCAAGATATAAGCTGTCGAGATGGTTTCAGCAAAGCTTAATTCAAAAATCGGCTTCCCGTCATTATTCGTTTTGAATACTACCGTATAATCCTTCCCTTTTTCTAACTCGGAACCTTTGGTTAAATTACCGTTGATAGCTGCTGTTGCCTTAAACACATGGAATGTATTTGGCAGCAGCACTTGATTTGTTGTTGGCGTATCGACAATTCGGGCTTCAGACAGCGTGGATTGACTGCGATTAATATAGATCGTCCAGTTAATTTTGTCCCCGCTTTGCTCCCCGGTTTTATTCACAAACTCGCCGCCATTCGGGATAGTAAGCGTGGCGCTCAGATTGCCTGACACCGGAGTTTCCCCAACAAATAATCGAGCAGTATTGGAAATCGTACTGTGAACCAATTGTCCCTGTACACTGGTTTTAAATACAACATAATAAGGCTTAGAGAAAGGTTGCGGGAATTTAACAATCAGTTTATTGCCAACCAAACTGTACGTATAGGAGGCTGGACTAACTGGCGCACCCATGGTTGGACTTCCATTTGCCGGAATTGTCATGGCATACACGGCAACCGATCCGTCGATAAGCTTCTGATTAGGCTCTATAGTATCCTGCAGGCTAGCCGTTTCAAGAGGTTTGCCATTGTAGTTGATGCCTATGGTCCAAGTAATTTGTTTGGAAGCTGCGTTGTAGGCACCAAATTTAAATCCGTTGTTCTTCACTTCATTCCTTGGAATAAATGTGGATGTCACTTTCTTGATATGTGAATCGCTAGGGTTGTTAGACCATTCAATTTGGGCCGCGTTAATGAAATTGTTGGTGGACCCAAGCGGACTGATCCAGTCCAGATTAAATTCTGTCTTGTAATCAATTGAAATAGGATCTGCAATGGCCGTCAAAAATTTAACCGTGAAGCCTTCGTCAGGAGCAACAGCGCTATTGAGCGTGTACTCTGTTGAGGGCATCAGAACGGATCCCTTTTTGATGACTAATGACCCTGGCACGAAACGCAAGCCTTTACTCGGAAAGGTGTCCGTTACAACCACATTGTTCATCAACTGGCTGTCTTTGTTGATGAGTATATGCCAATCCACGGTTTTCGCTTGATAATCTGCTGTTCCTGGATACTTGGTCGCGATTAGCTGTTCAACAGCTTGTGAGGCGGAATCGCTTGATCCACTGCCCGATATAACCCGATTGGTAATAGTCACATTGTCATATACTCGATTAATCGCCTTGGTCGTGTATACAATCTTATATGCGGAAGAAATGCTGCTGTTAAACTGTAGTTTGAAGCCATTTTTGCCTGCTGCAGCTTCTGGTGTCACGGTATAACTCGCACCCGGCAATTCATTGCCGAGCGTCTCCCCACCAGTCGGATTTAGCTTAACCGGATAGATATGCATGGATCCCGCGACCAGTTCATGCGTATCGTTGAAGAGGTCTGTCAGGAATGCCGCAGACTGTGGAATTGTCCGCTCATTATAATTATATTTGATTGCCCAACCGATCGTTTGTGTAATGGGATCATAGCTCTCCGCGATTTTGTCCAGAGCGCTGCCCAGCGAGACCTGCACCGTCGCGGACGCCTCCACAGGCGGCTTATTGGTGCCCCCGAAAGTGGCTTTATTCACGAACGACTCCTTATTCAAATCAACGATTGGTGTGCTGAACTGGAGGCGGTAAGCCGTTTGAATCGGACTATCGGTAAAATGAACGGAAAGTGTTGCTCCGCTGGCACTTACTGTATATTTGCTGCTATCCAGCAGCCCGCCTTGCAGAACAGAACCATCAAGCTTAACGGTCAGATCATAGACAGCTACAGTAACAGGAACAGATAAGCCATCTGGAATAACGTCGACGACCACTGCGTTCTGAACGGAGTCCAGCATCTTATTCACATCGATCGTCCAATCGATACTCTTGGAGTTGATGCCTGACGATACGCCACTCTTCTCAATCGTTGACGTTACGGTCGGCCTGAGATGAAGGGTGAAGACTTGCTCGCCGGTCTTAATCGGAATCGTAATCGTTACCACGGTATTTTCCGTAAGCTGGCTTTTATCCAATTGCGTTTTGAAGGTTAGCGTGCCATGGACATTATCATGACTTTCAATGTAATTATTAAACGTAATCAGCACTTGATGGCTGGCCCGGTCCACATGGAAAGTTCCTAATTGCTCCTGCCCCATCATCAAACCACCGCTGATATCATTATAAAGTAAAAATTGCTGCGGCAGTGTGAACGCAAACGTATCACCAGCCTTATACCCATGGCTGTTCGGCAGCGACCACGCATAGTCTACCTGCACCTTGGCATTCGGCTCATAAACATTGCCTGTGACGACTTGCCCTGAGCTGTCATATACAACTAGTGTAACACTGTCAATAATGTTGTTTGAAATCGCAGCCGCACTCGCCTTCGCAAAAAAGCCTACTCCGTAAATACTCTGCATAAAAATTAATAGGGCAATGAGCAGTGTACTCGTTTTTTTCTTTAACATAATTTTTTTCATACCTCCATTCACGATTCAAGCTTGGTATAGACTATTTGCTTGTAGACATAGAATATGAAACAAATTGTATCATTATTAATATTATATGATACAAGTTGTATTGTAAATCAATGGATTTATTTTTTCTGCTGCCGCAAAAAAACAAAAAAAGCCTGCGCTCATGAATTGAGCACAGGCTTCTGATTTAGTTAGTACACTTTGACTATTTGATAATCATCTGCGTTTTTGAACATGTCCGTTGCTTGTCCACCTTGTACACGTGTAGCATCATAAGTGGTATCTATCGTGACCCACTCGTTCCGATCCGCTAGAAACACTTGGTTCCAAGCATGATACGTCTCTGGCGAGCTGGCCTCATAGCCCATCACAAGGCGGGTCGGCAATCCTTCACTTCTGGCCATCGCGGCAAAAGTTGCTGCGAAGTCATAACAGATTCCCTGGGAAGCTTCGTAAACCTCGTCCAAGTCAGGTATATAGGTATCTGCTACGGTTTGTGCCTTTTTGTAATCATACGTAAAATTTGTCGTGATATAGGCGTAGATGGCTTTTAATTTATCCATGTCCGTCTTCTTATCTGCCGTTAGTTTCTTGGCCTTTACGACAGCTTTCGATGTTTCGCTCCAGTCGATAAGCGGGATAGATTGAAGGAATACTGTCTTCTCATCTGCCAACTTCACCTCTATCTGTTCTTGCGCAATTACCTTATATTTGTTGTTCCCTATGGACTCCCCGACTAGCACTTTATAGGTACCGTTTCCAAGCTGCAGAGGGTACTGGTCTCCTTCTTCAAAGGTGTAGTCATACTTCACATTTTCCTTGGAGATCCGAACGAGAACCTTGGTGTCTGGACGGCTTGTATAATGGATTGAAATAATTCCTTTGCTCAATGCGCTTTGGTCCACAATAGAGGGAGCT
The DNA here is from genome assembly GCF_022163125.1 of Paenibacillus sp. HWE-109. Lineage (NCBI taxonomy): Bacteria > Bacillati > Bacillota > Bacilli > Caryophanales > Paenibacillaceae > Paenibacillus > Paenibacillus sp. HWE-109. Next base: position 7,603,113 of record NZ_CP091881.1, on the reverse strand, counting down.
GCAAATATCGCTTGAGGTACTAGCATCAAGAAGATCGATAGAAGGATAGCTGCTAGAATTGATTTTTTGAACACAAAAAAATCCCCTTTCGGTAACTGGCTGCCATCTTAGTTGAAGTAAGGAAGGCCCTTTAGTTTTGCGTCTCTAGTTTTCGCTAGATTTGCCTTTATCGGGAGAAACCACCGATGAATAAACGCCTAATATGCTGACATCATATCATATGCTTGTCGGTTTGAATATACATAATTAGACAATTTATTACCCAATCTGCTTCCATCTGCCTAACGGCCATAAACAGAGTCGGAATTTCCACTTCACCGCAAATAATAGCGGATTTCCACCCAGCTCTAATGTCAAAAAAGAGGCCACCCTCAAGGTATCAACCTCTTGGGACAGCCTCGTTAATATAATTAACAACTAGATCAACCTGTTATTTGTTTAGTCTTCTTCTTCTCAAAACTACACCCGCAATAATCAAAGCAAAACCTGCTAACTCATAATATCTACGGCTTGCTTCGCCTGTCTGAGGAAGCGTTTCTCCCGATTTCTTATTGCCTAGCGGAACTTTTTGAACTTCAATATCAATCATTGCTTCCGTTGCTTCCCCTGTTCCATTTTTCAGAACAACCGTAATTGATTCATTCCCCGTAAATCCAGGGTTAGGTGTGTATACCCAGTGACCGTTAGGATCTATGGTTACTGTCCCGTTCTCCGGTTGTTTGCCGATGGACGGAGTGGTGCCTAATGGAACTTCAATATCACCTTCAATTGGTGTATCTTGATCAGTTACTTTCTCATCTGCCTGAGGCTTCGGCGTCGGACTTGCGCTTGGCACTGGCGTCGGACTCGCGCTTGGCGCTGGCGTTGGGCTTGCGCTTGGCGCTGGCGTCGGGCTTGCGCTTGGCGCTGGCGTCGGGCTCGCGCTCGGCGTTGGCTTAGGACTCGCGCTTGGCGTCGGCGAAGGGCTCGTGCTTGGTGCCGGCGTGGATTCACCTCCGCCTGAACTTGGCGTTGGTGTCGGTGTCGGCACAGCTGGCGTTGGCGTCGGCACTACCGGCGTTGGCGTCGGCACTACCGGCGTTGGCGTCGGCACTACTGGCGTCGGTGTCGGCACTACTGGTGTCGGTGTCGGTACAACCGGCGTTGGCGTCGGCACTACCACCTTCACATTCGTGACATCCAAGTTAATAGCAGTTGTCGAATTAATCGTAACTGCACGTTCGCTCGAATCAAGGGTGTATCCGGTTGGAGCAACTACTTCTTTTAGAACATAATCACCTTGAAGTAAATTTTTGAATAAGACGATACCTGTAGAATCTGTTGTTAGCGTACTAAAAAGGATTTTCGTTGTTGCACCCGTTTTACGGTACAATTCAAACGTCGCTCCGTTTAATAACAAGGCATGATTACCGGAATCCACTTTTTTAACCGCTAAGGACCCTCTAACGCCACTGCCTGTACCAGATCCGCTTGAAACAGCTACAATGACATTCTTCGATGTGCTTTTGGAAACCGTTGTGTCATTACTCCCCGTAAAGCTCACTTGATTAGAAACGGTATCATTGTCATTAGCCGCAATTAATGACTGGTACTCTAAGATATACGGCTTCGAAATCTGATGCGTGAAGGTCAATTCAAACTTTTGCTTGCCATCATTGTCAGTTAGGATTGCGACATTGTAGTCCGTGCCTTTGAGAAGCTCGGTCGTCTTCGTAATTGTACTGTCAGAGGCTACTGAGGTAGCGTATAGATGGAACGAGTCCGGTATTAAGAACTGGTTGTCTGAAGGGATGTCCGTAATTTTGGCAGCGTCTACCGTCGATTGTCCACGATTAATATTAATGGTCCAATTGATTTTATCTCCGCTTTGTGTGCCGTTTTTATTGACATACTCTCCAGCCTTAGGAATGTTAACAGAAGCTGTTAAATTCTTGGAAACCGGTGCTGCCGTCTCATAGACGTTAGCTGTATTGCTCACATTCGTATCAATAAGTTCACCATCTAAGCTCGTGCTGTAGACAATGTAGTAGGCTTTAGAAATAGCTGCTTTGAAATTTAAAATCAGCGTATTGCTAGTGTCCACCAGGTAGTCATATTCACTGCCATTAACGAATGCACCCATGGTTGGATTGCCGTTAACTGGAATGTTCATTTCATACACTTTAAGTGAACCTGGAACTAGTTTTTGTTTGGATTCCAAAAGATCCTTAACTACAGCATGATTAATCGTTTTGCCGTTGTAGTTTACGCCTACCACCCAAGTTAGCTGTTTGGTAGCTGCATTATAAGACCCGTTCTTGAAGCCGTTATTCTTAACTTCGTCTCTTGGCGTGAAAGTCCCATGTACGGTTATCTCTTGATTAGGCAAAGTCCCTGTCCAGTTAACCGTCGCATCGTTAAGGAAATTCGTTGTGCTCCCAACAGGTAAGATCCAATCATTATTATAATACGTGGAATAGCTCACCGTTACGGGTGCCGTTAAAGTACCCACGAAATTAATTGTAAATCCTGTGTCGCTAAGCACATTTGAAATGGAGTAGTCCGCAGGACTATTCAATGTGGTAGAACCCTGCTTGATAACCAATGTTTCAGGTCTGTACTCCAACCCTTTCTTAGGAAAATTGTCAGTAAGCACAACAGAACTCATTGATTCGCTGTCTGCATTGAGCGCAATCTTCCAATCTACCGTTTTGGCATGGTAGTCTTCACTATTTACACTTTTGATAATAATAACTTGGTCAATGCCACGTGTAGCCGTATCTGTTGCTCCCAGGCCAGAAGTGACTGTATTCGAAATGGTAGCGGCTCCTTCAACACGATCGATCGCCTTGGTTTGGTAAACCAACTTGTATGCTTGGGTAATGGCATTATTGAATTGCAACTTAAAGCCGGTCTTTCCTGTTGGCGGTGTCGGGGCAGCAATGACAGTATAATCGGAAACAGGCAGAGCGCTACCTAAGGATTCAGCCCCAGAGTTATCTAGCGTAACGGGATAAACCTTAATGGACGATGGCACAACGCCTCCAACCAACGCTTGAGAATCATTAAAAAGATCGGTTAAATGCGCTGAGACTTGTGCGATAGCTCTCTCATTATAATTGTACTTGATGGCCCAATCTATCGTTTGGGTGCTTGAGTTATAACCAGATGAAGTCTTATCAAGTGCCGTACCCTGCTGAACGGTAACCGTTGCACTTGCATCGACAGGCGTTTTATTGCTTCCGCTGAATGTGGCCTTATTCAAGAATGACGTTTTATCAAAATCTGTGACAGGTGTCGTGTACTTAATCCGGTAAGCTGTGTTAATGGAAGCCTCCGTGAATTGAACGGTCAGAATACCTCCGGCTGTATTAACCGTGTATTTGCTTGTATCCGTTAATGCTCCTTGAACGGGAGTACCGTCCAAATTTATTCCAAGATCGTAGACAGCAACTGTCACGGGTACAGACAAACCAACTGGAATAGGATCCGTTACTACTGCATTCTGTACGGACTCCAATTTCTTGTTGACGTCAATCGTCCAATCAATATTCTTCGCATTATACCCTTGTGGAACACCGCTTTTCCCTATGGTTGAAGCCACATTAGGCTTAAAGTTAAGTGAAAAGACTTGCGTTCCGCCCTTAACTGGAATACTGATCGTTTGCGTCGTACTTCCAGTGATTTTAGTCATATCGAATTTGGTGTTAAAAGTAAGCGTCCCTTGGACCTCGTCTAAACCAATATTCTCATTAAATGTCATGACAACTTGATGAGTTAAGTAATTGGCAACAAACGTCCCCACGTCACCATTACCACTAACCAGAGGTCCTGTTACATTATTGACAAGCAAAAATTGTTGCGGCAGTGTGAAGGTGTAAGTATCCCCACTGTGATACCCATGACTATTAGGGAACGACCATGTATAATCCACTTGCACCTTGGAACCCTGTTCATAGACATTATCTGTCACAACATGATTGCTGCTGTCATAGACAGCCAAACTCACAGAATCGATAATGTTACTGGAAATAACGGCAGCGTTGGCTTGATTCACAAACCCGAAACCTGAAATGCTTTGCATAAAAATTAGCAGTGTGATTAATAATGCACTTGTCTTTTTCTTGAACATTTCTTTCTACTCCTCCATTTGCATGTTTCTATAATTTCATTCTCTAGTCGGCGACTGTAATGGGACTTCGATGACTTGATCTCTTCCGACGAAATGGCACAATTCGTATTGTAGAATTTTAGACTGAACATATTCTGAACATGAGGACGCAAAAGGACGCAAAAAAAGAAACCTACACGTATGTAGGCTCCTTTATTTCGTTTCTATTAACTTCCCCTTGATTGCAATACGATGTGTTGGATTTTCCATAGGATGACAGGTGATTAACGTAATTTCCCGATCCTTGTCATTGCCATTGAGAACCCAGACTTCTTCCGGGAGGACGTACAGTTTCTTTTCTACTTTATAAGTATATTGTTTAGTTCCTGTGTCCACCGTTATTAAGTCACCGACATCAACTTCATCTAAGCGGTTGAAATTTTTGCCGTAGGTTAAATTCCGATGTCCTGCAATCGCATAGTTGCCGACAGCCCCCGGCCGTCCTGTATTCGCAATACTGGCAACGGAAACTTTCATATTCGCCTGTGTCGCATTCGTTAGAATAGGAATCTTCAGATTAATTTTATCGATGAGGAGGACACCCTCCATGTTCTTGGGCATCTCGACCACTGGCGCGGATGTCGCTTCTGCAACCAACGGTTTCGGCTGAACATCTGCTGACCCTCCGCTTAAAGAAGTCGGCGTCCATACAGGTGAGCTCTCTGTTTCTTCTTGATCAACGGCTTGATCCATATATTTCAAATTATCCTGCCACTGCTTCATAATTTTCTGTTGCTGGTAACTCTCATAACGATCGTTCAAGGTCGGATAGAGTAGAACAATCACCCCCGCTAGTATCAAAAGCAGCGAGAGATATCTTCCTTTCATCAGAAGCCTCCTCCTTTCTTATCTACACTTACACTTACAATTATAATTGTCTTTGCTCCAATATGCCATTAAACCAATCGGATACCGACTGTCTTGGAGGAATTCCCAACTCACTCTCAAAGTGCTGCTTTAAGGTGTCATACTGCTGCTTCATGTCAGCAAAATTACCCCGCAGTTGATGAACCTGCATCAAGCCAAAGTAGCCATTTTCCACCAGAGGAAATTGCTCCTTCATTTGTTGATAGGCCTCTGCCGCTTCCTTTAGTAGACCCTGTTCTAAGCAAAAGTCGGCCAAATGCTGGAGATACGTCCAACGGAAGAGGCGCAGCCGTTCCCGTTCACCCTCCGCCCAAAGAAACTGGGATTCCCCGAAATAATCTCCCTTATATTTCTCCACCAAATGCTTATAGACATTTACTGAAGCTAGGGTGAGCTCAGGCGCTTTCAATAATTCCTGTTCCCATACGTCCACATCCACGCCAACCTGATCCAATTGCAAGCGATAACCTTCTTGTTCATAGACGACTTGAACGGCCAGCCCCTGCTCTTTGAGCATTTTACGTATCTGATAAACCGTGGTATGCAACTGCACACCAGCGCGCGCTGGGTCCTGCTCTGGCCACAACACTTCCAGCAGCACTTCCTTATGAATGGCAGGTGCATTGCGATGATGCAGCAGAAAAGAGAACAACTCTTGCGTTTTATTCGTTCGCCATGGAAAAGAATGCGCGCCAGACGTACTATCGACCCAATGAAGGGACTGTAAACAACAGATTAGCGTGCGTTCTTTTCGATCCATATCTACATTTGTAAGTACCTCTGCCATGGATTTGCGAATTCTGGTTAGCGTTTTACCAAGTCTCGTGTCCGATACGGGCTTCAGTATGTAATCCAAAGCATTCAGCTCAAACGCTTCTACGGCATAATGATTGAAAGCTGTAACAAACACGATGTGCACATCGGGCTGTATCGTAAATAGTCTCGCCGCGAGTTCCATTCCCCCGATTTCCGGCATTTCCAAATCCAGAAATATAGCATCGAACATCTGCAGCCTAGCCAAATTCAGCGCTTCAATGGGATCTATTAATGAAGCAACGATATCTATATCTTCATGCTTGCTTAATAATTTCTCCATGCTCCTTAGAGCAAGTGGCTCATCGTCAACTAAAAGCACCTTCATGCTATCACCTATTCTCCGAATATGTATGCTTCCATTATAATGTATACAGGATAAAATAATAGAAAAAGCTACAACAGCAAATGAGCTGTTATAGCTTCTATAATCAAAAGTTAACTAACGGTTTTGGGCCGCTCCATCCGCGTGATGCCTGGCCAACGGAATGTAGCCCATTCCGGCTGTCTTTTCTCCACGCGGGCAACGACAACCGTCATATCATCCTGAATTTCGCCATGATGGTGGCGGAAGATTCGTTCCAATAAACAGTCTGCAAAGTCCTGCGGCAAAGTCGTATCAATCTCTTGGATCATCCGCTTCATCCACATCTCCTTATTCACCGCATGGCCCGGCGCATCATAGATGCCATCGGTCATCATCACGAGAATATCGCCCGATTGCAGCGGAATCGAAACGAGATCCACCTCAATCTCGCTCAGAATACCTACCGGTAGATTATTCGCCGAGATGGAAATAACCTCATTCCCTCGCTTAATGAAGCTGGGGATGGAACCGATTTTCATGAACGTCGTGTTGGCGTTGTACATGTCGATCAGAGCCATATCCACGGTCGCGTACATCTCGTCCGAGGAGCGCAGCATCAACACCGAGTTCAGCGACTTGATCGCGAGCTTCTCGTCCATGCCCGACTGCAGCAGCTGCTGCAGAATGCTCAGAGCGGTCTGGCTCTCGGCCCGAGCCCGCTCACCATTGCCCATGCCGTCGCTCAGCGCAACGGCATACTTGCCATTGCCCAGCTCCACCGTGGAGAAGCTGTCGCCCGAGAAGAGGTCGCCGCCCTTGGCAGCGCCGGCGACTCCGGTCTCCACCTCGTACTCCTTGGCGGAGCCGAAGACGACCGTGCTGTAGCCCTCGCCGCGCTCATGCATCTCCTCCCGCATCACGGCGACGTTCTCGCCGATGATTTCGCTCAGGAGCGGCGCAATGATTTTCCGGCATTCATCGAAGCCTTTCGTATACTGATGAATGATTTCGATTTCAATATTTCCTTCATCTAAGGAAATAATGTCAATGGTATGAATCGATAAGCCGAGTTCCTCCAGCGCATTGCGAATTTGTTCTTCCTGCAGGAAGAGCTCCTGGCCTTCCCGCTTAATTTCCTTAGCCAAGTCCTCCATGACTTGCGAAACCCCGGACAACTGATCAGCCACCAGATGTCGGCTGTCCATAATCTGCTTCTTCCAGTGCAAATCATTCTTGTACAGGCTGTACTGCTGCTTCATCACTTCCAGCACCTGCTCCGTGCGAATACATACCTTCTTCCAGTCAGCTGGTATTTGCTTCTTCGTCATATTCTCCTTTGTCTCAATATTAGTCATCATATCGGTCATATACGTGTAGGTTTGGTAGAACTTTTGATCCCAGCACTGACTCTTTTTATAACAGGATTCGCACGCTTTCTGCGCAACCGCATTCATGAAGTGCCCGACTTCCTCCTCTTTGCGGCTTACCGCATCATCCGTCGTCAACTGTTTGAAGCTGCGCGACAACTGCCGGAAAACTTCCGAGAATTGTTCCACGCGCCCGGCGGTGACATCGCGCACTCTTTTGGCATAATCCTGCTGTGATTTCAGATTTTCCTGCGTGCCTGGCACATATTTCGCAAGGGTTAGAATGAGACTTCGCGGCGTCAATAAGAAGAGGGCCACAGCCGCCAATGATTCCCATGTAGAATTCAGGACATCCACGCCCGTCCCCATATAGAACGATAGAATCGAGGAGCCGAGCAGCATGCCGAAAGCAACCGCCAAGCGATTGCCATCCTTGAGAAGTCCAGCCAACATGCCGGAGAAAGCCAGCAAGCTCATTTGATAAATCGCATTGCTGTTGGCAAGGCTTAGAATTAAACCCGTAATGACTCCCACGGATGCTCCAAAAGGCGCTCCCCCCACTAACGCGAACAATAGAATCAAGTACCGTGACAGCACATGTTCCACTGTGACGGGGCCTACAGCCCAACTGACCGTCCCCGTCATCACCGAGGCTAGGAGGATAATCAAGCAAATGATTTCTTCATGTTTCAAATGATAGTTTTTACGGGTAAGGGTAAATACAGGGATCGCTTGTATAAAAATTAAGGTGAGCACCAGACTGAGCAGGGCTTCCACGGAAATCATCATCAGGGAGTACCAGCTTAGATTGGACACGACCAGTTCCGCAAACAGCTGCACCAAGAAGGTTGAGCTAAATACCAGCAGCGGAGCTAGCGATAAATCGGAGCGTTCGAACTTCTCTAATGCTTTCTGAATGAGCAAGAACACAATAATCTCAGTGACGAGATACCCCGTATTGGTATTCAGCGACAATAGGCTACCCGCGAAAGCTGCCACACCCACCCAGTGTAAAATATCTCGCCTTGTAAAATAAATGACCGCTATAAATGCTAAAGCGAACGGAGAGAGCTGCTCCAAAATCATTGCACGTCCGAGCAGGAAGGCCATCACGACAAGCAGCATCGACCACTTTTTAGCTACAAATGCTTGAACAAATCGGTTTTCCACCGCTGCGCTGTGAGCGCCTGTTTTGGCTTTCTGCCAAAGTCCTGTCCATCCGCCACCAATCACTGTACCTATGCTTCTTCTTTGCATGTTTGCGAACACCATCCATTCCATCCTTATTTGTTTCTCTAGTATAGAGACAATCTAGTAGAAAGTTTGTCAGAATGAGTTGCTAGATTCAAAGAAATTTCCGACAAGCCGCGCCAGCTTTGTCAACACCCTTGAGCCCTTGCACAGACTCGCTTTACCTGCTTGAGAACGTTTCCAGAAGTCTGAATACCTCGAACTTTCACCCTGCATATGAGGGAGATACCCGTAATACCATGTCGACAGATCTTTCCGTTATAACGGACGGGGCGCGGCAGCCTTGTATCCATCGTTCTTTTCCCTAACGAACTCAATACCCTCTATTCGGTCAAAATCGCTCATTCTAAAATTCTAATGAATCCCCGATACCCTACTTCAAGCAAATGATCACCTTTCCACCTAAAATTTGTTCGATAGCGTTAATCCAGTTCATTATTTCGCCAAAGTAGCCATTTTCCTGTCTATAAGGATCCTACAGTTCATTAGATGCCCTCTGAGACCGAAAATCCCTAAAGCGCCGTCTGCGATGGACATCAGTAAATAAGGGGAAAGCTTCGCTCACCCCAAACCCAAAAACATATAAATTCTGGCGTAACAAAAAACCACACCCGCCTAAGCGAATGTGGTTCGTTACTCATCTATTAATCTCTTCTTCCGCCCCGGCCACCGCGTTTGGACTCGGTGTTCTTCTTCAGAGACGAAATCCGCTCTTCACTATCTTTGAGGAAACGCGATACTTTATCTTCGAACGAGAAAGGTCTAGCTCCGCCTTGCTGCTTGTTAAAGCCGCCGCGTCCGCCACCGCCGCCGCCGCGATTGAAGCCACCGCCGCCACCTGGACGACCGCCACCACCACCGGGACCACCGCTTGGAGGGCCACTGCGTTCTCCACCGCTACTTGGGCGACCACCTTGATAACCGCCGCTTGGACGATCTCCGCTTGGGCGTCCTTGATAGCTGCTGCCACCTGTACGTTCAGGACGAGCTGGTCTTTCCTCAACTGGCTTGTCAACCGTTTGCTTGATCGACAGTCCGATCTTGCCATCCTTGTCCACGTTAATCACTTTGACCGTTACTTTGTCTTCCAGCTTTAAATGGTCATTAACGTCTTTCACATAATTGTCCGCGATCTCTGAAATGTGAACAAGACCGGTAACTCCTTCAGCAAGCTCGACGAATGCTCCAAAGTGAGTAATCCCCGTCACTCTTCCCTCTAACTTGGTGCCAACTTCAATTGCCATAAAGTAAAATGTTCCTCCCTTAAAATGTTGAAAACACTGGCTACGCCGATTATAACCGATGCAGAAACCACGGTCAACACGGCATGAGCCGCTTCTTCAGATAAATTTTATTGCGACTTCGAGACACTCAGTGGCGTCTCTCCCGTTTTGCTATAGTGAAAATCCCGGCGAATGATTTGATCCAAATATTCGTCATTGTGAAGTCTTGCGATTTCCCTCTGTGTTTGCTCTTTCAGCTTATTCGCATCAACGAGTTGCTGTTCCATGTTCACGACGACTTTGCTCTTCTCGTGTAGCTTTGCGAACTGCCCCCAAATGTTAACAGCAGCCCAACTCATGAAACATAGGACAAAGATCAGAAGAAAACGCAGTCTTCGCTTTGAGCCTACGCTAGCGCTGCGCTTGTTAGATGGTACGGTTGCATGAGCTTGCATGTATAGGACTTCCTCCTACTTTGAGAATAACCTGCGATAGATCGTAATGATATTACCCATTAGTTTCTTCAACCAAACAGGCATTACGAAATATTTGTGCACAGGCCGAGTCATCCACAGGAGCATTCTCCACAAAGGATAGAGCAATTGTAGCACAATTCTGTAAAGGAATATAGCTACAGCTAGCAAAAAGCCTAAAATTATCACGGTTAGACGATATAAGCCAATAATCGGTTTAATCAGGATATATTCGACAGTTTTAGCAATAAAACGGTACAACGCAACGATAATCCGGATGAGTATCAGGGTAAATCGAACAACCACGTTAGTCAGAAATGCGAAGTAAAAACAAACTCCAATACCCATGCCCAGAAAGATAAAGATACGAACTTGTCCTTCATTACTGTACAGAAGCAGGCGGAAAACAAGGATTGTCGCCACAATCCAATACATCATATCAACAAGCGGAATCGTCCATCTCGGCAGCCTCAACTTCCCCGAAAGCACACGAAACACATCAAACATCGCACCGATCGCGATTCCGCTCAGAACCATCATGAAAATCGTTTGAAACTGAACGTGAAGGGTCACTTGAATAACTTACCAAGAAACCCTTTGGATTTCTCCTGGGTATTCCCATCTACATAAGCTAATTCTTGAATTAATCCTTCAATGGCGACTAACCCCTGCTCCAAGCTCAAGTTCTTGATGTGCAAATTCTGGCCTTTAATCATCAAATAGCCCATTTCCGTTTCCAGGAGGAACTCTTCACTGTCAAAGCTTTCTACATTCAAAACTCCGGAGATCTCCAAGAGCTTGCGATTAAGCATTTTAATTTCTTGCCGTTTGTTGTTTTTCACCGGTTCGATCATGGCCTGTACCCCTCCTTCATCTATCACTACGATATGGGGGGATGTCCTGTTTTAGAACCACGGAACACGGTCATCGCTAATAAAAAATGCGGCTTTTTCACAGAGGGAGAGCCCCTTTCATGAATCGACAAACACTCTCCCCATTGCTCTCACGGACGTTTATACGATCACTTCGTAACAGCCTATGACAATTAACAACAAACATCCCAACAACTCCGCATAACGTCCAATCCATGACTTGGCAATTTTACTGCCCATACGAATGCCCAAATCGACAGTTAGCAGGGAAAAAACACCCACCGAAACAGCAGAAAGGATCGGAGAGACACCACTTGCCCCGGCACCCAAGCCACTCGCCAGGCAATTGATAGACAGTGCAAAGCCCAGAGATAACGATTCTCCCCACGAAATAATGTGATTCCCATCCTTATCTGATCTTTGGGCCATCCCTGCGAACTGCTCGCCTAATTGGGCATCCCTGGCCGCATGTCTAGATCGCTTCAAGCTTGCACGCAGTCCCCATGCTCCCAAAAGGATAATAATACAACCCCCAATCAAATTGCCCTTGGATGGGGACAGGAACTGCGATACATAAATGCCGGCTGACATAGCCAAATAGGTTGCAGCCATGGATAGCAAAGCAATAAGCAGGTTCGATAACAGCGGTACTTTCGTTGAACGCGAGCCAAAGGATAAGCCTATGCCCAAATTATCCAGATTTGCGGCAATGCCGATCGCTACAATTGTAAACCAATGCATCCCTCCACCACCTCATTCATTAATCCTTGATGTATGATATTCGCAGCGAGCCCAGACGGAACCTGAACAAGCCAAGAAAGAATGTGTCTGTGAGAAACACCTAATTCCAAAAAAATAGCCCAAGACCCCTATTCAGGAATCTCGGACTATTTCATGCAATTGCAGCTTTATTCGGATTGAAAAGCTTCTTCCTTAAGCAGTGAGTACATCTGAGCAGCGTCTTCCTTGCGAGTTGACTCTGACAGAACTTCCACTCGAATCGTCACTTTTTTCTGACCGAATTGAATGGACAGCTCATCTCCGACTTTCACATGGGTACTCGCTTTGGCATCACGGCCGTTAATCCAGACACGCCCCTGATCGGACACATCCTTCGCAACGGTACGACGTTTGATCAGACGAGATACTTTCAGAAACTTATCGATTCGCATTATTTTACTGCGTCTTTAAGCTTGTTGCCCGCTTTGAAAGCAGGAACGTTGGATTCTGCAATCACGATCGGGTTGCCTGTTTGTGGGTTGCGGCCTGTGCGACCGGAACGTTTGCGAGTTTCGAATGTACCGAAACCGATTAATTGAACTTTATCTCCGGATGAAAGAGCGTCTGTAACTTCACCAAGGAATCCATTAAGTACGACTTCTACGTCTTTCTTAGTAAGTCCGCTTTTTTCTGCAATGTTGTTGATCAAATCTGTTTTATTCATGTGTTTTCTTTACCTCCCAAAAATGTTTGAAGATCAAAGTCTTCTATGTACTATGATGATTAATTCCATATTCATCCTTACACCAAACTTAGTATTCTGCTTATTTCCCTAAAATCCTTCTATTGAGGTGATTGTTTTGCAATTTTTTTTGCTTCCTGCCAATAATTTTCCATCTCTGATAACTCAGTCTGTTCAAAAGAACGACCTCTTAAACGTAGCTGTTCCTCGATATATGAAAACCGTCCAACGAATTTACGGTTCGTCTGGGCAATGGCATCCTCTGGGTCCAGTTTAAGAAATCTAGCCACATTGACGATGGAGAAAAGCACGTCCCCAAGCTCGCCCAAGCGTTCTGCAGCGCCCGCTTCCGTGGGATTCGCAATGGCTTGTCGAAGCTCGGCCAACTCTTCATCCACTTTACTCAGCACATCTTCGAGCTCCGTCCAGTCAAAACCTACCGTCGCCGCCTTCTTCTGCAACTTCATCGCCCTCATCAGCCCAGGCAGCTCGCGCGGCACCCCGTCCAGCACAGACTGCTTGGCGACGTCAATGCCCTTCTTCCGCTTCTCTTCAGCTTTCATGGCATTCCAGTTCACCAGAGCTTCGTCCGCATCCTCAGCCTTATTCTCTCCGAATACATGGGGATGACGGCGGATCAGCTTCTCATTCAACCCAGCAATCACATCGTACACGGTAAAGGTGCCTATTTCCTCTTCCATCTGAGCATGCAGCATCACTTGTAAAAGCAGATCGCCCAGTTCCTCGCACATATGTTCCGGATCATCTTCATCGATAGTTTCCAGCACCTCGTAGGCTTCCTCGATGAGATTTTTGCGCAAACTCTCGTGCGTTTGTTCACGATCCCACGGACAGCCATCCGGGCTGCGGAGAATCTGGACGATTTCATGCAAGCGACCAAAGGTGCGGTAGTCGTCTTCGTCCCTCTCACTTTTGGGCACCCATACGAGCGAAAGATTGCCATAGCCCTTCACATGATCAAGCTCATGGAGCGGCACTTCAATGATCATCTCTTCGCCCGCTACACCGAGCGAATGGCCTACAACAACGCGATAATCATCCGCATACATATCCATCAGACTTATTTTGAGATCAGAAGCTGTATAGGTGTCATAGACCTGCCCAATCACGGTATGGAGATGCGGGTTCAAGGTGTAGCGACTAAGGCTGGTCGCATCCAGCAGCTGAAAACCATCAATCGGGTCGAAGCCGAAGCGCAGGAATGCCTGGTCTAGGAAACTTTCCCCGCCCATTACATTCAGGGTAATCCCCTCGGAAGGACAGCGCTGTTTCAGCAGCTGAACCGTGTACTCTGCGACCATAGGATGTCCTGGAACCGCATAAATGACCTCACCGGACTTCTCCTTGGCGGTTTGAATTAACGCTTCCGCTATCGATTCATACACCTGCTCAAAACTTTGGTGCGCCATGTAATTCTCGTCGAAAGTTTCATAAGGAATTTGATGGCTATCCAGCATATGCACCATAGGATGATCCTTCGTGCGCAGGTACAGAGCGGCTTGTGATTGGGAGGCCAGCTGCAATTTCTTCCATACTCCCAAGGTTAGCTGATCTTCGTCTCCTGTGCCAAGCCCGACGACGGTAAGTTGTGCATTAATGTTTGACATATAAGGAACACCTCCTGAATTGGTATTGTATACGTGCAAAGAAAGCGGACATGCGCAAGCATTGCCGCGCTACTCGTAGCATAGCCTCAGTCTCTCCAGCATCTCAAAGGGAACTACGTTCCCTTATTTGTGCCATAACTGCCTCTTCTGCGCTTCAGAGGGAACTGTGATCCCCTATTTCATCGTTTTCACCGTGAAAACCGCAGATTTGGATGATATAAGACCCTGTAGTTCCGCTAGCAAGCGGAATGGTCCATTTTCGCTCAGATAGCGGATCGTAGTTCCCTTTGCAGCCAGTAGCCGTTGCGAAATGGTCGTAGACTACCGCTTATTCGCGGGGGCCGGCGGCTGTCTTCGCCGGCCACAGCTTCGCCAGGACCGGCGCCAGCCTCCGGTCCAGCTCCGGCATCAGCCGCAGCTCTGCGGGGCTGATGCCGCCGCTGCGCAGCAGCGCAAGCCCGTAGACGGCCGCGCCGCCGACTACGCACACCAAAGCGATTGCGCTAGCGCATAATCGCTCAGGCACGTGCCATGCCGCCACAGCGGGCATGGCCAGCAGCTGCAGCGCTGCGAGGCAGCCGCCCATCAGTCCCACGCCCAGCGCGGGACTGACGGCGTACGGCCGCAGCGCGAAGCGCGCCCCGGTGCTGCGGCGCAGCTGCACCAGATTGAGCCCCGCCGCAGCGGCATAGGCGATCACCGCGCTCAGCGCGGCGCCGTCGATGCCCCAGCGGGGCATGAGCACCACGTTGCCGAGTGCTTTCAGCACGATGGCAACGAGCAGGGCCTTCGCCGGCGTATGAATCGCGCCGGCCCCCTGAAGAACGCTGGCTGTGACAGCGTTCAACGTACTGAATAAGGCCGTGAAGGCCAGCACGGCCATCGTCCAGCTTGCCTCATCACTTTTGTACAGCATCACATTGATCGGCACAGCTGCGAAAGCAAGACCAAATGAAGCACCAAGCCCAATCAACCAAGAGAGCCTCACCGCCATCTCCGCTCGGAAGCGCATGACTTCCACCTCACCCTTGGCCTTCGCCTCCGCCATCGCAGGTACCAGTACCGCTGACATCGAAGAAGCGATCATCACCACAAGCTGAATAAGCGGCAATCCACGGTTATACAAACCAAATTGCCGCATAGCCTCCCCTTCACTGCCTTGCGCAGCTTCAAGCAGTCTAGGCATGGTAAACGTGTCAACCAGTGTCAGCAGCGGCACAACAATAGCCCCCAAACAAACAGGAATTGCATAGGCAGTGATCCGTTTCATCCACTGCCAAGATGTTAACGGAGCAGCGACCAGACTGTTTCCAGTTTGCTGGCTTGCACTTGTTCTTGCACCTGCATCTGCATCTGCACTTGCACTTGCACTTGCACTTGCACCTGCCCTTGCACCCGCACTTGCACCTGCCCTTGCACTCGCACTCGCACTCGCACTTGCTCCTGCCCTCGCGCCCGCACCTGCACCCACACCTAAACCCAAGCCCGCTCCCATCTGCTCATCCCGCTCCGAACGCATAGCCTTGCGCCAATACAGATACATCACGAGCAGTCCTGCTGCCGCGCCTGTCACAGAGCCGAACGTTGCCCCTGCAGCGATCCATTCTTCCTCATAAGCCAATGCAACCATGTAGAGCAGAAGAGCGACCATCGTCATGACGCGGATAAGCTGTTCAATCACTTGGGAAACAGCCGTAGGCACCATATTCTGATACCCTTGGAAATAACCGCGCAGCACAGCAAGCACCGGTGATAACAGCAAAGCAAAAGATACGCTTCGAATGGCTGATTCCGTCTTGCTAATGCCAATCCAATGAGCAATCTCTCCCGCTCCCCCGTAAAGCAGCAGAAACAAAACAAGGCCAGTACCCAGCAGCAGAGCTGAGGACACGCGGACTATGCGCTTGGCTTCTTCATGCTCCCCCTGAATGGCCTGTTCAGCCACGAATTTGGATACAGCAACCGGGAAACCGGCTGTAGCCGCGAAGAGAATTAAAATATAAAGCGGATAAACGGCATTGTAGATACCAAAAGCCGTATCGCCCGCTACATTTTGCAGCGGAATCTTTTGCAAAGTACCTAATAATTTCGAAAGCACGGCAGCAGCCCCAAGGATAGCAGCACCTTTTAGCAGCTTCCCGCCGGGTTTACCGACATTCCCCTGGGGTCGCTCTAGTGGAACGTGATCCCCCGCGTCGGTTTCCTTCATAACAAGTTCGCCTCAATCCTGATTGATACCTATAGACGTATTATAACGAAATCGGTCATCACAGACAAAAAAAAGCTTCGCTTACAGATGGCGACATCTGAGTAAGGAAGCTTTTGAGTACCTATTTCGCTATTGTTCCATCTGTTTGGCCAAAAATCCAGCAGCTGTTTCGACCATTTTGACTTCCATATTGCCCATTTTGACATTCTCGTCCTTGGAGATCAGAATAACGGACCCAATCGGATCTCCGCCTGCAACGATCGGCGCCGCCACAAAGGAAGAGAACGTTTCATTGGTATCTTTGATGATCTCGAACGTGCCGCTGCTGCTCTCCAATACCGCCTTGCGATTTTCCATACAGGCTTCAATAATCGCCCCTACGGATTTCTCCAAATAGTCTTTCTTAGATCCACCAGCCATCGCAATAATGTTGTCTCGATCAGAGATCATCGCGACATGACTTGTGCTCTCGAATAAGGACTCCGCATACTCCTTGGCAAAGTCGCCAAGCTCGCCGATCGGTGAATACTTCTTAAGAATCACTTCACCATCGCGGTCAACGAAAATTTCCAAAGGATCACCTTCGCGAATGCGCAGCGTGCGTCGTATTTCCTTGGGAATGACAACTCTCCCTAAATCATCTATCCGACGGACAATTCCAGTTGCTTTCATACCTCTAGATGCCTCACTTTCCGCTTACGAATTAGATACGACAGGAGCATGAAATCTTGTATACTAGCTCGGGATTTGGGGGGAACTGAAATTCTATCCATAGTATTCTTCACTTCCCAATCTTCTATGCAGTCGCTTCTGCTAAGGGATTCAACTTTATGTAGCTTTGCATCCTGCTGCGATTATCATGTCCAAAAATAACAAATAAAAACAGGATGCCCATAATCGGACATCCTGGTAAGTTCTTACTTTGCAGCAGGACTTGCTGCTGGGCTTGCTGCCGGGCTTGCCGCCGGACTTGCCGCTGGAGCTGGGTTCGCTTCCGCTTTCGGCAAGTTATTCGTTTCAATCAATTTCGGATATTCTGTTTCAGCAAATTCAGATAGCGATTTCTCTGCCAACTGCGATTTAATTTGCGTTTTCAATGTATCATCCAGCGGCTTCGTGCTTCTGGATTCCACTTTCATAATATGGTACCCGAAAGAGGATTCTACCGGATCACTAACTGTATTCAAAGGCAGTGTCATAGTCGCTTGTTTGAACTCAGGCACCCATTGGTTCACATCGGCATCTTTGTACGTACCGCCAGCGTCTTTGGAACCTGGATCGTCGGAGTACTCTTTCGCAAGCGCTGCGAAATCGCCCTTATTATCCAATTTGGCCTTTACTTCTTTCGCTCTTGCCAAGGCTTCATCTTTGGTGCGCAGATCTTTTTGCGTTGCCGCATCTTTCAAGGAAATAAGAATATGGCTAACTGTTGCGATATCAAAAGCATGCGCTGCTGCTTGCTCATTGTAGGCATCCTGAACCGCTTTGTCCGTAATTTTGGTTTCCATGCTGCCCATTGTGTAGAAGCTCATTTTCATCAAGGATTCGATATCTTTCAATTCGATCCCGTTGTCTTTCAACTGCTTGTCCATTCCGCCTTCTTGTTTACCGAAGTAATCCGTAATAGCTTTCATTTGCTCGGTTACTTGCTTGTCTGCATCCGTCTTCACTTTATCGTCTGCTTTGGCGGATAGAACGCGGAAAGTTACCATTTGTTTCAACATATCTTGCTGAAAAGCAGGATCTGTCATGTATTGCGCCAATTGCGGCGAAAACATTTTGTTCACATTGATGAAGGAGTTAAACTCGGCGCGAGTAATCTTGCCGCCATCCTTATACGTTGCGATCACATCGGCAGGATTCCCTGTCGTTGCTGGCGCTGCAGTAGTTGCAGAAGGTGAAGCGGAAGCAGTCGCTGTAGCTCCGCCTTCTTTTTTACTACCGCATCCGCTTAATACTGAAAATGCCACGACAGCAGCCGCCACGGTCACGATCATTTTTTTGGATAAAAGTCGTTGTTTGCTAGTATGATTTGGCAACATCCTTTAATTCCCCTTTCGTTTTCAAAACATCCTTATATTGTACCAAAAATTTCTCCACCAATTCGATGGAAGCTTCTGGTTTCAAGCCTTTACAGCGAATAACTATTTGCAACTGAGGATCTGCGTTAAGCTTGATACGTCCATCAAAGCCTTTGGACAAGGCAATAAGCTTCTGTCCATCCAGCTTGCCATTTTGGTCAATATGCACCTTAATGAGGTAATCTTCCCCTTTTTGGCTGATCGTTTCAATCCGATACTCCGAACCGTACGCTTTCAAACGAGCCACTGACAGTAAGTTGAATACGGATTGCGGCAGATCACCGAAGCGATCCACGAGCTCATCATGCAGATCCGCGGCTTCTTCCAATGTGCGAATGGCGGCCACTTTTTTGTAAATTTCGATTTTTTGCATGCTGTCGTAGATGTAGTCGGATGGTAAATACGCGTCCAATTGTATATCGATTGAAGTATGCCATTCCGGCTCGGGAATGACCGCTTCTCCATCTATTTCTAGTTTCAGCTTTGCAATTTCTTCAGCTAGCATTTGGGAATATAAATCAAAACCAACCGAGGCAATGAAGCCATGCTGCTCTGCGCCGAGCAAATTGCCAGCGCCGCGAATTGATAAATCCCTCATGGCAATTTTAAAGCCTGAACCAAGTTCTGTAAACTCTTTAATCGCTTGAAGCCGTTTCTCCGCTACTTCGGTCAGCACTTTATCACGCTGATACGTAAAATAGGCATAGGCTACGCGGTTGGAACGGCCTACACGGCCCCGCAGCTGGTACAACTGAGAGAGTCCCATTTTATCAGCATCATGCACAATCAGTGTGTTGACGTTCGGAATATCGACTCCGGTCTCAATGATACTCGTACTTACGAGCACATCGTACTCACCGTCAAGGAAATCCAGAATGGTCTTCTCCAGTTCCTGCTCGCCCATCTGTCCGTGTGCAACGGTCACTCGAGCATCCGGAATCATCATCGAGATCTGGTCAGCCATCTGGGTGATGCCCTGAACGCGGTTGTAGAGATAGTACACCTGACCCTCACGGGCCAGCTCCCTTTCAATCGCTTCCCGTACCAGCGTTGGTCCGTACTCGACCACATAAGTCTGTACCGGGAACCGGTTCTCAGGCGGTGTCTCGATAACCGATAAATCGCGGACACCGAGCATCGACATGTGCAGGGTACGTGGAATCGGCGTCGCCGTCAGCGTGAGCACATCCACATTGGTCTTGAGCCGCTTCAGCTTCTCTTTGTGGGACACGCCGAAACGCTGCTCTTCATCGACAATCAGCAAGCCCAAATCCTTGAACTGCACATCCTGCGACAACAGGCGGTGCGTACCAATGACGACGTCAACCGTGCCTTTTTTGACACCTTTCATAACCTCGGTCTGCTCTTTCTTGGAGCGGAACCGACTCAACACCTTCACATTAAACGGATAGCCTGAGAATCGCTCCCGGAACGTCTCGTAGTGCTGCTGCGCCAGAATCGTCGTAGGCACCAGTACAGCAACTTGCTTGCCATCGATGGCCGCTTTGAAGGCTGCACGCACCGCAACCTCTGTTTTGCCGTAGCCTACGTCGCCACAGAGCAGACGGTCCATCGGACGCGACTTCTCCATATCAACTTTGATCTCTTCAATCGCACGAAGCTGATCCCGTGTTTCGTCATAAGGGAACATGGCTTCGAACTCATTCTGATAGGAGCTGTCTTTGCTGAATCCATAGCCCGTCGTCGCCTGACGCTCAGCATACAGCTTGATGAGCTCGTCGGCAATATCCTTGACGGATGCCCGTGCCTTGCTCTTCACTCTGGCCCAGTCTGCGCCGCCGAGCTTATAAACCTTAGGCTCTTTCTCTTCAGAACCCACATACTTCTGGATCAAATCAATCTGGTCGATCGGCACGGAGAGCTTATCGCCGCCTGCGTACATAATGTGCAGGTAATCCTTATGGATACCGCCCACTTCGAGGGTCCCGATGCCTACGTATTTCCCGATCCCATGATTCACGTGAACGACATAATCGCCGACCTTCAGCTCTTGATAGCTTTTGATCCGCTCGGCATTCTCGAGCTTCTTCTCGACTTTGCGCGCTTTGCGCTGCTTCTGCGTGAAGATCTCGCCTTCTGTGATCACAACCAGATGAATCGAGGGCATTTCAAAGCCAGTTTGCAGATTCCCATCGACAATCTCGGGGATTTCGATTTGGTAATCCTGCAGTACCCGCCTCACGCGCTCCGCCCGGTCTTCCCCATTGGCAAGCAGGATCACCTGACTGCCGTTCTTCTTCCACCGCTCCATCTCCGCTTTGAGCAAATTCATTTGTCCGTGGAAATTTTGCATCACACGGCTGACGAAGTTTACGATATTCTGCGGTTGGATCCCCACCACTTGGCGAAGGAACAACGATAGGTATAAGGTCGGGAAAGGCCTGCGATGGAGCAGGGTTTCGTAGGATTTGGACAGCACAAAGGCCGGCAAGCTCTTCCCCTCAGTCAGCGCATGCATCATCCACTCTGCCTCATCGCGTTCCAACTGTTTCGCCGTTTCAAGCAAACGGGCCGGTTCGTCGATAATCAGCACAGCATCCTTAGGCATGTAGTCAATAAGGGTCTGTCTTTCCGTATATAACAGAGAAATATATTTATAAATGCCGGGGAAGGTTTGCCCTTCACGGAGCAGCTCGATATCGTGCCCGATTCCTTCCAGAAGCTTGTCTTTCGATGACCGGTCGGACATCTTCTCCAACTGGGCTTGCAGGAGCTCATAAGCACCCTGAGCTGCTGATTGTAATCGCTTTCTATCCGCTTGAATCTCACGGCACGGAGGGATCGTGATCGACGTCAATTTATCTATTGACCGTTGGTCACTCACATCGAAAGTCCGAATAGAGTCTACGTCCACATCAAAAAGCTCAATACGAATCGCATTCTCCGATGTCAACGGGAACAAATCGAGAATACCCCCGCGAACACTCATCTCCCCCTTGGTCTCTACCCGCTCCACGCGCTCGTAACCAAGATTGGATAACGTGCCTAGCAGCTCTTCCAATTGAACCGTATCGCCTACGTTGACCGTAACGCGCGACTCCTCAAAAACTTGCTTAATCGGAAGCAGTCTTCTCACACCTGCGAACGGCGCAATAACAACGCCGCGATAACCACCCGCGAGCTTCGTGAGAACGTCAATACGCTGCGCCAGCATCTCCGGGCTTGAAGCCGCTTCTTCGGCCGTCAAAAGCTCTTGAGATGGATAGAGCAGCACTTCATCCGTGGATAAACATTCTAGTAAATCCTCCGCTATTTTTTGAGCGGCAAACATATTATGAGTAACAATGAATAGCGGGCGATTCAGATCTCGGGTGAGTGTTGCGATCATCACCTGCTTAGAGGAGCCGGTAAGTCCGGCAACGAGCTGCTCTCTCATCTCGGACCTGATGCCTGACACGATCGTTTGAAAGTCGGTATCCGCAGAAAAAGCTTGAATTAAAGCTTGCAAACAAGTACACTCCTCTCACAAAAAGAAGCCTTGGCACGCTTGCCTCGGCTATTAACTCTTTATCTTCTTGAATTTTATTGCAACGGACTGGCCAGCAGGGAAAGCTCTGGGTTCGCTTCTAACGCTTCACGACAGTAGTCGCAAACAACCCTAACCGTAACATCTCCATTCGTGTTATACGATATTATATCTCTACGCTCATCGGGGGTCAAGAAATGGAAACCTAACTGCTGTTCCGTAATCTCATGCTGATTAATTTCCCCTACGAAGGTATGACAATGCCTGCAAATATACTTAATCATATATGTATGCCTCCTTCACCTATTCGATTACATCCTAGTATGACCATTCTTCCGATAAATTAGCCGAATGTGCCATTGGCATTTTCGAATAAGGAACTTGCATACAATGAGTCTGAAGCGACTCAGCCGCCTTTATTTATTAAACTTCCCCATCGTCTTCTCAAAGGATTCTTCCAAACTGAACAGCATCGCTTCACAGGTAAGGTCAAGCACATCATCAATCGACTTCATCTCTTCTTTGGAGAAGTTCGATAAGACATAATCAGCAATATTGTAACCTGGTGCCGGTCTGTTCACACCTATGCGAATCCGATTGAAACTCTGCGTTCCCGCATGTTGAATGATCGATTTAATCCCATTGTGACCACCTGGACTTCCTTGATAACGGAGCCGTATCTGACCGAAAGAAGTGTCCATATCATCATAAATGATCGTCACATCTTCCAGCTTCGCTTTGTAGAAATCCAGAAAGGCTCTCATCGACTCGCCGGACAAATTCATATAGGTCATCGGCTTCAGTAAATACACCTTCGTGCCATTCACATTGCCTTCGCCAAGAAGCCCTTTTCCTTTATTTTGAAAAGAAGAGATTCCCCATTTGGCAGCGAAACGGTCAATGGCCATGAAGCCGACATTATGCCGGTTCAGCTCATATTGTTTACCCGGGTTACCCAGTCCAATAAAACATTTCATCTTCTTCTAAGTCCTCCTAGATCTAATCAGGCTTTAACGTTATTCAAATCCAACAATTGCGGGTGAATCGGTGAATATGTATGTAAACGGTCAAAAGCTTACCAGCAATCTGCATTACCAAGATCATCTGAATGCCGTTATTCCCGTCCAAGTATACTATCAAAATCACCATAAGGATATAGGCTTCATCGAAATTTACAGCCCGCATTTTGTTAAAATAAATCATACATTTTATAATCGAAAAACACACGTTTTTCTTTCAAGGCCTGGATATTAAACGCTTTCATTAGGCAAACAAAAGATACCCCCGCTCACCAAGCAGGGGTACCTTCTTCTCGCTCGGCTGCTACACCGGCTGCCCGGCCGTAGCCGCTTCATTCGATGTCTCTGCTTCACCGATTCTTTCCTCATTGTTGGCCGCCTGCGGCTCCTCAGTTTCCTTCTGCGGCGCTAGTACGGTAAGTATTAAATCATTAGCATCCGATTTCACTTCAATGCCCGCAGGAACAGTAATTTGATTCACCAGCATGTTCTCCCCGAGACCAACACCTGTAATATCAACCTTGATGGAACTAGGAATCTGACTTGGCAAACAGCGAATTTCCAGCTCATGCATTTGAATTTGCACAATCCCGCCTTCTTTGGCGCCCTCCGCTTCGCCGACGAAATCGAGGGAGACCACCGTCTTGACCGGCTCATCCATATTAATTTGGTGGAAATCAATATGCAGCAGTTGGCGGTTCAGCGGATTGCGCTGGATCTCATTGATCATCACAGGCTGTCTGCCGCCGCCACCCGGCAAATCCAAATCGATAATCGCGTGCGGATTGCGCTGGAGCAGCGCCGTTAATTCCTTTTGATCAACGGTAATGACCGTGGCAGCCACTTTCTTGCCATACACGACAGCAGGAACTCTGCCTTTCAGCCGCAACTGTTTAATATCCGATTTGGTAACGTCCTTGCGCGCTTCAGCTTTTAACGAAAATGCCATAAGAAAAAGAACCTCCTAAGGGTTTTGCTCAGCGTCCTTACTTTCATAAGGGAAACTGAGTGGGGCATAGCTAATGCATAGCGTACCCAACCTCAAGAAGTTCCATCCAAAATTTGCTGCCTTTTGTACTAAATGCCCCTGCTTACTCTTTACTGCCTTTATTGGCTTTCTTCGCCTTCATGCGGGATTTAATTTTGTCTGCATAACCAGGCTTATTAGTTTGACGCTCACGGGCAATCGCCAGATCGCCGTCTGGCACAGCATGCGTAATTGTAGAGCCAGCAACGACATAAGCGCCATTGCCAATTTTCACAGGAGCAATCAAATTCACATTGCTGCCTACGAAAGCATCGTCGCCAATTTCCGTTAAGCTCTTATTGAAACCATCGTAATTGACGGTGATAGCGCCACAGCCAATGTTAACATTCGTGCCTACAACCGCATCGCCTACGTAGCTTAAGTGAGAAACTTTGCTGCCATCGCCAAGCGTCGCGTTCTTAATCTCTACGAAATCGCCAATTTTCACTTGTTTCCCAATATTTGCGCCCGGTCGAAGATAAGCGAAAGGACCGACACTAGCTTCATTATCTACGAAAGCATCCTGAAGAACGGACTGCTTGATCGTCACTTCATCCTTCACGACGGAGTCAATGATTTCCGTTTGCGGTCCAATCGTACATGCCTCGCCAATGGTTGTGTTTCCACGCAGAATCGTCCCCGGCAGCAGCACCGTATCGGCCCCAATCGTCACACCCACCTCGATGTAAGTGTTGGACGGATCAATCATCGTCACCCCGCCCAGCATATGCTCCCGGTTGATGCGCTCTTTGAACAATCGCTCAGCTTCAGCAAGCGCCACACGATCATTAACACCAATAGATTCTGCCGCATCAGCCATGCAATAACCTTGAACAACCTCATTAGCGCTCTTCAGAATACCAATAACATCTGTCAAATAGTATTCGTTCTGCGTGTTGCTGTTCGTTACGGAAGCCAGCGCCTTGAACAACTTCTGATTATCGAAAATATACGTGCCTGTATTGATCTCCTGAACCGCCGCTTCCTCGCTGTTGCAGTCTTTCTGCTCAACGATGCGTGTTACTTGGCCGTCTTCGCCGCGAATGATGCGTCCATAGCCTTGCGGCTCATCGAGCTTCGCAGTCAGAATCGTCGCCGCCGCACCTGATTGCTGATGCAGTTCAATCGTGCTTCGCAGCGTCGCTGCCGAGATCAGAGGGGTGTCCCCGCAAATAACAACGGTCATCCCCTCCTCTTCACCCAAGGCCTCTTTCGCTTGAAGGACGGCATGCCCCGTGCCTAGCTGCTGCTCCTGCAGCGCGTAGTCCGCGCGGTCTCCTAGATAGCCCTTAACCTCTTCCGCTCCAAATCCAACAATGACCAATGTTTTTGTAACTTCTATATGCTTCAGCGTATCTACAACATGCCCCACCATCGGTTTACCCACGACAGGATGAAGCACCTTGTAGAGCTTCGATTTCATCCGTTTCCCTTGTCCTGCTGCTAATACAATCGCCATTAACTTCAACGAATATTCAACCCCCTTATTCGAAATTGTTCCCCTATTTTATGTTGATGAATGATGATCAGTTCATCACCAAATATAGCATCAATACGCCCCAAAAGAAAAGAGAGCCGGGAAGGCTCTCTCAATAATTTACATTATGCACCTTCTTCTATTACCTCTTCCTCAACAGCTGCACGATCATATTCAGCTAAAACGGCTGCTTGAATTTTCTCGCGTGTTGTGGAAGAAATGGGATGGGCGATATCACGAAACTCCCCATCTGGTGTCCGTTTGCTAGGCATAGCCACGAACATTCCGTTATTCCCATCGATGACACGTATGTCGTGTACGACGAATTCGTTATCAATGGTAATGGAAGCAATCGCCTTCATCCTCCCCTCGGAGTTGACCCGGCGGAGTCTTACATCTGTAATTTGCACTTGTGTTCACCACCTTTTTCCATCTCTGAGACTTGGGTGATATATTCCACATCGTCATGCAAATTCCTTCTTCTTTTTTTGAAATTTTCGATAATTTTATACAATCTTAATGTTAATGTTAAATTTCGACAGGAATCACAGCAATTAACTCAATTTCGACAAAAACATCGCGTGGCAATCGGGCCACTTCAACCGTTGATCGAGCTGGTTTATGATCTCCAAAATAGAAACCATAGATCTCATTCAGCTCTGCAAACTGATTCATGTCTTTAAGAAAAACAGTCGCTTTTACAACTTGATCCAACGAGGAGCCCGCTGCCTCAAGCACGCCTTTCAAATTCGCGAACACTTGATGCGCTTGTTCCTTGATGCCGCCTTCTACGATCTGTCCGTCCAAACCAAGTGGGATCTGCCCCGAAGTGAAGAGCAGGTTGCCCAGCTTTACAGCTTGGGAATAAGGTCCGATGGCAGCAGGCGCTGCCGACGTTGAAATCAATTCCATCGTTTACGCATCTCCTTTTTTACTATCTTTACTGTCAAAGTAATTACCTGGCTCTACCGTGATCTGCTTCGTTTTGGAATCTACGCCATACAGGCGAGCTAGGGAAACATATTGATCCACTAAGTGCTCCTCGGCTTCACAGGACTCCATGAAGACACCAACCCCTTGAACAGATGCCTTGAACTCCGCCAACAAATCCATCATCCCGTGGATCGTACCGCCCACATGCATGAAATCATCAATAATTAGCACTTTGGATTCTTCTTTCAAAGCTCGTCTTGCGAGCGACATCGTTTGAATCCGTTTGTTCGATCCGGACACATAGTTGATACTAACCGCCGATCCCTCTGTCACTCTGCTATCCCTGCGAACAACAACAACGGGGAGGTTCATATAAGTAGCCGTCGCATAAGCGAGCGGAATGCCTTTCGTCTCTACGGTCATAATGACGTCAATGTCACGACCAGCGAATGCCGATGCGAATGTTTTGCCGATTTCATTCAAATATTGGGGCTGCCCCATAATATCAGACATATACAAATAACCGCCAGGAAGAATCCGCTCTGGCTGCTGCAATTGCAAGCAAAGATTTTGAATAAATTTGAGTGAGGTTTCCTTTGGTACCTTCGGTGAAAACTTCACCCCGCCGGCTGCTCCCGCAAGCGTATTCAGTTCACCCAAGCCCTCTTCCTCGAACACTTCTTTAATAATCGCCAAATCTTCGCTAATGGAAGACTTAGCTGAGTTGTAACGCTCGGCAAAAGTCGTTAAAGGGATTAACGAGTGGGGGCGAAACAACAAATATTGTGTCATTTCAACCAGCCTAGCGCTCCTTTTCAACTTTTTCATCGCACTACCCCCCATAAATCCGAATATTATAAAGAAAATATACCACTTTTATACGTATTTATTCAAGCTTCTCATGAAAATTATATTGACACAAATATGACACAGATGTGACATTTCAACTTTAGGCAGCGGCTCGTCCGAAGAACTCCTCTGAACGGCTTCACCGCCCTGAGAGATCAGCCTCTTAAAGGTTATTCAAACTGTTAAAGGGAACTGTAGGGCGCTATTTAGGCAAAAAGCAGGGATTCGAGGGTCATAGCGGAACTACAGGGCCTTATTTCCACGAAAAGCACTAAATTTCGCTTGAAACAGCAAAATAGCGGACTGTAGTTCCCTAACCCCGCGATATGGTTACTTTTGGCTAGAATAGTGGACTGTAGTTCCCTTACCTCCAGGAGGCGGAGTAACTCCGCGTTCACTTCAAAACATATAAACTCTTAGAACTTAAAAAAGAGCCCTATTAAAGGGCTCCCTCTGCTTCCGCAGCATTTTACGTCAACATCCGCACCGCATATACATCCTTGCAGAACCCACGTAAGCCATTATAAATCCTCGGCACCTTAGCTTCCTTCGAGACAAGCCCGAATACCGTTGGCCCGCTGCCCGACATCAGCACCCCGTCAGCACCAAGCCGCTGCATGCACTCCTTGAGATGTCTGACCTCAGGGTACAGATCCAACGTCACTTCCTCCAGTACATTGCCTAGATTCCCGCAGAGCTGGTCGAACTGCTTATTGCGAATAGCGCTCAGGACATTGGCTGTGGAAGGATGACTTTTGATCTCACGCGCATTCAGCTTCCCATAAATCTCCGAAGTAGATACATTGATCGGCGGTTTCGCCAAGACAACCCAGCACTGCGGCGGGGAGACCATGTGCTCCAGCTTCTCCCCACGGCCTGTGGCCAAAGCCGTCCCTCCCGTTACACAGAAAGGCACATCCGAACCAAGCTCCGCACCAAGCACTTGGAGCTCTTCCATCGGAATATTCAAGTTCCAAAGTCGATTCAAGCCGCGGAGTGTTGCTGCCGCATCGCTGCTTCCCCCAGCCAAACCCGCTGCCACAGGGATCTGCTTGTCCAAGTGAATATAGACGCCTTGCTTGACTTCATAGCGATCCTTAATCAGACGCGCCGCCTGGAAGGCCAAATTCTTCTCATCAAGCGGAATATAGCCTGCTTGGCTTGAGATGATGATCGTATCGCGCGCAAGCTCCTGCATTTCGATCCGATCCGCCAGATCGACCATCGTCATCACCATCTCAACCTCATGGTAGCCGTCTGCTCTTTTATGTAAAACATCAAGGGATAAATTTATTTTCGCCGGTGCTTTCTCAAAAACCTTCATACGATCACCTTCTTTTGCTCGATTGCCGTTAAAATATTATAACAAAAGCGCAAAAAAAAAGCTAAAGCATTTGCTTTAGCCGTCAGTTAGGGCGTTGTTCATACTGAGACGCTTGCCCAGAGCCCGTATTTTGCGGATTAAACGCCCCGGAATATGGCTGATTCACATAAGTCGATGGCGTAAAACCAGTTTGTTGCTGATTCATTTGTTGGTTGGAATTTGACTGGTTGTACATTGGTTGGTTATATGTCGGCTGGTTATATGTGGATTGACTATACCCCGATTGGCTATATGCCGGTTGGCTGTATGTCGGTTGGCTATAAGCCTGCTGATTGTAGCTGGATGTGCTGACAGGCGGCGATGAAGCCGAATGCTGCTTCGCCAAATGCTCCTGTGCGATCTGGATAGCCCGTTTCACCATATTCCCCGCATCCTTCGTTCGAATGCCTTCCCAGCCTTCACGCTGAACCACATCATAAAACCCGAGATCCTTGGCCAACTCATATTTGAAATTTTCTGACATCACACTTCTTCTGCGACCCATACCTTTAACCTCCTTTGTTTAATCCATTCCTCTGAAAGTAGGTTTAGTATGCCCAAGAGAAGAAGGTCCATACAAATGCAAAAACAGACCCTCAGGTCTGCTCATATAGGAAACTATTTAAGCTAATGTTGGATATAGGTGATACGAACTTGGCCATCATCGTTACACACCGTAACTTCTACGGATTCAGTAAGAATATCGGCGTAGCTGTAAGACACTCGTTTAAAGGCATGAGATTCTTGGTCTAATTTCACAATAAATACAGAAGGGTAGGTTTCTTCTAAAACACCGGAACGCTCGACAGTCTTACGACGGCCACCATTCGCTCTCAACATGATCTTCTGCCCAACGTGGGGCTCCAAACTGCGTTTGATCTCCAACAGCGCATTTTTTGCCATTGTCAACTACCACCTCTTTCCTTGTTAATTATAACCCATTCAGACAGGCATGTCAAACAGGGGCAAATATTATATCAGCACCACAATCCTGTTGTCAACGGCATTTTCACCTAATTTCTGAATTCCCCATCTTACAGGTTGTCTCCAAAGTTCGCAAATTATTCACACTTTTCCAATAAAAAAGAACACCTACTCCGTCATCCCCTCCTAAGAGTTGAATAACAAGCAGGTGTTATATCTCAGACCGATCGGCGGGTTCGCTCGTCTCTCGATCCGCTCTGCAGCAAAATGCCTAAGCATGTTCTTCCGAATGCGCATGCATGATCCCCGGAATGCCCATGCGGTAGCTCCCTCTCGTCTCTACGCCGCCTAATCCATCGAGGCCTGTCACCGTCAAATCGACAATATCCAACATCGAGATCGTGTCTTTCACAGAGGTATACGACAGTTTGGCTGCAATACAAAGCGGGTCCAAGGCATGAATGAGGATGCGTGCCGGAGAACTGGCGAAGTTCGCCCCAGCCCTCAGAAGAGCCTCAAAATGAGACTGGCAAGCCCCAGCAACAATGATCATCGAGTCCAGGTTCCGCTCATACTGCCTTGCTGTCTGGACCGCGTTCACGAAGTTCTGAGAATTCTTATAGCTGTTAAGATTGCCGGGGCCTCCACTTTTTCGATGCTTAAGTATACCGTCATGGCCAGTAATCACAACAATGTTCGGTTTAATCTGCGGCAGCAGCCTATGCAGGGCTTCAGCCATTTGCGATTCAGGAATATAGAAGCCCTCCGCAGGTATGCGCAGCTCCCCATAGATTTGCATGCTTTTGCGCAAATAAGTCGGATCGCCGTCGAGATGCAGCACTTTACCCGGAACTTCAAAGTAGCTGATTTCCGCTTTCTGTTTATGGGGGAGGGAGAGTTGATTTTTCTCCTGCAATTGCATTTGGGCTACCGCCAACCGCCGCAGCGACTCGCGAAATTCAGGTGAACTCGATCGCGGATGATCCATCGCTTCCGCCGGATTCGATATCGTGAGGTCAACCAAAGGCGCATCTGCAAGCAATCGGTAGTCCACACCGCGCAGAACAGCTTTGAGCTGCTCAATGCGCTCAATCTTAAACATGACGTCTCCGCCATAGGATTTACGGGTAACAAAGTCTCCTTGCCTCATCGCAGAAATCCCCTCCTAGGGGTATCCTATGGCGATACTGGGCATTTGGTGCGGGTTATTTGCAGCCGTGCGCTTGGAGAGCCGACGACAAGCGCGCGAACTCTTCCATGCTGAGCGTCTCGCCGCGGCGCGAAGGCTCGATCTCAATGCCGTGCAGCAGCGCTTCCAGCTCAGGCTTGTTTTCTTTGGTAAAGAACCGCGCAGCCAGGTTATTGTACAGGGTTTTGCGCCGCTGAACGAAGGACGCCTGGACGACAGCGAAGAAGAAGTCCACGTCGGCAACATCGACCGGAGGGGTTTGACGTACACGCAGCCGGATCACGGCTGAATCGACGTTCGGCTGCGGCACGAAGACGGTGCGCGGCACGATCGTGACAAGCTCCGGCTCGCAGTGGAACTGAACGGCAATGCTAAGGCTGCCGTAATCTTTGGTGCCTGGACGTGCCGCCATGCGGTCGGCCACTTCTTTCTGAATCATCACGACGATATTCTCCAGCGGCAGCTTCTCCTCGAGAAGCTTCATGATAATCGGGGTCGTGATGTAGTAGGGCAAGTTGGCGACGACACTGACGCCATCTACGCCTTGGAAGTGCTCCCGGAATAACGCCTGGAGGTCGGTTTTCAGGATATCCCCATGAACCACGGTGGCATGGGGGTAAGGCTCCAGCGTTTCGGCCAGAATAGGCAGCAAACGCTGATCGATCTCAACAGCCAGGACGCGGCCGGCGAGCTTGGCCAATTTCTGCGTGAGCGCGCCAATCCCAGGGCCAACCTCCAAGGCTGCTTTATTGGGTCCAAGTTCAGCAGCCATGACGATCTTGCTGAGGATGTTTTGGTCAATCAAGAAATTCTGACCCAGGCTCTTTTTGAGCACAAGACCATTTCTTTTAATAATTTGTTTCGTTTTACTGGGTGTTGCGACATCTTCAGCTGTTACAATGACTTCATTTCCGGGTATATTCATCGTGTAGACCTCTTCATCTATAGGTTCTGGGCATTTCTTCTCTAAGGCCTCTAAAAGGCCAGTACAAGCGATGTAAGCGCAATCTTGATCTAAGTTCTACTTCTCAGCTTCCAGAAGCTCCACAGCTGCCTCAAATTCCTCTCGCGAGATCTGAAACATCGCACAGCGTTTAAAGAACTGTTTGCCATTGCAGTAGCCAATGCCTAACGCATTGCCCACAATAAGCCGACGAGCTGCCGCCTCGGCATGAACGATCAATCCTGCCGACACGAGGTCTTCGATCGTCAATTGGGACACCGCTCCCTCGTATTCGGTCCGCAGGCTCTGAAGAGCTTGACGAATCGTCTCCGGCGTCGCGTTCTCAACCCCGATATCACCCTTATATGCCGCTTGCTCTTGGGTGATGAAAGCATGTTTGCAGCCGGGTACCTTGGCCGCTACAATTTTGCGAATCCGTTCACCTGCGTGATCCGGATCCGTGAAAATAATAACGCCTCTGCGCTGCTGCGCGAGTGCGATTCGCTTCAAGACAGCTTGGCCGATCGCAGAGCCGCCGGTTTCAATCGTATCCGCCTCGACTGCTCGGCGGATGGCCGTTGTATCGTCTTTTCCTTCGACGACAATGACTTCTTTAATCATAACGGTTCCCTTCCCAGTACGCAGAAAAAGAAGAGGGGTCCCCTCTTCTTTCGCCCAGGCTGCTTGCCTGGCAACGTATATATGACATTCTTCCCGCCGAAACAGACGTTTACACGTTAGTTTTCGGAAGGCTTTTTCGGTCCGACCACGTAGACCGTATACCCCTGTTTTGTTCCGAATTTATTGGCATAACCATTATCCTCGAAGTAGACATCAATAGTTTGGCCCTTCACACCGCTGCCGGTATCTTCTGCACGGCGGAAACCAATACCTTCAATGTACACCCACCAACCGAGTGGAATGACTTTGGGATCAACAGCAATTGTTCTTCCTTCCGTTACGGTAGTGCCCGTATAGGTTTTACCATAACCAGGAGTCCCCTCTGATTTACCTGTTGATTCGGCTCCCGCTGAGTAAGCCGTGAGCTTCACATTTTTGAGGATTTGTTTATAACCGAAAGTAACCCCATTCTTCGAAACTTCATCCACGCTTGGCGAGGAAGCCGAAAGAACCACGACCGGATTCTTCGTGCCAATCGACACGACTTTCTTAATGCTTTCTGTTTGTACTTCTTCACCCACAACTGCTTCCGCGACTAAAACACCGTCTTCGAAAGTCTTTTCTTTCTTCTTCAAGAGCACGCCTTCTTTGCCTTCTTGGACGATTTGCTCTTTGCCTTTGAGCAGCGATGCGTCGTTCTTTTTTTCCGTATCGAACGCGATCGGCTCTGTGACTGCCTCCGTCTCTTTTTTCACACGGACGATTTTGACTGCATCGCCGGAAGCCAGAGCGGCTGTCGGTTCGGGAGTGATCTTGTCAAGCTCCCCAAGTGCAATATGTAAACGTTGCAATGCACTTTCTACCGTTCTTGCAGTTGTGTAAACAGTGGTGGTCTTTCCATCAGCAGTCAATTGAATTGGTGATGCATGCTCGATAACAAATTTGTCTCCGCCTTTGATTTTGGTCGTAGGCATTGCAGATATTTCATCGTGTTCACCAATCGTTATGGCTTGTTCATCCAGTAGGCGTTGCAGGACCCATTGTTTCGTATGTACAACGGTTTCTTGTCCATTCACAACCACGGATACGCTCTTGGTAGCCGTACCGTACAACAACACCAAAAACATGAAAGTCATTGCGATTGAGATAAGAGCTAAGCTTAAAATCAAACGCAAGTTTTCATGCTTCCATCGCAATGCGAAGGACATGCTGGATGATCGTTTTACATGGGTCTCGCTAAATGAGATACTGCCCACTTCTTCGGTCCTCCTTCAAAGCCTCGCCGCCAGGTTACAGCATGATTAAATTTGACGCGACTAAGGTTTTTTAGTTTAACTTAATGTGTTCGCCTTCCACAGACGCTACTAAACGCCGTTTTCGGTCGTCCCACACCATGTTGCCATTCATCATTCTATGAATTCCGGGTCCTTTTTAGTCGTCCATCCTGCGTACAGCACCGAAAGAAGACAAAAAGCCAGCAAGAAGAGGACTCTTCTCGCTGGCATAGTTTGCATAGTTAAATACACAAATAGCACGAACGACAATCGTTACCTCTCTTACGCTTACGAGGTTAGCTGACGGATTCGGACGTGAGAGTCGCCCTACTACAAGCATACACAGTATGCTCTAAGATTCACCCCTGTTACTCACTCTGTTTACTTCAGCAACGCCAAGGCTGCTTTAGCTTACAGTGGTTCCCCCGTTCCCATAAATGGAACTCAGCGAATGGAAAATCGGCAAATTGGTTATTAAGTTATTATGAAAAGTATATTACGCTGTTAATCTGAACCTGTAAAGGCAATGACACCTGCTAAAAAGGGCTAAATCGCCGAAAATTAGCTTAATTATCCAACAAAACTGCCTTTTATCTACATTTAACTCTTTATAACGTACGAATACTAACTATCTTCGAATTTATACTGTCAAACTAGGCTTGGAAAGCAAATTTGTTTATAATGATCGTGTACAAAACGGATTCGAAAATGCCAATAATTTGCTATTTAGGGAGGCACTGAGATGGGGCCCATTTTACAAGTTGACGCTTTATACGGGGGATATTTACCGAACAAACCTGTTCTTCATGACCTGACTTTTTCGATTCTTCAGGGCGAAATGATGGGTCTGATTGGACTGAATGGAGCAGGCAAAAGTACGACGATTAAGAACATCCTCGGCTTGCTTCAACCTCAGAAGGGAACGATCCGCATCAATGGATTGACACTAGCTGAACAGCCGCTCCCTTATCGGGCCACTTACGCTTATGTTCCTGAGAGTCCGGAGCTTTATGAAGAACTAACCATCCGTGAACACCTCGAACTTACCGCAATGGCCTACGGTTTATCAAGGGAAGATTACCTGAGTCGCTCTCACGCATTATTAGAGCAGTTTCACATGCAGGACAAGTTAAACAGCTTCGCCAGCCACCTATCCAAAGGGATGAAGCAAAAAGTAATGATCATGAATGCCTTCCTGATCGAACCTTCTTTATATATCATTGATGAGCCCTTTCTCGGACTCGACCCCTTAGCCATTCGGTCTTTATTAGAACTTATGGTTAAAATGAAAAATAAAGGCGCCTCTTTCCTCATATCCTCGCATATTTTGTCTACGATTGAGAAATATTGCGACAACTATGTCGTTTTGCACCGAGGCCATATGGTGGCACAAGGAAATTTAGTCGAATTGCGCGATCAATCCGATCTTCCTGCAGCATCCCTGGACGACATTTTCTACAAGCTCGTTAAAGGGGATTCGTGATGAGCCATATGGACATGAATACCCGTTCTCTTTGGCAGCAAAGATTCCAACATTATATGAAGGAATCTATAGGCTACTGGCAATATGCGGCACGCAGCAATTTTCTTGGCCTTGTGTTGTTTCTTGTCATTCTTGCTTCCTATTATTACGCAAAAATATTACAGCGTCTTCCGACAGATTATCCCTATTTGTGGTTCGTGCTGCTCTTGCTCGTTCCGTCGATTGCTTCCAGCCCAATTCGAACTCTGGTGCGGAGCGCAGACCGCATGTTCCTGCTGCGAATCGAACACCAAATGGGCGCTTATTTCCGCAGCAGCTTCATTTACAGCTTCTCGCTGCAAGCTATTTTGACCTTCCTCGCGTGGGTTGTGTTATGGCCGCTTTATCATCACTGCCTTGGGGCTAACGCGCAGCATTTCTTATTGATGCTTGTCTTCCTTCTTCTAATAAAGACTGCTAATTTATTGGCGAGCTGGCAAGAGAGCCGCTTCGCACATGAACGCGCACGAATGGTCTCGGCCAGCTTCCGTTGGCTAGCCACAATTGCTCTTCTTATCCTGCAATTCCACTACCATATGCTATGGGCAAGCGCTGCCGCCATTGTGCTTATTATGATCTGGTTAGCGCTCACGCGTTTCGTTTCCAAATATATGATTGGATGGGATTACCTGATCGCCAGAGAAAGGCAGCAGCAAGCCAGACTTTACGCCTTTTTCAACTGGTTCGTGGATGTGCCTGCGCTGCCAACACGAATAACCCGCAGAGCTTGGGTCAGCGGGTTGACACGGTTTATTCCTTTTAGACAAGATGCTTCTTATTTGTACATATATATGAAGACTTTGCTGCGTACGGAACTATTCACAATCATCTTGCGGCTGACGGTCATAGGAACATTCGCCATTGCTGTTTCAAGCAGCAGCACAGCAAGAATAGCAATCTTCCTCATCTGTTTGCTAGTTTCGCTAGTTCAGCTAACTTCCCTGGAGAGGGCACACCGCTACACCTTCTGGCTGGATATGTATCCGCTTGAGCGTCATTGGAAAGCTGGCGCGCTAGCGCTCACTATTTGGTTAGCTTTGTTAGCAGAGTTATGCATCCTGACGATACCTTTACTCATCCGGTCTTCCCCTATGTATATCCTGCTGCCGCTCGCGGCACTGCTGGTGATTACATTCATTTGCAGGTTTATACTGCTCCGCAAATTCCAGAAAAACGCTTTACTTGAGTCCTAACAAGCGAATCGTGTTGTTTGTCGTAATTTCGGCAATTTCGTCCACCGTCATCCCCCGAATTTCCGCGGCTGTCTCGGCTACTAAGCGAACGTAAGCTGATTCATTCCTCTTGCCGCGGAAAGGGTGCGGGGTCAAATAAGGTGCATCCGTTTCAATCAATAGCCTGTCTAACGGAACCTGAGCGAGTACTTCCTTAGGCTGCTTAGCATTTTTGAAAGTGACAGGTCCTCCGAAAGAGATATGAAAGTTCATATCCAGACATTGCTTCGCCGTCTCCCAACTTCCTGAGAAACAATGCATGATCCCGCCAACCTCCTCAGCCTTCTCCTCTTTCAAAATATGCAAGATATCCTGATGCGCATCCCGATTATGAATAACGATCGGCATCCCTAATTTGCGGGCTAATTGAATTTGCTCCCGGAATACACGCTGCTGGACATCCCTTGGCGATTTATCCCAGTAATAATCAAGCCCAATTTCCCCGATCGCGACCACTTTCTCATGTTTGCACAACTCCTCAATCCACGCCAAGTCGCCGGGCATCATATCAATCGCATCCACAGGATGCCAACCCACTGTCGAGTAGATGAAATCATATTTCTCCGCAAGAGCAATCGAACTAGGAATCGTCTCGCGGTTAAAGCCTACATTCACCATTCGTGTAACTCCTGCGTCCAATGCGCGCTGTATCACTTCATCTTGGTCTTCATTGAACTGTTCTGCATTTAAATGGGTATGTGAGTCTGTCAGCATGTTCGTTCTCCCTTATGTTGAAAATACTTGTTATTCTTGTTCCCCGAGCAGCTCCCACAAATCCGGATAGTCGGTAGCATTCAGTCGCTCCAGCAGTTCCTCTGGATAATACACGTGATGCTTGCCCATTTGAAAGCCGCTGATCGACTGCACGATTTCTGAACGATGTGTGATTTCCGTTAGTGTTTCCTTATGATCAAGCAGCAAAATAGGCAAATTATCATCGGTTTCACCGGGTCTGTACACATCATAAGATTGATTCGAAGGGAAATCAATTTCCATGTAATACGTTGGATCGAAGCCGACCTCCGCCATCACTCGTTCCATCCGTTTAATCAGATGCTGATTAGATTCCTCAAAGGTGCTGTATTTATACAATTTCCGGTCCAAGAATCGTTTGCACATATCAGCAAGGATCGCATCTTTTTCCTGGCACCAGAATGTCAGCATCGTCTGCATCACTGATTCATCCAATAGCAAGTAATCTTCCAAGGTAATTTTATTCTGAATCAAGTGTAGAATAGGCTCCACCATAAATCCAAACGAATAGTTATCTTCGTATAAATGTTTAGCACGCGCAAACACCTTGTGCAGCAATATTTCGGCACTGCGTGTGACTGGATGGAAATAGACCTGCCAATACATTTGGTAACGGGACATCAAGTAGTCCTCTACCGCATGCATGCCGCTTTCTTTAACAACGATATGTCCCTTGTACGGCCTGATTACGCGAAGGATGCGCTCCAAATCGAAAGTTCCGTAATTAACCCCTGTGAAATAAGCATCCCGCAGCAAATAATCCATACGATCGGCATCCAATTGACTGGATACAAGACTTACTACAATCTCTTCACTATAAGATTTACAGATTACACCGGCTACCCGCTTAGGAAAATCAGGCGAAATTCGGCTAAGCACACGATTTACT
The DNA here is from genome assembly GCF_022163125.1 of Paenibacillus sp. HWE-109. Lineage (NCBI taxonomy): Bacteria > Bacillati > Bacillota > Bacilli > Caryophanales > Paenibacillaceae > Paenibacillus > Paenibacillus sp. HWE-109. The sequence goes on along the minus strand of NZ_CP091881.1, from coordinate 7,564,908 downwards.
TCGGTATCACCAAGTACAATTCGGCAGGACCAATCCTCATGCTTCGTGCCAAAGGCTTTTTCAATCGAGTGGGAGAAAGGTCCATGGCCCAAATCGTGCAGCAAGGCCGCACATAAACAGAGTAATCGCTCTTCCTTAGGCCAATCATCATATTGATTACGCTCGAATTGGGAAATAATTTTCCTGGTGATTTCGTACACCCCAAGGGAGTGAGAGAAACGGCTGTGCTCAGCTCCATGAAAAGTTAAATACGATGTGCCTAGCTGACGAATACGACGCAGGCGTTGAAACTCTCGCGTATTAATTAAATCCCAAATCGTTGCATCCTGAACGTAAATATATTTATGAACGGGATCTTTGAATACCTTTTCTTCCTTCATTCTTTCACAACCTCTCTTTATGATTTCTTTATGAAATAGTAACCTTTTCGACATTGCTTCGCCAGTACTTCGACATCATTGTCGTAATTTGTCGAAGCTTAAATCCCAATTTTACTACTCCAATTCTTCTTATTCATTTAACAGAAATGAGGCTTTCTTAAAAGGCCACTCGTAATATAAGCCTTACAAATCCCTACACTACAGGGTTCTTAGTATTTTTAACGAATGACAAGAAATTGAAAAATAATAAATTTCAGGCGAATTCTAATGAAAATATGGTTGACTATTTTGGGAATGGTTGGTATCATAAGGCAAGACGATATGTCGAAACATGACGATATTGATAAAGTTTTAATAAAATCGAAAGGGGTTTTTTATATATGTTGAAATCTACGGGCATTGTAAGAAAAGTTGACGAATTGGGGCGCGTTGTTATCCCGATCGAGTTGCGCCGCACTTTGGGTATTGGCGAGAAAGACGCTTTGGAAATTTATGTGGATGGCGAACGCATCATGCTGAAGAAATATGAGCCTGCTTGTATCTTCTGTGGCAACGCCGAAAACGTTTCTTACTTCAAAGGAAAAATTGTTTGTCATATTTGTTTAGCAGAAATGCCAACACCTGTGACAAAATAAGAAATTTAGTGTATACTAGAAGTAGCACTTATCCTATTGGTAATTCTAACCTTTTTCATATCTCCTTTAATCTCTAATTTGTTGGCTTAGGCCACGGATTAGAGATCTTTTTTTGTCCGGAAGTACTGGAAGAGAATGATCCCGATAGCTTCGCACATCTCTGAGCGCCTTAGCGCTCAAGAAGTGCATTATAGATATCGCGCTTGGACAGTCCGCGATCACCGGCGACCAGTTTCATCGCTTCCTTGCGGTCGCTGCCTAGCTGCTCGTAGTGCTCAACATGGTCGCTGAGCGACATGGCCTCCCACCAGCCGTCCGCCGCTTCCCGCGCTGCCGCGGCTGAGGTGCCTTCGGCAATAATACAGTACTCGCCCTGCGGCGGGTACTGCTCCAAGTGCGCAAGGCACTCTGCAATCGTGCCGCGCAGGAACTCCTCGTACCGCTTCGTCAGCTCGCGGGCGAGACACACCCGGCGCTCCGCCCCCCACACTTCCGCCATGCGGGCAAGTGTCTTATCGACGCGGTGCGGGGATTCATAGAACAGCAGCGTGTCCTGCACGTGCTGCAGCCCTTCAAGCACCTTCGTCTGATCCTTTTTCTCCCGGGGGAGAAACCCGACGAAGGCGAACCGCTCGGTCGGCAGGCCTGATGCAATCAGCGCCGACAGAGCCGCATTCGCGCCGGGGATGGGCACCACCGGCACGTCCTGTTCCACGGCCATCCTCACCAGGTCATAACCTGGGTCGGAGATGGCCGGCAGTCCCGCATCGCTGACCAGCGCGATGCTCTGCCCTTCAAGCAGCAAGCGGACAAGTTCGGGTCCGCTTGCCTGCTTGTTGTGTTCGTGATAGCTGACGAGTCGCGTAGCGACCTCGAAGTGCGTCAGCAGCTTGCGTGTTTGCCGCGTATCTTCGGCGGCAATCATGTTAACCTCCTTCAGAATGCGAATCGCACGGAAGGTCATATCTTCGAGGTTGCCGATTGGCGTAGCCACCAAATATAAAGTGCCTGCGCCGCTCCCCTCTTCGCGGTAACTCTTTTGTACATTCAAGCTCACGGAATTCCCTCTTTACTATTCGACTTAGTTGTATATAGACTCTCACTCTTTTACTCCGCTGCTTCTGCTGAGAACTCCAAAGAGGCTCGGCCCCCATAATAAATCTCCTTCAATTCCTTGCAATATTCCTGATTCTCGTCGTACACAATGAGCGGGGGCAGCGTCCGAATCTCCGGTTTCCCGTCCTTCATGCCTTCGATTAGCACCATCATAGCTTCTTCGCCCGCACGAGCATGTACATAACGAATGCGTTTGGGCTCAAGCCGGTACTTCCTCATTAGATAGCAAATATCAATTAACCGCGTTGCACGATGGACCATCGCCACTTTCCCTCCTGCTTTGACCAGCTTTGCGCTGGCAGCAATAACGTCCTCCAACGTACAATGTATCTCATGGCGTGCAGCTGCATAATGCTCATTTGCATTCTGCTCGCCATTCGGCACCGGCAAGTAGGGCGGATTTACGGTTAGCGCGTCGAACTGGCCGTGACCCAACGTCTGGTGAATTGTTTTGAGATCCCCTTGAATCATATGCAGCCGATCTTCCAAGCCATTAATCAGCGCGTTGCGAACGGCCATATCGGCCAGCCGCTCTTGAATTTCGACCCCCCAGATGTCAGCACGAGTTCGCGTAGCCAGCAGCAAGGGAACAACCCCGTTGCCTGTGCATAGATCAATCATACGCCCCTTAGGCGGCACACTGCAAAACCGTCCTAATAGTACAGCATCCATTGAGAAGCTGAATACCTCATCACTTTGAATAATTTTCAAATCATACGTCAATAAATCGTCAATTCGTTCTGTCGGTCGTAAAGGCACCATGCGTTCTATCGTCATTTCCTTTCTTGACTTGCTCCTTATGGAAAAAAACCGTAAGGCATAAACCCCTACGGTCACAAGCACTTATTTATTTAAAAAGGATAAGCAAAACAAACAATCTCCTTCAGTCCGAAGGTGTCCGTAATACACATTGCAGATATGAAATCCTTCATTATATAAGCGGGTCAAATTATCATAACCGGCTCCTGGTAACGGAAGAGTTTCTTCTGCTTCTCCTACAGGCTGCTCGACAATCGTTTCCTCTTGTCGGATCAGTTTGCGAAGTTGCTGATTCTCTATGCTTAGTCTCTTATTTTCTTCGATGAGGATAATAATTCGTTTCTTTAAGGCACCCAATTCGGCATAAGTGGCACCCATGCGTTCTTCAATATCATCTATTTGTCCAAAAATATCCTGTTTATCCACGCTTTCACCTCTAGTGCCATGCATGCTTACTGGCCAGCGCCTCCTTGGATCTTATGCCGCTACTCTTGTTCAACCACATCATCGAAAGGTAAATCAAGTGCTTTACCAAGGTCGAACAATTGAACCTTCGCGGTACGCTCACTAATATTTAACCCTAACACTTTACCATTCCCAAAAGAAGTGATTACATGCCGCCCAACAGTTGGCAGTGAATCTTTTGCACTCTCGTAATTATCATGTTCGTATTTCAAACAGCACATTAACCGACCGCATAATCCGGATATCTTCGTTGGATTCAACGATAAATTCTGGTCCTTGGCCATTTTGATGGATACAGGCTCAAAATCGCCTAGAAAAGATGAACAGCACAGAATCCGCCCACACGGACCTATACCTCCAAGCATTTTCGCTTCATCCCTTACGCCAATTTGGCGCAGTTCGATACGTGTGCGGAAAATACTTGCCAAATCTTTGACCAGTTCCCGGAAATCAACCCGTCCTTCAGCTGTAAAGTAAAAAATAATTTTATTACGATCAAAAGTATACTCTACGTCTACGAGCTTCATCTTAAGACTATGGTCCTTAATCTTCTCATGACAAGTTTGGAACGCGTCTTTGGCTGCTTTCTTATTCTCTTCAACCAGATCAGCATCCGTATCATCTGCTATGCGAATCACCTTTTTGAGCGGAAGCACAACATCATTCTCTTTGACGTTCTTCTTGCCTACAACGACTTTGCCATATTCTACACCGCGAGCGGTTTCAACAATAACGGCGCTTTCTTTCTCAATAGGCAAATCTATTGGATCAAAATAATATATTTTACCCGCTTTCTTGAAGCGGACGCCTACGACCGAATACATCTTACACCCCCTGCATCTCCACGAGCATTTTCTCGATCACCAGCTGAGAATTGGCGTTGAAGCGCAGTCGCTTTTGTAAATCTACGGCTTGCTCCATCATACCTACCCAATCTGAGACATCCCGGCTGAACGCGAGGGAGCTCATCCAGTCCAGTTGATCATTATATACAAGCTTATCTCTGCGCTCCAGGCGCAACTGCACCATATCTTTAAACCAGAGGATCAATAAGTCGAACAAACTCGACATATGGTCCGCAAGTTCTGTTTTCACAATTCGTTGCTGCACCGTGATCATAGAAGTAGGGAAACGTGTGAGCGTCTCCTTTGCTAATTGTAACACTACGGTTCTCATTTCTGCAAACCAATTCGCTGCAATTAACTCTCTGGCAGCTTGCAATCCTGCGGTTAAATGCGCAGCAGGTTGAACAAGTGCGGCAGGATGGCCTTCTTCCAGCAAAGTAAGCATCATCTGCTCACGCGGCATGGGTGTGAAATGAATCCACTGCGCCCGCGATTGAATCGTTGGCAGCAAGGCATTCCCATTCTCTGTTATCAGAATCGCGACGACATGCGAAGTCGGTTCCTCCAGGAATTTAAGCAGGCTGTTCGCAGCCTGTACCGTCATCTTCTCGGCATGATGCAGAATATATATTTTGGTACCGGACGCTGTCGCACGGTAGGCGAACTCCTTTTGCAGCTCGCGGATTTGTTCAATCTTGATCGACGCTCCGTCAGGCGCGACCACGTGCAGATCCGGATGATTGCTATGCTCAACCTTGCGGCACTCCAAACATTCGCCGCAGGCTTCATCCTTCCCGTGCTGACAATAAATCGCTTTCGCTAGTGCAATTGCCATCTCTGACCGTCCTGTCCCAACAGGCCCGCTAAAAATATAAGCATGAGACAGCTTGTCTTGCCTAAGCCCATTCTGTAAAAGCTGCTTGGCGGCTGCTTGTCCCGGTATCGCTTGGAAGGACATGAGGTTAACACCCTCCTAAAATAACAAGTTAATCAGCATGCCTCGGATCTCTCCGATTCTGTGCAAAATTTCAATTCGACCCTGCTCGCTTTCCAACAACTCATCAGCCAAAGCAAGCAGTTCCTGATCGATTTCTTCCAAAAGCTTATATCGCTTCGAACGGCCGCGACGATCCCAGCCCTTCGTATCTCGTAAGTTGACGCCACGACGTGCCGTTTCCTCCAGAAACTGTTTGATCAACAATTTATATTGAAGAAGATCCCTCACGGTCATCCCCCGTGATAGACGGTCGCCTTGCAGCGTAATTTGCTGCACCATTTTGGACAACTGCTCCTGAGTAAATTTCTCATCCTGCTGCTGCATGATTTCCGAGAAATTCCGGGGGGCCATTTGTGCCGGCGGGACGTTCTCATTGACTTTGACGTTTTTACCGATGGGCTGCCACCCCGGATTAATTTTCAAGACGCATCCATCCTTGTGTATGTCTAATTGAGATTAGTAATGCTCGAACCGATCAACTGGCAATACGAAAACCGCAGCTCCACCCACTTGCACTTCCACGGGAAACGGAATATATGAATCCGTCGTTCCTCCCATTGGTGAAACCGGTGTAACCAGTTGTTCACGAATTTTGCAATTAGCGCGAATCACCTGCATGACCTCTTGCACTCTCTCGTCTTCCGTACCAATCATAAAAGTCGTATTCCCAGCACGTAAAAACCCGCCAGTACTCGCCAGCTTCGTAGCGCGAAACCCTTCTTTGATTAAAGCATTGGAAAGACGATTGCTATCTTTATCCTGTACAATGGCTACGACTAGTTTCATAAGTGTTGCCTCCCTTTTATTATAAACGAAGAATGGATTTTCTGCTTTACACGGAAATATGTTCCTCCAGCAATTGGTTACAATCAGTCCAAATGTCTGCAGCTATCTCTTCTTCACTCCGATTGGCATCCACGACTTGAACCCGTTCAGGATGATCGGCCGCGATCTGGTGAAAGCCTGCCCTTACCCGGCTGTGGTAATCAACATGCTTCTGTTCAATCCGATCCAGCTGCTGGGCATCTGAACCCGAACCAGCACGATGATGCAATCTGGCTAAACTTACTTCCACAGGAACATCAAGAATGTAAGTGCGCGTCGCTTGCAACCCTGAACTGGCATATCGCGAAATCTCTTTGACCTGATCTACGTCTATGCCTAGCCCATATGCTTGATAAGCTACACTCGCATCAATGAATCGATCGCATAGGACTATACGTCCAGCTTGAAGCGCCGGAAGAATCAATTGATGCACATGCTGTGCTCTGGATGCCGCATATAGCAATACTTCTGCTTGATCCACCATCTCCTTATGCGCAGGGTCAAGTATAATGCTTCGAATCTGATCACTGATTGCCGTACCGCCCGGTTCTCTGGTCACAAGGACATCATGTCCCAGTTTCTTGAGCCCCTCAGCCAATTGCTTCAACTGCGTTGTTTTCCCGGCGCCATCCGGCCCTTCAAAAGTAATAAATATTCCGTTCACGCTTTCCTCCTACTTGCTGCTTCACAACTTTTGAAATAGTTTATGTGTAAATCTTTAGCTTGTGTGTCTGACCAAATTCTGTCCCTTGAAACTTGATACCCCTTGCTGCTAACTGCACTAATGCTTCGACAACAGAAGCCGAGATCACTTCTCCCGTATAAAGGTAGGGGATTCCTGGTGGATAGGGAATGACCATATCGGCTGAGCGATGTCCAACCGCATCTTCCAGGTTCACCTGACTAACCGTTTCTTTCTCACGTGATGTTCTTGAGCTCTCTTTCAGATCGAAAACAACAGGGGATGAGATTTGCGGATAGTAGGGTAATTTAAGTATATTCGAGATAGGCTCCTGAAGTTCCTTCTTTTGTAAGGTCCCGTCCAAACAAATGTTATGCAAAGTCTCAATTACCCTAAGCATATCGGCTCTGCCCGATGCAGGAGAGAAAACCAGAAGAACCTGTCGCCCGTCGGTCATTTCAACATAAATACCGTCAGCTTCCATTTTATCCTTGAGTTCCGTTGCTGTCAGTGTGTTCGTTCTATCGCAGATTGCTATTTTGAACGGATCGGCCGTCTGATGATCGTAGCTTGGCACCAACGGAAATACTTTCGGGTAATAATCGAATCGGTCAAGCCGATCTAATAAGGTCCTGAATTCTTTCACGACAGCAAGGCCTTGCTCTATCCACACAGTTCCTTCCGTATGCAGCCTCTTTCTCGCTAAATCCAAAGAAGCCATAATCGGATAAGAAGGACTGGAACTTTGCAGCATAGCCAACAATTGTTTGATGTTGCCACGGTCTATGAGATTTCCTTGTACATGCAGCATGGCTCCCATGGTCATGGCCGTCAGCATTTTGTGCGTGGATTGCACCACAGCATCGGCCCCTTGCGATAAAGCAGAAGCAGGCACCTCCCGATGAAAGCCGAAGTGTGCACCATGCGCTTCATCTACCAAAAGCAGCTTTCCACTTGCATGCATCAGCTCAGCAAAAGGCTTCAAATCCATGCCCATCCCATAATAATTAGGATTTGTCAGAAATAGCGCCTTCGCCTCAGGATACTGCAGAAGTGCTTGCTGTACGCTTTCGATGGAGAGGCCTGTTGCTACACCTGTCTGCGGATGCAGCTCAGGAGCAATGAATACAGCGTGAGCACCTGCTATCATCAGACCGTGAATTACGGACTTATGCACATTCCTTTGCAGGAGAATAAGATCGCCGCGGCCGCAAGCCGCCGCAATCATCGCGATATTTCCCACTGTGCTTCCACCAATCAGAAAATACGTTTCCTCTGCTCCGAAACAATCCGCCGCCAGCTCTTCTGCTTCCTGAATGACCCCCTCGGGATGATGCAAATCATCAAGCCCTGTGATCTCTGTATAATCGATGGACATCACCATCTTCAAATAATCCTCGCCTTCTTCCAGCAAGCCTTGTCCGGATTTATGTCCCGGTACATGAAGGCTTACCGGATTCCGCTGATGATGGGCTACCATGGCTTCAAAAAGTGGCGCACGATTAGGTTCTACTTTTCGGTTGAAACTAGACATACGTTCGATGACTCCTCAAGCTCCCAGAGCTTTCTATTTTATACCCTTATAGTAGTAGATTGACGCGAAAAAAACAAAAAAGCTTCTATAAGAAGCTTCTCCCATTAGTTCATATATTGTCTAGAATTCCCCGTATGAAACGCCTTTCTCATTTGCTTCACAAAAAACGGATACCTTTGATCATTTACATTCGTCTTCACAATCTCATTGTTGCACTCATCACAGATAAAAGCTGTTATAATATGAATGCCGCCCAACCTTTGCTGCTCACAGATCATACATATCCCAATTCGGTTCTCCTCCATATGATCACCCCATATTCGTTTACTTCTAGTATAACCGTTTCTTGATTCTCCTAAACTAGCTAAACGCTTATATTTTGGAAGGATCTTGCCGATATAGTCTTATAATCAGGTTAACCGCCTTGCGGAGGTCATCATCATGTCAATAAACCAAGAGCCCAACTTATCAAAACAATCTACGATTTACAGTTATACCCTGGTCAAGCGCATCTACCACTCTCTTTACAAAACAATTCTTTATTTCGCCATACTCGCCATAGCGGTTCTCTATAAATTCGATTCCTCTAGCTGGCTTCCGCTTCTTGTAAGCTACCCACTCCTTCTAATGTTCCATACCTTACTTGTTCGTACCTACTTCCAATTCACGATTGGCATGGCCATGAGAGGCTGGTCCTATCGCTTGGGTATCTTCTGGTCCGGCTTTATCCCGGATGGACATGCTTCCGTGCGACTAGTCTCCAGGATTCAGCTGCATTTATTCTGGATTGGGCTTTCTGTCATTCTGTTGCTATACCCTTGGATTCCTGAAAAATGGCTTATTTATCTGACTATCTTCCATCTGTGGATGCTGATGCCGCGGCTATGGATCCTCTTCCGGTTCCGTCCCTATAACAAGACTGGATTAGTTAAAATTAGCGAAAAAGAAACTTCCTGTTACATCCAGTAGGCGCCGAACTGCCTCACGCTGTTGATTGGATAAATCCAATCCAACAGCCGTATAGGCGGTTAATTTTGCATCTACATTGGATAAATCCAATGGTATCTGATAAAAAGGCCGCGGCTTTGAGGATTTCAATGTATAAATCCAATCTAACAGCCCGATAGGCGGCCAAATTCACGATTACATTGGATAAATCCAATGTAATAAAATTCCTCATGTTAGCTGTTCCGGAATCTTGAAGTTAGCTAGTTTAGACAGCTGGTTGGGAGAACGCTGAGAGTAGCTGCAGGAGAATGTAGCCGAAATAACGGACTGTGCAGCGGCACGTCCAAGCTGAAAGGGAACTACAATAAGCTATAGTAGCTTGCCTATTCATGAGGGAAAATGGGGTCACACTCAAAGTAACATAAAAATAACAGAAAAAACCTTACGAGGATTTCTCCTTGTAAGGTTTCTTAGTTGCTTGGCAACGTTCTACTCTCCCAGAACCCTGCGGTTCAAGTACCATCGACGCTGGAGGGCTTAACGGTCGTGTTCGAGATGGGAACGCGTGGGTCCCCTCCGCCATCATCACCAAACAGTCAAAGCGTGGTTTGCGCCTTGAAAACTAGATACGAAACGTGCGTAAAGTTAGATGTTCTTAGGTTTTCTGGGCCCCAATCAAGTACTCGGAATTCGCTACAAAGCTTTTCTTCACTTGGTTGGGATTAGTTTGGTTAAGCCCTCGACCGATTAGTATTCGTCAGCTGCATACGTTGCCGCACTTCCACCTCGAACCTATCAACCTCGTCGTCTACAAGGGGTCTTACATACTGGGAAATCTCATCTTGAGGGGGGCTTCGCGCTTAGATGCTTTCAGCGCTTATCCCCTCCGTACATAGCTACCCAGCTATGCCTCTGGCGAGACAACTGGTACACCAGCGGTACGTCCATCCCGGTCCTCTCGTACTAAGGACAGCTCCTCTCAAATTTCCTACGCCCGCGACAGATAGGGACCGAACTGTCTCACGACGTTCTGAACCCAGCTCGCGTACCGCTTTAATGGGCGAACAGCCCAACCCTTGGGACCTACTTCAGCCCCAGGATGCGATGAGCCGACATCGAGGTGCCAAACCTCCCCGTCGATGTGGACTCTTGGGGGAGATAAGCCTGTTATCCCCAGGGTAGCTTTTATCCGTTGAGCGATGGCCCTTCCATTCGGTACCACCGGATCACTAAGTCCGACTTTCGTCCCTGCTCGACTTGTAGGTCTCGCAGTCAAGCTCCCTTATGCCTTTGCACTCTGCGAATGATTTCCAACCATTCTGAGGGAACCTTTAAACGCCTCCGTTACATTTTAGGAGGCGACCGCCCCAGTCAAACTGCCCACCTGACACTGTCCCCATACCGGATCACGGTACCAGGTTAGAACTCCGATACGATCAGGGTGGTATCCCAACGGCGCCTCCACCCAAGCTGGCGCTCAGGCTTCAAAGGCTCCCACCTATCCTGTACAGATCGTACCAAAGTCCAATATCAAGCTGCAGTAAAGCTCCATGGGGTCTTTCCGTCTTGTCGCGGGTAACCTGCATCTTCACAGGTATTAAAATTTCACCGGATCTCTCGTTGAGACAGCGCCCAAGTCGTTACGCCATTCGTGCGGGTCAGAATTTACCTGACAAGGAATTTCGCTACCTTAGGACCGTTATAGTTACGGCCGCCGTTTACTGGGGCTTCAATTCATAGCTTCGGGTTGCCCCTAACCACTCCTCTTAACCTTCCAGCACCGGGCAGGCGTCAGCCCGTATACTTCGCCTTGCGGCTTCGCACAGACCTGTGTTTTTGCTAAACAGTCGCTTGGGCCTTTTCACTGCGGCCCCCTCGGGCTATTCACCCTACCGAGGCACCCCTTCTCCCGAAGTTACGGGGTCATTTTGCCGAGTTCCTTAACGAGAGTTCTTCCGCGCGCCTTAGAATTCTCTTCTCACCCACCTGTGTCGGTTTGCGGTACGGGCACCTTCGCCTGGCTAGAAGCTTTTCTTGGCAGTGTGAAATCATGACCTACGGTACTTAAAGTTTCCCTCCCCATCACAGCCCAGCCTTACGGTTAGCGGATTTGCCTACTAACCAGCCTCACTGCTTGGACAGACATCCATCAGTCTGCGTCACTATCCTTCTGCGTCACTCCATTGCTCATAACGGCTACGGTGGTACAGGAATTTCCACCTGTTGTCCATCGACTACGCCTTTCGGCCTCGCCTTAGGTCCCGACTTACCCTGAGCGGACGAGCCTTCCTCAGGAACCCTTAGGTTTTCGGCGGATCAGATTCTCACTGATCTTTTCGTTACTTATACCGGCATTCTCACTTGTATGCGCTCCACCTGTCCTTACGGTCAGAATTCAACGTACATACAACGCTCCCCTACCCATGCACAAAGTGCAAGCCATAGCTTCGGTGGCGTGTTTAGCCCCGTTACATTTTCGGCGCAGAGTCACTCGACCAGTGAGCTATTACGCACTCTTTCAATGGTGGCTGCTTCTAAGCCAACATCCTGGTTGTCTGTGCAACTCCACATCCTTTCCCACTTAACACACACTTGGGGACCTTAGCTGATGGTCTGGGCTGTTTCCCTTTTGACAATGGATCTTAGCACTCACTGTCTGACTCCCGGAATAAAGTTTGTGGCATTCAGAGTTTGACTGGACTTGGTAACCCTTGGCGGGCCCCGCACCCAATCAGTGCTTTACCTCCACAACTCATCTTCCGAGGCTAGCCCTAAAGCTATTTCGGGGAGAACCAGCTATCTCCGAGTTCGATTGGAATTTCTCCGCTACCCCCACCTCATCCCCGCATTTTTCAACATGCGTGGGTTCGGGCCTCCAGTGAGTGTTACCTCACCTTCACCCTGGACAGGGGTAGATCACACGGTTTCGGGTCTACGTCCACGTACTAAAGCGCCCTATTCAGACTCGCTTTCGCTGCGGCTCCGTCTCTTCGACTTAACCTCGCACGGGAACGTAACTCGCCGGTTCATTCTACAAAAGGCACGCCATCACCCATAAAGAGGGCTCTGACTTTTTGTAAGCACACGGTTTCAGGTTCTTTTTCACTCCGCTTCCGCGGTGCTTTTCACCTTTCCCTCACGGTACTGCTTCACTATCGGTCACTAGGGAGTATTTAGCCTTGGCAGATGGTCCTGCCGGATTCCGACGGGGTTTCACGTGAC